>NZ_JBQFVE010000005.1:0-329839 GCF_056539605.1 Ruegeria sp. BA2 | reverse complement strand
CGTCCGGACAGGTCCGCACCGCATGCGGGAAATGACCGTTGCGACGTTCAATGTCGATAAAGGTCCGGTAACGGCCTTCGTCATGCAGCCTAGCAATCGCTGTATCGAGCTGAGCAGTATAGTCCAACGGACCCTCCTTGGATGCCCGGTTACTATAGCTCCGGGCGGCTATTTTCGCCACCTTGCTGGCTTGCCGCAAGAATGACGCCGCGTTCATCTGTCCGACCTGCCTACAGCCGAACCGCTGAACCCAACTTTGATTTGCATCAAATAACGTCTAACGCCCAGACCGACAAGCAAAGTTACGGCCAATAAACGCGAGGAAACGACGCAGGTAGATTCATCAGATCGGTTGGTCAAATCGGGCTGGACGGCCCTACCAACGCTGCTAGGCTCTGCGCAAAATCCAGACCTAGTAGGAGAGCCCCATGTCGCTTGATGCCGTACTCAGCCGGATCGACACCGATCTGACCACCTCGATTGACCGCCTGATGGAGTTTCTGCGCATTCCGTCAATCTCAACTGATCCCGCCTACAAAGAACATGTGGACAAGGCGGCCGACTGGTTGGTCGCCGATCTTCAAAGCATCGGTATTGCGGCCGAGAAGCGCGAGACGCCCGGCCATCCCATGGTCGTTGGCCATGTCGGTGAAGACAGCGATGGCCCGCATGTGCTGTTCTACGGACACTACGACGTGCAACCGGTTGATCCGCTGGAGCTGTGGAACCGCGACCCGTTTGACCCGGCCCTGGAGGACACAGCACACGGACAAGTGATCCGGGGACGTGGGTCATCCGACGACAAGGGCCAGTTGATGACCTTTGTCGAGGCCTGCCGTGCTTGGAAAGCAGTCCACGGCTCCCTGCCCTGTCGCATCACCTTCTTCTTCGAGGGTGAGGAAGAATCGGGCTCGCCCTCGCTCGTGCCGTTCCTGGAGGCAAACAAAGCCGAACTTCAGGCCGATCTGGCGCTGGTCTGTGATACCTCGATGGTCTCGCGCGGCGTGCCGTCGATCGCGTCGCAGCTACGTGGTATGCTGAAAGATGAGTTCACCATTATCGGCCCCCGCATCGACCTGCACTCGGGTCACTATGGCGGGCCTGGCCTGAACCCGCTGCGTGAACTGTCACGCCTCGTCGCGTCATTCTATGACGAAGAGACCGGTCGCGTCGCTGTCGAAGGGTTCTACGAAGGTGTGCACGAAGTCCCTGCGGATCAGTTGCGCCAATGGCAGAACTGCGGCTTTGACGAAGCGGAATACCTGAACTCCGTCGGCTACACCGAACCTCATGGCGAAATGGGCTATTCCACACTGGAACAACAATGGGCACGCCCGACGCTCGAAGTAAACGGCCTTTGGGGTGGCTACAATGGTGCTGGCTCTAAAACCGTGATCCCGTCCGAGGCACATTGCAAAATCACCTGCCGTCTTGTCGGCGACATGGACCCGGACGCGCTGCGCGACAAAATTCGCAAACATGTCGAAGACCGCTTGTCGACGGATGCCAAAGTTGTTTGGGATAATGACCTTGAAGGATCTCCTGCGTCGGTCATGAATCTCGACCGCCCCGAATTCGAAGCCGCACGCGGCGCATTGTCTGATGAATGGGATCGCGAAGCCGTCTTTACCGGCATGGGTGGCTCAATTCCCGTCGTTGGATACTTCAACACGGTTCTGGGCCTGGATTCGATGCTGGTCGGCTATGCCAATGATGACGATGCGATCCACTCACCGAATGAGAAATATGACGTCAAAAGCTTCCACAAAGGCATCCGCTCATGGGCGCGTATACTGGAAGCTTTAACCAAGAAATAAACCTGGAATTTTGCGAGGCTCTGCCTCGCGCTCCGGGATATTTTCGGCCAGATGAAGTTCGGATCCCCTGCTTCATCTGGCTATAAATATCCCGGGGGAGTCGCGGTCTGCCGCGGCGGGGGCAGAGCCCCCTTCCCTTACATGTGGATCACGCGCCCATAGGCATCCAGCACACTTTCATGCATCATTTCTGACAGCGTTGGGTGCGGGAAGACGGTGTTCATCAGATCTTCTTCCGTGGTTTCCAACTGGCGGCCAACCACATAGCCCTGGATCAACTCGGTTACTTCGGCGCCGATCATGTGTGCGCCCAGCAACTCTCCGGTCTTGGCATCGAACACAGTCTTGATCAGCCCCTCGGGCTCACCCAATGCGATGGCCTTGCCGTTGCCAATGAACGGGAAGCGTCCGACTTTGATGTCATAGCCCAGCTCTTTGGCCTTGGCTTCGCTGTAACCGACTGAGGCGACCTGCGGCTGGCAGTAGGTACAGCCCGCGATGCTTTCGGGTTTGACCGGATGTGCGTGCTTGCCGGCGATAAGTTCCGCGACCATGACGCCCTCGTGGCTGGCCTTGTGCGCCAGCCAAGGCGCGCCGGCGATGTCTCCGATCGCATAGAGCCCGTCCACACCGGTGCGGCAGAACTCATCCGTTACAACATGGGTGCGGTCGATCTTGACGCCCAGAGCTTCGAGCCCAAGGTTTTCGACATTGCCAACAATACCCACTGCCGAGATTACGGTGTCAAAGTCGTGTTTCTCGACCTTGCCCTTCACCTCGATATGCGCGGTGACTTTGCATGTGGCGCGATCCAGCTGTTTGACCATCGCCTTTTCCATGATGGTCATGCCTTGCTTGGTAAAGGCCTTCTTGGCAAAGGCGCTGATCTCGGCGTCTTCGACCGGCAAAACGCGATCCATAACTTCGACAACGGTCGTGTCCGCGCCTAAGGTATTGTAGAAGCTGGCGAATTCGATGCCGATTGCGCCCGAGCCGATGACCAGCAGTTTCTTTGGCATCCGAGGCGGCTGCAACGCGTGCTTGTAGGTCCAAACCAGATCGCCGTCGGCCTCTAACCCTGGCAATTCGCGCGCACGGGCACCTGTGGCCAGCACGATATTCTTCGCTGTCAGCTCTTCTGTGCCCTTGTCGGTCTTGACGCTAACCTTGCCTTTGGCCGGGATCGATGCTTCACCCATCACAACGGCAACTTTGTTCTTTTTCAGCAAGTGACCGATGCCGCCCGAAAGCTGCGCGGCAACACCGCGTGAGCGTTTAACGACAGCGTCCAGATCATATCCAACCTTGTCCGCCTTCAGACCAAAGTCTTTCGCACGCTCCATCAGATGGAACACTTCTGATGATCGCAGCAGCGCTTTTGTCGGAATGCAGCCCCAGTTCAGACAGATGCCACCCAGATGTTCGCGCTCTACTACGGCGGTTTTCAGCCCCAACTGTGCCGCGCGAATTGCAGCAACATAGCCACCGGGGCCAGCCCCGATTACGATCAGATCATAGGATTGTGCAGCCATGTTTCCCTCTCGGCGCAGGTCGATTTAAAAACTAGTTTACCGTTAAACTATTTTTCTCAGCGCATCAACATGGCAACCCGCGACATATATGACGCAGGGTCAAATCACATGTATCAAGCTGATTTCAGCCTATACCCACTCTTGAACAAAGGCTAGAACCGGGGTTTCAGGACCATCTGATTTTGAATTTCCGATTTCCGAAAGGCGTCTCATGGCTAAAACGCTCAAAGACCTGCTTCTTGCCCTTTTGAATGCGACATTGATATTGCTGGCGATATGCCTCTTTCTGGGCTGGAAGCTGGCGCAATCCGTAGATCAGATCCGATCCGGGTTTGCTGAAAACCTGCAAGTCGTGGCGCCGTTACGCGAAGAGGCGCAAGGAATTCGCGGAGAACTGACCGCGCTGCGCAGCGATCTTGCCTCCCTAAGCGCGGGATCATTGCTAGACGCGACAATGCGACAACAGGTGAATGCCGCCCTGCAACGCCTTAATAATTTGGAAGGTAAACTCGAAGACACACAGACCCGGTTGGCGAAGCTTGTTGAAGAACCGGAAGACCTGATCAACTATGCGATCACGACATCCGCAGACAGCTTCACCGACCGGATTTTGGTCATCAAGGGATGCGAGCCCGCGACCTAAGTCGCGGCCTGCAATTCGCGCACTGTGGAACCATAGCCGCCGTTGCTGACATATGCGGCTTCGTGTTCAGTTGTGGCGCGTTCCAAAGCATCGTTGCGATATGGGAAACGACCAAACTTTCGGATCACCTCGCGATGAGCACGCGCATGCAGCAGGTTGCTATCGCCACCTTCCGGCATCCGTTCGAGCATCAGGCGCACACAACGCTCCTGATCACACAGATTTTCCGAATGCATCATCGGCAAGTAAAAGAACTGCCGCGCCGGTTCATCGATTTTCAGATCCCAGCCTTTGTCGACCGCGCATTTCGCGGCTGCCAACGCTGCCCTATCCGATGCAAAAGCTTGTTTGCTGCCCCGGAACATGTTGCGAGGCAACTGATCCAAAAGGATAATATATGCCAGCGATCCGCTGGGATATGTCAGCCAGAGCGAGAATTTCCCCTCGCACGCATCTTCCCATGTCTTTAGGAATTTTTCCCGGATCCGCGCATCCAGCGCGTCATCCTGTAGGTACCACCCGTCGGGGCCAACCTCATCTAACCAAAAACTCAATACTTCTTCAGGACCTGCCATTGCCCTAGACTCCGTAATTGTCCTCCCCAGGACGTAACGTCATTAAAATCACTTTTACAGATTTGTGACAGTAACATATTGCAACACAAAAGTCACAATTCCGGCGCTCAGGCGGGATCTTGCGTATCCTGCTCATCCTGCGCGGCTTCGATGGCAACCTCTTGCGCTACTTCCAGGGCAACGGGCGACGATGTCGGATAGATCGGCGCAATCGTTCCGGTCTCATCAACGGGTTTGTAGACGCGCTGGGTCATGCGATAGGCGGCATATGCCGCCATCGTAAACATCAGTGCGGCGATGAACAAGAAGAAGCCAGACGGACCGACCACGCCTGCCCCCATCAGCCAACCGGTGATAATCGGACCGGCAATTGCACCAAGCCCGTTGATAAAGATCAACCCGCCCGAGGCCGCAGACATATCGTCATACTCAAGATAGTCGTTGGTATAGGCGATCAGCAGTGAATAGAGCGGGCTTGTCATCCCACCGATGATGAATGCCGCGACCAGAAGCATGGTAAAGGTGACACCGTAAATCATGCCAATCAGCGCGCCCGCGCCACCAACCGCTGCCGTCAGCAAAATCAGCAAACGCCGGTCCATCCGGTCAGAAATCCATCCGATCGGAAACTGTAGCAAAACAGCCCCGATGTAGAACACAGCCACGAAGGTCGAGATCTCGACAAGGCTCAGGCCGACCGATGCGCCGTAAACCGCGCTCATCCCGAATTGCGCCGAAAATATGCCGCCCAACAGGAACATGCCAACACAGCCCAGAGGAGAGGTATCCATCAGCTTGCGCAGGGTCATCGGTTTGGTGGTGTCAAATGCGGGCGTCGGAGAGATCGACAGCAGAATCGGCGCAAAAGAAACCGAAACCAGGATTGATGCGATGACAAAGGTTTCGTACCCGGCTGGATCGCCCACCAACAGCAGGGCCTGTGCGCTGACAACGCCCAACATCTGCACTATCATATAGAGTGACAGTGCCTGCCCCCGGTTCTCATTGTTTGCAGCGTTGTTCAACCAGCTTTCGGCGGTCACATACACGCCCGAGAAACAAAATCCGATGATCACACGGCCCAGCGACCAAGCAATTGGATTGGTCAGCATGGGATACATGATCATGACGGCCGAGATGAACGAAGCGAGCGCCGCAAACACGCGCACATGGCCCACACGGCGGATCATTTCAGGTGCCAGACGCGAGCCGCCCAGAAATCCAAGGAAATAGGCAGACATCACAAAGGACATCTCGAGGGTTGAGAACCCTTCAATCTCTCCGCGCACACCCAGCAACGTGCCCTGCAGGCCGTTGCCAACCATCAGCAACCCCATCCCAAGAAGAAGCGCCCAAGCGCTGGAAAGTACCTGAAGCATTCTGCCTATCCAAAATTGCTGATGTGTTTTGTCCGCTTTGCAATCTTTCCCCAATAACATCGCGCCTGTCTACGACATCATGAAGACGTGGATGGCCAAGTTACGACGATGGGATCAGCAAAGACGCATCTCCATACGAGAAAAAGCGATACTCGCCCGCAACGGCATGGTCATATATTGACTTGACCCGATCTTGCCCCATCAGCGCCGAAACCAGCATCAGCAGGGTGGATTTTGGCAGGTGAAAATTCGTCATCAGCGCATCGGTCACGTTGAATCGGAATCCGGGGTAAATGAAGATATCTGTCTCGCCTTCCCAAGGCTCGATCTGTCCACCACGCGCCGCACTTTCGATCAAGCGCAAAGCAGTCGTTCCCACGGGAATAACCCGTCCGCCTGCTTCTTTGGTTGCCGCGATCTCGGCTGCAGCCCGCGCGCTGACCCGTCCCCATTCAGCATGCATCTTGTGGGTGGTCACGTCTTCGACCTTAACCGGCAGAAAGGTTCCTGCACCTACATGCAGCGTGACATGGGTGAAATCGACGCCGCGCGCCGACAGTGCCTCCAACAACTCGTCGTCGAAATGCAACGACGCCGTTGGGGCCGCAACAGCACCAGAGTTTCGCGCCCAAACGGTCTGGTAGTCGGTTTTATCCTGTTCGTCCGCCGCACGTTTTGCCGCGATATAGGGGGGCAGAGGCATCGCGCCTGCTTGCTCCAATGCCTGATCGAAATCCTCTCCGGTCAGGTTGAAGCGCAAATAGGCCTGGCCATCCGCTACTTTCTCCAAGGTCGCGCTCAGATCATCCGAGAATACGATTTCTTCTCCTGGCTTGACCTTTTTCAGAGGCTTGATCAGCGCCGCCCAGCATCCATCAGATTGCGGGTCAAGCAATGTTGCCTCGATCGCAGCCGAAACCGGCCCCTGCGCGCTGTCCCGGTGTCGCCGACCGCTCAGCCTCGCGGGGATGACACGGGTATCGTTCAGAACCAATCGATCACCGGGCTGCAATATGTCCGGCAGGTCGAACACGTGCCGATCCTGAACAGCTTCGCCTTGAGCAAGCAGCAGCCGTGCTGAGGAGCGTGGGCTGGCAGGCCGCGTGGCAATCAAGTGATCCGGCAGATGGAAGTCAAAATCGCTGAGTTTCATGGCCGCGCCATACATCGGCCCGATAGATTCGGCCACCACTCAGATCAGCGATCCTCACCCCGGGTCTGGAGTGCTGGGTGCTCTTCGTCAGGTCGGTCCGGCGTGGCATTCGGACCATCCGAAACAGTTGGGGCAGGTTCGCGTAGGAGATTGCGAAGGAATAGAGGTGCAAGGCCCGAAAGCGGATTGACGGAAACCTTTGGGTCGCTCAGCGGGCCAGTCAGAGTATAATTGAAGGCAAATATACCTTCGCCCTTTTTAGACAGCACACTGCCAATCGCATTGACCAAGTAGATCGGTGAAATCGCGCCGCGCAGATTCAACATGCCAGCCACCGTATCGATGGTGCCATCAAAGGAAATCCCCATCGACGGCCCTACGGCGCTGCCGCTCAACACCTTAACCTCGCTCGGCGTGATGCGCATCTTGCTGTCGATTGCGGAAAAGAAGATACCCTGCCCCGCCATTTCATCCAGCAAACCAACCAAGCTGATCGCGTTCAAAATCGCCGCCATGGCCGGGGCGTCGGTGATCCGCGTGTTCTTGATCTTTAGATCAACATCATAATTTCCGGGCTCAGCGATCGGATCGAGTTGCAATTGCATCGTTCCACCGCGCGCCTGTGTCAGAACCCCGGCCGAGCGCAGAACTGCACCCGCGTCCTCAGAGGTCAGTCCAACCGCAGATCGCGATGCGCGCGGCGTGACCTGCCCTCTGATCGAAGCACCGCCGTTTACTTGAGCGCTAAAGTCGCCGCTCAGCCCGCCAGTCGTTTGAAACGATCCTTTAAGTCCGGTCAGAGCAACGGTTTCGGTGACCTGCAACCGGTCGAGCGCCACGTCCAGCCTTGGCCCGGGCCCCGCAGCGCCGCCACTGCTGCTCCCTTCGCCAATTGTGGATTTCCCAAGATCGAGCACGCCGCCCAACACGCGGATATCTGGCAGTGCAGAACCGCGTCCAATCAGTTCCGCCGGAACCGCCAACCAATTACCCAACTCGAACGAGCTGAAACGCACTCTGTCAAACCCGCCGTCCCGGAAAGAGATCGCCGCACTTGTCCGCAATCCCGCCGCATCAATTCGCAGTGAATCAACGCTGAGATCCGCACCCAAAGTCGCCTCGGCGGTCAAATTGCCGCTGGTACTAGCCGATTTTCGCCATCCAAGTTCCGGGATTGCCAGCGCAACACCGACCAGATCGGATTCCGCTGACAAACGCGGCGGTTCGCCAGCGCCAAGGCTCAGGCTGAAATCGGCTAACCCTTCTCCGGTTAGCATCCCGCGCGGCAGCCCGGCGTTGATCTGCTCCATCAGACGCGGAGAAAGCTCGATCTGTCCGGTCAATTCGCTTTGCTGCGGAGTTTCTCCGCCAATCGGCTGACGCCACACGGCCTCGACCGGGACAACACCAAACAGACCATCGCCCTGAATCGCCACCTGCGTCTGATCCCCGATCAGATCCAGGCGGTCGGCGCTGACTTCAAATCCTGGGACCAGCCTGCTGCTCTCCAAATTCGATAACTCGCCCGTATAATGGAACCTTGTGTCCTCCAGCTTCAGGCCTTTGATCAGAGGCAAGGAAAGCGTCCCGGTCAGACTGACCTGACCATCGGCCAGATCGACGGGCAGGTTCGCCTTGGTAAGCAATTGCAGCGGCGGTCGATCCAGCAACGACATAGCCGCGGTCACGCTGCCGCTCGCCTCAACCCGCGCAATGGCTGGTGTGGTTTTCTTAATGCCGGTGTCGGGAATGATGAATGACGTGCCCGAGGCATCAACCACTCCGCCTTCATCCGCGATCACGATCCCTTTTTGCGCCGAAACAGTGAAGCGCCGGTTGAGCAGACTAGCCTGTCCTTGTGCATCCTGAATAGGCGGCAAGGTCTTGGCGAACCGAATTTCGGCCTTGTCGAATTCGAAATCCACGTAGATGTCGGGCTTTTCGTCAGGCCGCAAACGCAATGCGAAATCCAGATCCGACATCTCTCCGTAGTTCAGATTTTCAGTGACCCACAGTCGCGGCTTCGGGGCCAGCCGTTCCGGCCAGTAATTCAACAGCTGGTCCGAGCTCATTTGGTCGATCTGGGCATCAATCGCAGCCACCCACCCTTCGGACAACCCGGCCAGAGACCCGCTGAGCCGCGCGCGATGGGCACCGTCTTCGATCGTCATCTGACCCAATTGCATCCGGAAGGGGGCCAGCTTCATCTGGAAGTCCACGTCAGCCCGCGTCAGGTTCAACGCTTCGGGGAACAGATTGGCCGGGTTGATCTCAATCCCGCTCAGGCGAAATTGCCCCGACATACTGTCCAGACCGCCCGCATTGACGCCTTGAAGGAAGGCTTTGCCATCGGCCTGCACCGTACCCCAGGCGGAACGGATCGATACCTCGTTGAAATCAAGCACCTCTTGCGCCGGATCGTAGGTAAAATAAGTGCGCGCCGATTCAAATTTGATCGGCGTCGTCTCGGGCGTGGGCTGCACTGCGCCCGTCCCAAGATTGAGCGTCGCAAAGACCGGGCCCAATGCGCCCTCTGCATCCACGCTGCCGCGCAAGGCACCCGAGATCGGGGTGCGCAGAACCTGCATCCAAGCCAAGGCCGGGCTGTGACCCGCAATATCTTCCGCAGGAAGATCAGTGATCGAAACACCGAATTGGGCGGCAGGGCTGCCGAGCAAACTGGTATAGTTCGCCTCGATCATGCTGACATAATCACGCCCCGCAAGAACCGAGAAACTGGTGGCCAGCCGCACCTCTCCCGCGCTGCGATTAGCTTGAATGCGCCCGCCATCCAACACCCAGGATCGCCCAAGCCGCAGGTCTTGATAGTCCAGCGTGATCGCATCCAACTCGACCGAGGTTAAGGCCGACAGGGCTGGCGACTGGAATACCTCATCCGAGGTCTCGATCAACTGCGCCAGATTTCGGGCCTGCCCAACCGGTGCGCTGCCTGCCCCGACGGTCAGTGAAAGCGCGCCATCAACACCCCGGGTCAACGCAATCTGAGCACCTTGCAGGATGATCCGCTTGGGCCGCACATGTCCGCGCAGCAGTGGGCGCATCGATAGGCTGGCCCGCAGGTCCGAGACTTCTGCAATCTGCTGACCGGCGGCGTCGCTGATACGAACGTCGGTCAGCCGCAAACGCGGGCGCCAGCCTTCATGGATGATAAAGCTGACGTCGCCAAATCGTATCTGCACACCACCCAACGCCTGATCGAGCCGGGCCTCAACCCGATCGCGCAACCAGTCGGGCGCGTGCATGCGCTGACCAACCACCATAAAGCCGGTGAACAGCGCCAGAAATCCAAGGATAAAGACGCCCCGCAATGTCCACAGCCCAGCCGTGCGCCGGCGTGACCTTCGGCGCGGTTTTTTCTCCGCCTCCGTGTCATCCTGCTGTTCTTGCTGGACCAATTTGCGTCCCACGCCTTTCAACCTGCCAACGGAGCCCTATGATAAATGGCAACCGTTAATTTCTCAGCCGGAGTTTGAATATGCCCGAAGTCTCAGACATCGCACCCGACTTTACTCTGCCCCGCGACGGTGGCGGCGAGGTGTCCCTGTCGGAACAGCGCGGCCGCGCAGTCGTTCTGTTTTTCTATCCCCGCGATGATACGCCGGGCTGCACCAAGGAATCCATCGGTTTCTCGGAACAACTGCAGGCCTTTGCGGATGCGGGCGCTAACGTTTTCGGCATTTCGCGCGATACCGTGGCCAAGCATGACAAATTTGTCGCCAAGCACGGCCTGACCACGCCGCTGCTATCCGATGACGGCCAGACCGTGTGCGAGGACTATGGCGTCTGGGTCGAAAAGAACATGTATGGGCGCAAGTATAAGGGCATCGAACGCTCGACCTTTCTAATCGATGCTGAGGGCAAGATCGCCCGCGTCTGGCGCAAGGTAAAAGTGCCCGGGCACGTGGACGAAGTGCTCGAGGCAGCGCGCGCACTCTGACCCCCTCGACCCGCGCGGGCATCAAGGGTATGACCCGCGCGGACTGCAGCGTAAGGGGGCAAGCGTGTCAAAAACACTGACCGAAATGGCGACTGAGGTTCTGACCACATCGGTCGGGCGCGAGAAGACTGCTCTGTCCAAACGCTATGCCGCCGAATGGTTTGCAGCCCGAAAAGGCGAAGCACCCAAGATCAAAGTGGGCTCTGCCGAGCCTCCGCTTTACCCTGCGCGTCCCAATAAACCCGAGCTGTTATCGCCCCGCGATGTACCCCGGCGCAGGCCGGGGTCAGAAGCTGGTCGTATCGCGCTGTTGCACGCCGTTGCCCATATCGAATTGAACGCCGTTGATCTGCACTGGGACATCATCGCCCGGTTTGGGCATGTGCCAATGCCCATCGGTTTCTACGACGATTGGGTGAAATGCGCCGAGGAAGAGTCGCGCCATTTCGAGATGGTCTGCGACTGTCTGGAACACATGGGAAGCCATTATGGCGCCCTGCCCGCCCATGCCGGAATGTGGCGAGCCGCCGAGGACACGGCCGAGGACTTGATGGGTCGACTCGCCGTCGTTCCCATGGTGCTTGAGGCACGCGGGCTCGACGTGACGCCCGGGATGATCGACATCTTCCGCAAGGCGAACGCCGACGATGCCGTCGCCGCGCTGGAAGTGATCTATGCCGAAGAAGTTGGCCACGTAGCCTATGGATCGAAATGGTTTCACTTTCTCTGCGGGCGCGAGAATGCCGATCCCAAGGATGTGTTCCATGCCCTCGTCCGCCGTTATTTTCACGGCGTGCTGAAACCACCCTTCAACGAAGAAAAACGCGCCGAGGCTGGGCTGCCGCCCGATTTCTATTGGCCGCTTACTGAAGACCTGCCACCACCCGGGGTTGTATCAGACTGACAGTAGATGCGCGTTATCGGCAAGTTCTCGCCGATCACACGCGGTAAAACTCCGTTCATAGCACTTGATTGGTTAACAAACTTGCCCGATTGGCCCGTCCCCTTTATGCAATCGCGTCAAGGAGCGGCTACTCACTCACGACCGGCTCCGAGATATGGGGACAATTGAGGTAGGACGCGTGCGGACACGTCTGGCAATTAAACTACACTCACTGCTCGAGCGGCACTTTCCAGAGCGCCGCGTATTCCTGAAATCCGACAATGATACACGGTTCATCCGGCTGAGTTCTGAAACCCAGATCGCCGCCGTCGCCGGTGTATCGGTGATGGTCGCATGGACGGCCATCGCAACGTCGATCCTGCTGATGGACAGCATCGGATCGGGCAATTTCAGAGAACAGGCAAAACGCGATCAAGCCACCTATCAGGAGCGGTTGAACATCCTGTCTGCGGAACGCGACGCGCGCGCGGCCGAAGCCTTGGCCGCCCATGACAGGTTCAATGCCGCGCTGGAACAGATTTCGGTCATGCAATCCGAATTGCTGGAATCCGAAAACCGCCGCCGCGAGCTGGAAACGGGTATCGACGTCATCCAGACCACCTTGCGCGCGACCATGAAACAGCGCGAAGACGCACGGACCGAGCTGGCGGAACTGCAAAACAGCACAGATGGCGACGCAGCTTACATGATGGCATCTGCCAACCCGGCACAGATGGAATTCATGACTGACGCACTGGCCCGGACTGCAGCGCAACGCGACCAGATCGCCGCGGATGCCCAAGGCGCGCTGGACGAACGCGACGAGCTTGAGCTGGAAATTCGTCTGATGCAGGAACGCAGCGACGAGATTTTCCGCCAGTTAGAAGAGGCGATGCTGATCTCGGTTGAGCCTTTGGACAAGATGTTCCGCAGCGCGGGCATGCCAACAGATCGTATCCTCGACGAAGTTCGGCGCGGATATAGCGGTATGGGCGGTCCGCTGACCCCTTTATCCCTGAGCACACGCGGTGAGGAACTGACCCCCGACCAGATCCGCGCCAATATCCTGCTGGAACAGATGGACCAGCTGAACCTCTATCGCATCGCTGCCGAAAAGGCCCCCTTCGCCAGCCCTGTACGCGCCGCCGTTCGTTTTACCAGCGGCTACGGAACCCGTCGCGACCCCAAGACCGGCGGGCGTCGCATGCATAATGGCGCGGACTTTGCCGGCCCCTCAGGCACCGATATCTTCGCGACCGCCGATGGTGTTGTAACTCATGCAGGCTGGCAATCGGGCTTCGGACGGCTGGTTAAGATCAAGCACGCGTTCGGGATTGAGACACTTTACGCTCATAACACCAAGATACGCGTAAAGGTTGGTCAAAGGGTCTCGCGCGGGGATCATATTGCTGATATGGGTAGCACCGGACGGTCGACCGGCACACACCTGCACTATGAGGTGCGCGTGAACGGAAAACCTGTGAACCCAATGACTTACATCAAGGCTGCGAGAAATGTTTTCTAAGAGCAAAATCAACGAACCCGGATCGAAAGAGACTGAGGCAGCAAAACCGGCCGCACCTGCCACCCCCGCGGCCCCTGCACCGGCTGAAACCAAGGCCAGCACTCCGCCCAAGCCCAAGCCGCCCGCATCGGTCCTGTCTTCGGATCTGCACATCACCGGCAACTTGAAGACCTCGGGCGATATCCAGGTTGAGGGCACTGTCGAGGGCGACATCCGCGCCCACCTGCTGACCATCGGCGAGACTGCTACCATCAAAGGCGAAGTCACCGCTGACGACGTTGTTGTCAATGGCCGCATCGTGGGTCGCGTACGTGGCCTTAAGGTCCGCCTGACCTCGACCGCTCGCGTCGAAGGCGACATCATTCACAAGACCATCGCTATCGAAAGCGGCGCCCATTTCGAGGGTTCGGTCCAGCGTCAGGACGACCCCCTGAACCCAGGCCGTAGTGGCAAATCGGGTGCCAATCCGGCAGCGGAAGTCAAACAGTAAGACAAACACTTCTGTCCAACAGAAACGCCGCGATCCTGTTCGCGGCGTTTTTTGTTTCTTGGGTGCTGAGAAAGTTCTACACCAATTGGGTATGACGCAGTCAACGGCATGGAGGTCCGATGGAACTGGCCGATATTGTTGATCTCACCACCTACCCGATCGAGAACCCGGACTTTCGCGCAACGCTCAGACAAAGCTATCAGCGCGATGGTGTGCTGGAGATGCCGGGTTTCGTGACTGAGAGCGCGATATCCTCCATTCGGGCAGAGGGTCTGGCAAACAAAGATAAGGTATATGCCAAGACCGAGAAGCACACGGTCTACCTCAGCCCGCAGGACCCCGCCTATAACCCTGAGCACCCGCGCAACCGGTTGGTGACCTCGTCAAAGGGTTGCTTGACCGATGATCAGATTGCCGAGGCTTCTGCCCTTCGTGCGCTATATGATTCCGATGTATTCCGCGCCTTTCTATGCGATGTGCTGGAAGAAGACGCTCTGTTTGAGTACGCCGATCCATTGTCGTCGATCAATCTCCACTTTGCCGAGCAAGGGCAAGAGCTGGGCTGGCATTTCGACAACTCTTCCTTCGCGATCACGCTGATGGTTCAGCCGCCTGAACAAGGCGGTTCCTTTGAGTATGTCCGCGATGTGCGCGATGCAGATGCTGGTGAGATGAGCTTTGACGCGGTTGGCGACATCCTTGATGGCCGTACCCAAGTTTATCAGCTCGACGCCGAGGCTGGAACTTTGGTATTCTTCCGTGGCCGGAACTCGATCCACCGGGTTGCTCCAAACGAGGGCGAACAAACCCGCATCCTTGCGGTGCTCGCCTATAACACCGAACCCGGCATTTCCTTATCAGAAAGCGCTCGCCAAACATTCTACGGACGCACCGGATAGTTTTCTGGCGCTGAGGAAGAGCCAGAAAAAATCCCCGCAGACGTTAGTTTCACAAAAAGCGATTTTTGAATTAACCTTAAAGCTATTGTTTTCTGGAGGACTTTTCATGTCATCAAAACTCATGGCTGAATTCTTTGGCACATTCTGGCTTGTGCTAGGCGGTTGCGGCAGCGCGGTACTGGCTGCGGGCGTTGCCGATGTAGGCATTGGCTGGCTGGGCGTATCCTTTGCCTTTGGTCTGACGGTTCTGACCATGGCCTATGCGGTCGGGCATATTTCGGGCGGGCATTTCAATCCTGCGGTCAGCCTCGGGCTGATGATCGGTGGACGGTTCGATGCCAAGGATCTGATCCCCTACTGGATTGCCCAAGTGATCGGCGCAATCGCAGCTGCGGCTGTTCTATACCTGATCGTCAGCGGCGCGCCCGGGTTTGAGGGCGTCGGAGGGTTCGCATCGAATGGCTATGGCGAGGCATCGCCCGAAGGCTATTCCATGATGTCCGCTCTGGTCATCGAAATCGTGATGACTGCGTTCTTCATCGTGATCATTCTGGGCGCGACCTCAAGCGGCGCACCTGCCGGGTTTGCACCGATTGCAATTGGTTTGGGGCTGACTCTGATCCACCTGATCTCGATCCCTGTGACCAACACATCCGTAAATCCCGCGCGCTCGACAGGTGTTGCGCTGTTTGCGGATGGTCCGGCTCTGGCGCAGCTTTGGCTGTTCTGGGTGGCCCCGATGATTGGCGGCGCAATTGGCGCGCTGATCTGGAAAGCGATGACCAACGACGACTGATCTGGCGCACAGATAAAATCTACCCGTCGCCCTGAAAATCGCGATACCATCGCGCAGCAGGGCGTCGGCAACCGTCGCGCCCATGATTTGGGAGGACGCAATGAACACACTCACTACAACAGTGTTTCTGGGCTGTCTGGCCTCGGCCGGCTGGGCCTCTGAGCAATGGATGACTATTCCGGAGGCCCCGGCCATGCCCGAGGCCGCGACCTCTGGCACCGCTGCGGTCAACGGCATCGACATGTATTACGCCACTTATGGCAACAGTGACGGCACCCCGATCTTGATGATCCATGGCGGTCTGGCGCACGGGGATATCTGGGCGGCGCAGGTGGCGGATCTTGCGCAGGATCACCCGATCATCGTCGCGGACACGCGTGGCCACGGACGGTCGACCAATGATGGCAGCACCTATGCATATGACCTTCTGGCGCAGGACTATCTGGCCCTGCTGGATCATCTGAATGTCGACAAGGTTCATCTGGTCGGTTGGTCGGACGGGGCCAATATCGGTTACATGATCTCGTCAACCGATCCGGATCGTCTGGCCAGCCACTTTGCCCATGCGGGCAATGTCTCATTGGATGGCATCGATCCGTCGGTTGAAACCAATGAGGTCTTTGGAGCCTATGTCGGAATGATGGCCGAGGACTATGCCCAGATGTCACCCACACCGGACAAGTTCGAAGAGTTCCTCGGCGGGGTCGCGGCCATGTGGGCCACGGAAAAACCCGGCGGTCTTGAGGGGTTGGCCTCGGTCACTGTTCCCACTCTGGTGGTGCAAAGCGCCCATGACGAAGCGATCCTGACCGAGCATTCAAAGGCCATTGCTGAAGCGATCCCCGGTGCCGATCTTCTCATTCTTGAGGATGTGAGCCATTTCGCGTCGTTTCAGGACGCAGCCGGATATACCAAGGCAATCCGGGATTTTATCGAACAATAGAGCGAAGCCCGGCGCTGCAGCCAACGCCGGGCTTATCCGTTATTCCGTAACGGTAACTTTTTTCATCGCGTCTGGCTGGCCGATTACGGCGCCGTTCGGGCCGTCTCCGCGCTTGATCGCATCAACCACGTCCATACCGCCGGTGACCTGTCCCACAACCGTATACTGGCCGTTCAGGAACGGGCCGGGTTCGAACATGATGAAGAATTGTGAATTGGCGCTGTCGGGGTCTTGCGCCCGCGCCATGCCCACTACGCCCCGGTCATAGTTGAAATCCGAGAACTCGGCAGGCAAATCGGGACGGTCCGAACCACCGGTGCCTGCGCGGCGCATATCGCCACCGATACGGCCAAACTCAACATCACCGGTCTGCGCCATGAAGCCATCGATCACGCGGTGAAAGACCACCCCATCATACTGACCTGCAGCGGCAAGGGTGGTGATTTGTTCCACATGTTTGGGCGCAAGGTCTTCGAATAGATCGACGGTAACGGTGCCATTGGCCCCCTCGCCCTCAATCTCGATCTCCAAGCCGGTGGCCAGCGCTGGGCTGGCCAGCAGGGCAAAAGCAGCAGCCAGCTTATGCATCTGCGGCCACCTTGACGCTGATCATGCGGTCAGGGCTTGCTGGCGGCTCACCACGTACGATGGCGTCCACATGCTCCATTCCATCGATGACACGGCCATACACGGTGTACTGACCGTTCAAGAAGTGATTGTCCTTGAAATTGATGAAGAACTGCGAGTTGGCCGAATCCGGGTTCTGCGACCGCGCCGCGCCCAACGTGCCGCGATCATGAGGCAGTTTCGAGAACTCCGCCGGAACGTTCGGCAGCGACGAACCACCAGTGCCCGCCATACGAATGTTGAACCCGTCTTCCATGTCACCATGCTGCACATCGCCGGTTTGCGCCATGAACCCGTCAATCACGCGGTGGAAGGCGACGTTGTCATACTCACCGCCACGGGCCAGCTCTTTCATACGGGCTGAATGCTGAGGGGCCACGTCCGGCAACAGCTCGATGACGACATTGCCGTCTTTCAACTCGATGATGATCGTGTTTTCGGGGTCTTTGATCTCGGCCATTTGGCCCTCCTGTATTTGAAACTTGCGCAAATACCTATGACGCGGACGCGCGAATGCCAAGTGACGCATTGACCTGAAGGCAAAATGCAGGAAAAGAACCGCCTGAAACTGGATGTAATGGGCAAGGATAGACGCGATGGGCTGGAAATCTCTGGACGATATGGATCTGAACGGAAAACGGGTTCTGGTACGGGTAGATATCAACGTGCCTGTCGCAGACGGCGTCGTCACCGATGACACTCGCATCCAACGGATTGTGCCGACCGTGCGCGATATCCTTGCCGCTGGCGGCAAACCGATCCTTCTGGCCCATTTCGGTCGCCCCGGTGGTCGCCATGTTCCAGAGATGTCACTGAAGCAACTGATACCCGCGCTTGAAGCAGCCTTTGGGGTCCCCGTCCACTTTGCCAGCGATTGCGTTGGGTATGAGGCGGAAACCGCTGCTGCCGCCCTAGCTGAAGGTCAGGTTCTGTTACTCGAAAACACCCGCTTCCAGGCCGATGAAACCAAGAACAGCGTCCCTCTTGCCCAAGGCATGGCCAAGTTGGGCGACATCTACTGCAACGACGCTTTTTCAGCCGCGCACCGGGCCCACAGTTCGACCGAGGCACTGGCGCGTCTGCTGCCCGCCTGTGCCGGTCGCCTGATGCAACAGGAACTGAGCGCGCTTGAAGCCGCCCTGGGTGCACCCAAACGGCCCGTCACGGCGGTTGTCGGCGGCGCGAAAGTGTCAACCAAGCTGGACCTGCTGGGCAACCTGATCGAGAAGGTCGATTACCTAGTCATTGGCGGAGGTATGGCGAATACCTTCCTGCTGGCCCAGGGGATCGACATCGGCAAGTCGCTGGCCGAACACGCGTTGACCGACACCGCCGCAGACATCATGAGCAAAGCCGAAACCGCAGGCTGCACCATTGTCTTGCCGCGCGACATCGTGGTTGCAGAAGTTTTCGAAGCCAACGCCCCGCATCAGGTACTACCTGCGGACCAATGCCCCGCGGATGCGATGATCCTGGATGCCGGTGCCGAAAGCGTTGCGGCAGTGTCTGAGGTTTTAGAGAAAAGTCAGACCCTGATCTGGAACGGCCCGCTTGGTGCGTTCGAGCTGACCCCGTTTGACGCCGCCACCAACGCTGCAGCGCTAAAAGCCGCCGCATTGACGCGCGAAGGCAAACTGACCTCGGTCGCAGGCGGGGGTGACACGGTCGCCGCATTGAATGCCTCGGGCGCGGCGGCTGATTTTTCATATATCTCCACCGCTGGCGGCGCCTTCCTGGAATGGATGGAAGGCAAGACCCTGCCGGGCGTTGCGGCGTTGGACCAATAATCGCCAAACCTCAGCTTTTTGGTCACAGGGGATTCACAAGCCGAATCACCTGTGACATAGTGCGTAGAGATACCCGCTAAGGGTACGTTTCTGAGGCAGTTTGTTATACGGCGGTTAACACAGTGACCCGTTCCCATCGGCCCGGTCTTGGGGCATTCATCTTCTTCTCGGTTGCCTTCATGCTGGGAATTTATTTCACCTTTGCCGCCGTGCAGGGGGATTACGGTTTGTTTCGTCGGGTGGAAATCGCAGCGGAACGCGACACACTGTCCCGCGACCTGGATCGGCTCAATAATGAGATCGCGCAGATGGAAAACCTGACCCGCCGTCTGTCTGACACCTATCTGGACCTTGATCTGCTGGACCAACAGGCACGTTCGGTACTTGGCATGATCCGCGCGGACGAGATTGTCATTCGCTGACTAATTGCAATTGGATTGAGAAGGTAATCACCATATTCTCAGTCCTTAGGATTTTGGAATCTGGTAGCCGAATACATCAATTTCTTTGCGGAATACGTCGGCCACTCGCTCTACTGTGTTAAAGCTCCAATCCTCACCGTAAAACTGTTCGAATCTACTGGATTGTCGAATTCCGGATTTTGCCCGCACCCCACTCAACGAGACGCCACCTATCCCCAAGCTTTTCAAGAAACTGTCGAATTCTTCTTGAAGGTTGTCATACTGCAGCACTCTATCGACCGCGATCTGTCCTTCTTCAGAATATAGGTGGAAATCCGAAAAATATCTTAGCTGTGCCCGGCAAAACCGTGCGAACTGTTCGGTCGGGTTCGTAATCTCGGTCTTTCGCTGGTGCATCCAAAAATAGAACGCCGAAACGGCCTTGTCCCATGGATTACGCTCAACGCAAAATCTGGTGCAACCGTCGGCAAGATCGGACAAGTAACCGTTCACAATTTCAATTCCGGCATGCGGATTTCGCACCCGAATTTTACCACCTCCACGCTCACGGAGCATCTTCACCGAGTTCAGGACTATCTTTCGTTTGCCTCTTCGAAGGCTTTCTTCCTCTCTTGTAAGTGGAGAGGCGAAGTCTCCTGCTCTCAATAGTTGACCAAGGGTGATTTCGATAGAAGATCCTCCGGTTTTCTTGGTTTTTATGAATACCAACTTTGGCTCTCTTAGGATCATCATTTTCGTCGGCCCGCATTACCTTTACTGCTTACCTCTCGGTAATACCAAAATAGTGGTTGGTTCAATTACCCAAATTGATCGGCTGGCAGCGTTAAAACACAAGGTATTGCCCCCGCGTCACATTAGCACTCGCCAGATGGAACGAAATGCTTTATGAGATAGTTTAACGCTAAACTATCTGTCCGAGAGGGGGAGATCGCCACGATGGCTGCGCGAAAAACCACAAAGAAACCAAATGTTTCTGCGGAAGAACTCAAGACCTACTACCGCGAGATGTTGCTGATCCGCCGATTCGAAGAAAAGGCCGGCCAACTTTATGGCATGGGTCTGATCGGTGGGTTCTGCCACCTTTACATCGGGCAAGAGGCGGTCGTTGTTGGCCTTGAGGCTGCAGCCCAGGACGGTGACAAGCGGATTACCTCCTATCGTGATCACGGTCATATGCTGGCCTGCGGCATGGAACCGGGCGGCGTGATGGCCGAGCTTACCGGGCGCGAAGGCGGCCTGTCTAAGGGCAAGGGCGGCTCGATGCACATGTTCTCGAAAGAGAAGCACTTCTATGGTGGCCACGGTATCGTTGGCGCTCAGGTCCCGCTGGGTGCGGGTCTGGCCTTTGCCGACAAGTATAAAGAGAATGGCGGCGTCACCTTCACCTATTTCGGAGACGGCGCGGCGAACCAGGGCCAAGTCTACGAGACCTTCAACATGGCCGCGATCTGGGATCTGCCAGTTGTCTTCGTGATCGAGAACAACCAATACGCCATGGGCACCTCGCAGGCGCGTTCAACCTCGACCAAAGACATCTACCACCGTGGCGAAGCGTTCGGCATCCCCGGCGAGATTGTAGATGGCATGGACGTACTGGCGGTCAAAGCTGCCGGAGAAAAGGCCGTCGCGCACTGCCGCGCGGGCAAAGGCCCATACATCCTTGAGGTTAAAACCTACCGCTATCGCGGCCACTCGATGTCAGACCCGGCCAAGTACCGCACGCGCGAAGAAGTTCAAAAGGTTCGCGAGCAAAGCGACCCCATCGAACATGTGCGCGAACTGCTGCTGACCGGCAAACATGCGACCGAGGATGATCTGAAGGCGATCGACAAAGAAATCAAAGAGATCGTCAATCAAGCCGCTGAATTCTCGAAAGAAAGCCCCGAGCCTTCTGTTGAAGAGCTCTGGACAGATATCTACGCCTGAGAGGACGACTAGACATGGCAACCGAAATTCTCATGCCCGCCCTTTCGCCTACCATGGAGGAAGGCACGCTGGCCAAATGGCTGGTCAAGGAAGGCGACACCGTATCGTCCGGAGACATCATGGCCGAGATCGAAACCGACAAGGCCACGATGGAGTTCGAAGCCGTCGATGAAGGCATCGTCGGCAAAATCCTGATCGCTGAAGGCACCGAAGGGGTCAAGGTCAACACCCCCATCGCAATCCTGGTCGAAGAAGGTGAAGACGCCTCTGCCCTGCCCGCGGCTGCTCCTGTAGCCGCTGCGGTAGCCGAGGCCGCCCCAGCGGCGGTTGAGGCCCCCGCACCCGTCGCAGCGGCCCCCGCAGCTCCGGCGGTGGACTTGTCGCCCGACTGGCCTGCGGATGCCGAGATGAAATCTGAAACCGTTCGCGAAGCATTGCGCGACGCGATGGCCGAGGAAATGCGCGGCGACGAAGACGTCTACCTGATGGGTGAAGAAGTCGCCGAATATCAGGGCGCGTATAAAATCTCCCAAGGTCTGCTGGACGAATTCGGCGCCAAGCGCGTGATCGACACCCCGATCACCGAGCACGGTTTCGCCGGTATCGCGGTTGGATCGGCCTTTGGTGGCCTGAAACCGATTGTCGAGTTCATGACCTTCAACTTCGCCATGCAGGCGATTGACCAAATCATCAACTCTGCCGCCAAGACGCTCTATATGTCCGGTGGCCAGATGGGTTGCCCGATCGTGTTCCGGGGCCCCAACGGTGCCGCCGCGCGCGTGGCAGCCCAGCACTCGCAGGACTACGCGGCGTGGTACATGCAGATCCCGGGCCTGAAAGTCGTCATGCCCTACTCGGCTGCGGATGCCAAAGGCCTACTGAAATCAGCGATCCGCGACCCCAACCCGGTGGTCTTCCTGGAAAACGAAATCCTCTACGGTCGCTCCTTTGACATGCCGCAGGTGGATGACCTGACCATCCCACTGGGCAAGGCCCGCATCTGGCGCGAAGGCTCGGATGTAACGATCGTCAGCTTTGGCATCGGCATGCAATACGCGCTCGAAGCCGCAGACAAATTGGCCGAAGAAGGCATCAGCGCCGAAGTGATCGACCTGCGTACCATCCGTCCAATGGACACTGGCGCGATCATCAACTCGGTGATGAAAACCAACCGTCTGGTGACTGTCGAAGAAGGCTGGCCGCAAGGCTCGGTCGGCAGTTACATCAGCTCGGTCGTGATGCAGGAAGCGTTCGACTATCTCGACGCGCCGGTCATCAACTGCACCGGCAAGGATGTTCCGATGCCCTATGCCGCGAACCTGGAAAAACTAGCGCTGATCACCACGGAAGAGGTGATCGCGGCAGTCAAGCAGGTGACCTACCGGTAATGGAGATCAGGGGCCGCGATCCAGCAACCGAATGCTACCGCGTCGAGGTCAATCTCGACGACCGGACCGTGCGGGCGCTTGTGCCTGAACGGCTAGCGGCGGATATGCGGTTGATCGGCGCGCGCCCTTCTCACCAGACGGCCTATGTCTGGATGGCTGAAAACAAAGATAAAATCGAGGCTGCGATTGCGACGCTCGCACGCGGCACCGGGCGCCCAAGGGCGCCCTTTGACCAAATTACTTTGATTGAGGAGCGCTGAGATGCCCACCGAAATCCTGATGCCCGCCCTGTCCCCAACAATGGAGGAAGGCACGCTTGCTAAATGGCTCGTCAAAGAAGGCGACACAGTCTCCTCCGGTGATCTGCTGGCCGAGATCGAAACCGACAAGGCCACGATGGAATTTGAGGCCGTTGACGAAGGCGTCGTCGGCAAGATTCTGATTGCCGAAGGCACCGAAGGGGTCAAGGTCAACACTGCCATCGCAGTTCTGCTGGAAGAGGGCGAAAGCGCCGATGATATCGCGGCCACGCCTGCCGCAGCTCCCGCGGCTGCACCAGCCGCCGCGGGCAACGAGGCTGCCGCGCCAGCGGCACCCGAGGCGCCCGCCCCTGCCCCTGCCACGGCTGCGCCTGCCAAGGCCGACGGTGGACGCATCTTTGCCTCGCCACTGGCCCGTCGTATTGCCGCGCAAAAAGGCCTCGACCTCACGCAGATTGCCGGTTCGGGTCCACATGGCCGCATCGTCAAGGCAGATGTCGAAGGTGCAACAGCATCCGCGCCCGCCCCGGCGGCTGCCGCCGCTGCACCAGCACCTGCCGCTGCTCCGCCCGGCCCGTCAGCCGACATGGTCGTTCGGATGTACGAGGGACGCGAATACGAAGAAATTCAACTCGACGGCATGCGCAAGACCATCGCCGCACGTCTGTCCGAGGCGAAGCAGACAATCCCGCACTTCTACTTGCGCCGGGATATCAAGCTGGATGCACTGCTGAAATTCCGCAGCCAGCTGAACAAGCAACTCGAAGGCCGGGGTGTGAAACTCAGCGTCAACGACTTTATCATCAAAGCCGTCGCCAACGCGCTACAGCAGGTTCCCGAATGCAATGCCGTCTGGGCGGGCGACCGTGTTCTGCAACTGAAGCCCTCGGACGTTGCTGTTGCAGTCGCGATTGAAGGCGGGTTGTTCACGCCGGTTCTACAGGACGCCGACACCAAGTCGCTTTCCGCGCTCTCGACCGAGATGAAAGACCTCGCCGGTCGCGCCCGCGAACGCAAGCTGGCCCCGCATGAGTATCAGGGCGGCACTTTCGCTGTCTCGAACCTCGGCATGTTCGGCATCGACAACTTCGACGCCATCGTGAACCCGCCACACGCAGGCATTCTCGCAGTCGGCACCGGGCTCAAGAAACCCGTCGTCGGAGATGACGGGGAACTGACGGTCGCGACCGTCATGTCCGTCACCATGTCAGTCGATCACCGGGTCATCGACGGCGCGCTTGGCGCTCAGCTGCTGCAAGCCATCGTCGACAATCTGGAAAACCCGATGGTTATGCTGGCCTAAGCCTATCATTACACGCACAAAAAAGGCCGCCTCGATCCACGAGGCGGCCTTTTTCGTCTATTAACTATTAATTACTGGTCTTTCCCCAGCATATGATCCATCGAGATCGACGGCTGATCGCACCCGGCCTCGCCCACGATCTTGGCGGGAATACCAGCAACGGTCGTGCACGCCGGAACCTCTTGCAGAACCACCGAACCAGCGGCGATACGGCTGCAATGGCCGACCTCGATATTACCCAGCACCTTGGCGCCCGCGCCGATCAGAACGCCGTCACCAATGGTGGGATGGCGCTGTTCTTCTTCTTTGCCGGTCCCGCCCAGCGTCACCGAATGCAGCATCGACACATTGTCACCCACAACCGCAGTCTCACCGATCACGATGGAATGCGCATGGTCGATCATGATGCCTTTCCCAATGCGGGCCGCAGGATGGATATCGATCCCGAATATCTCGGATGAGCGCATCTGAAAGAAATAAGCCAGATCATGCCGCCCCTTCTTCCATAACCAATGCGCCACACGATAGGCCTGCATTGCCTGATACCCTTTGAAATAAAGGATCGGTTGCAACAGGCGATGGCACGCCGGATCACGCTCATACACGGCCATCAGGTCGGCGCGCGCGGCTTCGATCAGTGATTTGTCATCGGCATAGGCCTCATCCACGATCTCGCGCAGCACCATCATCGACATTTCGTTCGAACACAGCTTGGCCGAGATACGATAGGATAATGCCCTTTCCAGGCTGCGATGGTGCAGGATACAGGCATGCACCAACCCACCCATCAAGGGCTCTTTTTCAACTGCGGCGTGGGCCTCAGAAGTGATGCGATCCCAAACAGGGTCCACAGGTGTCACTCGGCTGCGCGTTTCAAACATGGCTTTTCATCCTTTGCTGCGCTTAGAATAGCCATCTAGTCGTAAAAATGCCAAACGCAAACCCTTGATATGCATTACAACAAAAAATGAACTCGGCCGATCTTGAACATTTCCGACAACTTATCAGCCAGCGGCTAAGCGATCTCGAGGCACAATCAGCCGCCGGACAGGATGCGCAATCCGTTGTGGAACTGGATCAACAGGCAGTGGGTCGGCTCAGCCGAATGGACGCCCTGCAAAATCAGGCCATGGCCAAGGCTCAGCAAGCCCGGCGCGACACCGAAGTGCATCGGCTTCAGGCCGCTCTGATCCGAATGGATGAAGGCGAATTCGGCTATTGCGAGGACTGCGGCGAGGAAATTGCACGCGGACGGCTGGAATTGGACCTCGCCGCTTCAAAATGCGTCAGCTGCGCCTCTGGCTAGTCTGAAACCGGATCAATTTTCGCAGAACCATCTCGAAACACTGACAATAATCTAGATCGTCGAATCTCGGCTCATCTGCCAGAGGTCGGCTGCGCGCAGCCGCCATAAGTGAGCCATTTCCGTAAATAGGATGCAGCCGCCCGGTTCGGACGACATGCTGATCTGCTGTCTCTGCCTCAGTTATCATAAGCGTACTGAGCCGGTCACGCTCGGGCAGCGGCACGGCCAATAAGGCCCGCGCCGCCGCGCTGATGTCTCCATGCAGAACCGGCTTCACTGTACGCCGACCGAAAGGCGCGCAAACGCGCCGGGCCCATAGGTCGCTGAAACCTGCGCGACTGCAATGTCGTAAGGTCCAGACACCCCGTCATCTGCTTTCATTGCGGTAGAATACTGCCACGCTGGACTGCTCACGACCGTTTCACGCACCAACGCTCCGTCGGCGAAGACCCGGATCAAGTAGGATTCGCTTTCTTCCCCCAAAGGCACATCCAGCGCACCCCAATCGTCGCCATCAATCCGTGTCCGGCGCACCCATGAGATGTCATCGCCAGCGGCAGACCCAGCGAATCGCAAATGCGCAGGCGCATAAGGTCTTAGTCCGTTGCCATCAAACGCTTCGACCAGATGCACATAGGCCGGATCCTCATAGCCGCGGGTTGCAGGACCGATGCGATAATGCTTTGCCACGCGTCGTTCCGTGCGCAGCAATCCGGTCTGATAGACACGTTCATCCAGCAGCACAAAGGTGGATCCTTCAGGCCAGACATCAGGTATCAGGGCATCTGTCCCCAGCTGCCCGCGCAATCGGCCAGACAGGTCGTAGATGCCAGTCTCCTGCAAGGTCGCATCCGAGAACTGAAACACTTCCCAATTGCCCGGCGTCCCATCTCCGATGGCGGCCAGATTTGCCCCGCTTAAGAGCGCCGAGCGGGGACGAGACTCCAGCACGCCATCAATCAGATTGACCCGCAGCGCCGCCCCTTCATCCCAAAGCCCAGCGCCAGCGCGTCGCAAAGGCGTTTCAGTGAACCCGATCACCGCCTGCCCCGCGATCACCTGATGCAGCGTATAGTCCTCATCCTGAGCGGCCGAATAGACAGCCACGTTACCGGGCCACGGCTCGGCCGAGATTGCCAGATAGGGCGCGTGCGGCGCTTCCGACCCGGTGATCAATGGCAGGTCCAGGAACACCGGCAGAACCGGCACCGGAGCGATGAACGGCTTGGCCGCCGCCACATCATCCAGCACATCAGAAGGCGTATAAACTTCGGGTTCGATGCGTACCGCATCCGCCAACTGCATCTCGGCCTGTTCCAACCGGTCGATCCGATAAAGGGCTCCGTCCCCGGCATCCGGCAGACGCACCACATCCCCGGCCCCGACATTCAACAGCGATGGCGGCAGAGCAAAGCGCGCCGTATCTCTCGAAATGCGAGATTCGCTCAGCCAGCGCTCGACCGTTTGCCGCCCCTCAGCGCGGGTCATTGACAGGGGCATTTCGTTGACCGCAACCGCATGAGTTCTGTCGTCCGGCAAAACAGCCTCTTCCGCGACCACATCATGGTCCGCATCCGACTGGACGAACCGCAGACGCACACGCCCGGTCATCTCGGCCTCAGCCTCGCGGCGATGTTCTACTGACCCGTCGATATCCGCGCTGATGGCGATCTGCTCGGGATCAATGTCAACGGCCCGACGCCCATCGCGGGTTCGGAACTTCAGAACCCCGTCCCGCTCGATCGCATCGAACCCATAGCGCAGCATCAGCGGCTGCAAGGCCTGCCGAGCGTTCATTACGTCCTCAACCGCGTAACCGCGCACTACACCGTAGAGCTCGGACACATCAATCGCCGTCACCCCCGCCGCATGGCAAATCTCAGTCACGACCGAGGCCAAAGTCCGCGACCCGGATCGCCCGTTCAGCCAATGCCCACGCGCATAGTTATCTCCATCCGACCATTGCGACCGCAGGTTCGGGAAGGTTGGAAACGGACGCGCATCCCAGGCCCAGACAAAGGCGTTCGACATGTCCACCATCGGACCGTCATAGATGTCCGAGACCGGGTTGATTTCAGGATCACCCCAATAGCCAAGGATGGCCCGGAGGTACTGAACCAAAATAAAGTCGTCCCGCACACCATTGGAATAATTCGGCAAATCCGATTCCGATGATTTCGGGTCAAGAAACTTGTTCGGCTGGTTGGTCCCCTTGTCGATGGCCGCGCAGCCCAGTTCGGTGAACCACATCGGCTTGGCCTCCGGCACCCAATCCGTTGGGATTTCCTGCCGTACGCCCCCGATCCGCTCATGATGTCGGTTGGCCCACCAGTTACGAACATCCTTGTACCGCCAAACCCATGGTTCGCCATGCGCCTCATCCGTGATCGGGCTGCGTATCTGCGCTTCAGCTTCCTCGGGCGAGGCATAGTACCAATCATACCCCTCGCCGCCTTCGATATTGCCGCGCAGATAGTCCAGATCGTAGATCGACCCGTTCGACGCCTCGGCATCCAGATGCGAGGCGCCATCCCGCCAATCAGACAGTGGCATGTAATTATCGATACCGACGAAATCTATGTTCTCATCGGCCCAAAGCGGATCGAGGTGAAAATACCGGTCTCCGCTGCCGTCTTGCGGCTGATATCCGAAATACTCGGTCCAGTCAGCGGCGTAGCCGATCTTGGTCTCCGGCCCCAAAATCACGCGCACGTCTGCCGCCAGAGACCGCAGCTCCTCAACCGCCGCAAAGCCCGACGCGCCCCGGATTTGCGTCAGCCCGCGCATTTCCGAGCCGATACAGAACGACTCAACGCCGCCCGCCGCCTTACACAAGGCCGCGTAATGCAGAATGAACCGCCGCAAGCCCCATTCACCGGGGCCGCTGTAGGCCACGTTCCCGTTGCCGACGGTAAAGTGCGAAGCCCGCGCCGTGCCAAAGAACGCCACCACCTGCGCATCCGCACCTGCGGTCTGATCGGGTGAGCCCGGCCGGCCCGGAGCAACATCCAGCGTAATCCGCCCTCGCCATGGCAAATGCGGCTGATCCGGCGCATCCGACCAGGGATCGGGCAGGCCGTTGCCCTCGGACTGCTCCATCAGAATGAACGGGTAAAACATGACCCGTTTGCCTTGTGCTTTCAGGTGCTGGATCGCCTGCACGACCGCCCTATCCGCCGGCGTGCCGCCATAGACCGGGCGACCATCCTCCCATTTCACCTGCCCAGCCGCTGCGCGGGACAGACCCGAAACGCTCCAGGGCATGTTTGCGCCTTCGATATTCTTGCGCTCAACTTTGGGGCGGATCTGGCATTCCCCGCAGCGCAAATCATCACCGAACCACGACACAATCAATGAGGCCGCCTCGCATCCCGGCAATTCGCGGCTCAGCGCGCGGGTCGAGGTCACAAGATCGGACTTGCCCGACGGCGAATTGACATTCGCTGCCCAACTGCGCCCCCGGCCCTTAGTGTAATTGACCTGTGACGCCGCCAGCGCGTACTCGCCCGTCCCCGGCATCAAGGCCACACCCTTGACGGCCCGAGACAGTGCATCTTCGGCATCCGGCAATCCGTCCTGTTCCTGCCGCACCACCTCGAACGAAAACTGCGGCACCCGGTTGCCAAAGGGGCCCAGCGCCAGATCTTCGATCACCACATAGGCCGTGCCGCGATAGGCAGGCACTGTTCCTGCCCCTTCGACCGCTTCGATTAGTGGATCGGGCAGTTGCTCATGATCCCCGTGATAGATCCGCATGTTCAGCGTTCTACGCTCAACCTCTTCGCCATCGGCCCAAACGCGCGTGACATCCGCAACCTCGCCTGCGCCGACAGCAATCGCCAGTGATGCCGAATAGCTGTAGCTATGGGTCGTCGTAGTCGTCGTCACTTCGACGGGCTTCGGCTTGCCTTTGCCGCCACCGCCACCACCCGAAGTTTGGGTCGAGGTCGAAGTCGAGCGGGTTTCCAGAAAGTCCGAGGCCCAGATGACCTGCCCGCCAACCCGCATGCGGCCAAACACCGTTGCAATTGGCGCGCCTTCACCGGTTTCGGTCAGGCGAAAGCGATCCAGACGGCCGGTCTCAACCACCTCGCTGCCGCCGCCCATCACGGATTGGCTTGCCATCAGGCGGTTATCGATAACCCGGCCCAACGTCGCGCCTACAGCGCGCCCAATCACCGCCGTCGACAGACCCGCAACCGAGCCCCCGATCGAGCCCCCAATTGCCGCCCCGGCGGCAGACAGAACTATTGTAGCCATCAGAGGTCCTCCAGCGGGAATTCAAAGCAAGCGACAACGCGGCGACGCCACGGCTCGCTCAGCGTGTTTTCAACAACCCCATGCCCAGTATAGGCGTGGATGAACCGCGTCGGGTCATGGGCACTCACAATACCCAGATGTTTGGCGACCGCCGCATCCCGCATCCGAAACAGCAGCACATCGCCCAAGGCCATCTCCTCGGGTGATTTCTCGATCAGATGACGACGGGCGGCGGCCCACATGCGTTCCTCACCCTGCGGCTCGGACCAGTCCATGCTGTAGACCGGCACCGCTTCGGGCTCATGCCCCACTGCAGCGCGCCAAACACCCCGCAGCAGGCCCAGGCAATCCGCACCCGCGCCACGCACCGAGGCCTGATGCACATAAGGCGTACCCAGCCATCCGCGTGCCTCGTCCACGATGTCTTGTTTTGTCCGCATCACCGTCTGCTCCCCCCTCTGTGCTGACTGCTGCGCTTGGGTACGGCCATGACCCAATCTTCATGCGGCAAATCCGGGAAACCCTGAAAGTTCAGCATGTTGTTGAATTTCAACTGGCACGTGGTCATGCGCTTGTCGCACCCGGCAGTCAGCTGAACCCGGTCGCCGACCGCCAATCCGCTGCCGATCGTTGACCACACCGTGACATCCCGCCCATCTCGAACCGGTTCATCCAGCTTGATCGACGCCCAGAGGCCCTGCGCCGCCCCGTCCAGCACATCCAGCCTGCCGCGCTCGAACCATCCTGCGTCAGAACTTTCTGCGCCTCGCAAACGCAACGCCGCACCATCCAATGAGGCAATTACGGCCTCGGCACGATAGCCCGGTGTCTCAAGGGCAAACCGGCAGTCGTTATCGCCCAGCACAGCCGTACAGGGCTTCTGATAAATCCGCCCCAAAGGCCGGTTCAGCAGATCGGTTAACCCGCGCAGTTCCGCATGAAACGCCCCGCCCGCGCGCCGCAACTCGCCAATCGAGCCGCGAAACTGCAGCACCCTCTGCTCTGGATCGGCCCAGTTGACCAGCCAGGCCCGCACCTCGGCCCCATCAAAGCGCCCCGCCTCGATATCCTCTTCCCGGACCGAGGCATCAGACAGCGCGCCCATCGCCTCGGAATTGTCGATCGACAAGCCCGTCGCTTGCTCAATCGCCGCGGCCGTCAAACCGGTGCTGGCCTTGAAGACAAGATCGTCAAAGCGCAGCTCCATATCGTGATCCGTGAAGCCATAGACCTGTCCATCGCTGCGCGTGATGGCCCAGCAACGGCAGGTGGTGGTCAGCCCGCTTTGTAAATGCGCCTGCAGCGCCTGTTTGTCCCCGCTCATTAGACCCGTACCTCGACCACCGGCACATTTGGCACGTCACCGGCCTGAAAGCTGGCCACGCTGGTCTGGATCTTGTCGGTGTCGAACCGAACCGGAACGTCGAACTCAAACCCGGCTGTAATCTCGACCTGCTCAGGCGGCGGGGCCGAGAGCATCACGCGCCCGGTCGCCAGATCAACCTCGAAATCCACACCCTCACGCTGCGCGTCCTGATCCAGCCCCAGTGTCACAGTGCCCAGTACCGGCTTCAGGATCGGCCTCACATAGCTGAACCCGCCCGAGCTGTAGGTCTTGATCAGCTGAAAATCGGTCGTCTCACCATCGCCCCGCGCGATCACCTGATCGCCCTTGTCGACCTCAGCCGTTGCTGCGCCCGACTTGAAATCCGACCAGTCCTTCCAGCGAAACCCGAACATCTGGCCCTGCCGCGCCTCAAAGAACGAGATCAACGTCTCGACATCGTCCAGCGACCGCATCCCCAGACCCGCATCATAGCGTCTGCGCGAATGCGCCCAGGGCGTGTTGCGTTCCTCAAACCCATTCGCCAGCGTCACAATATCCGTGCGCCGCTCTGGCCCGCCAACTGAACCGAAACTCAGGCTGGCAGGAAATCTCACCTCATGGAAATTCATCACCTGCTCCCTTTATCTGTTGCGATTGCCACGGCCCAAGGCGCGGCTCATCTGCGCGGCGATCTGACCCTGCGAGCGGCGGAATCCCTGCACATCGGGTGTGGAGATATTCATCACCACATTCACCGCCCGGCCCCCGCCTTGTGTCCGCACGCCCAGCTTGCCATCCGCGCCGCGCGCCAGCGGCATGATCGCCTCGGGACCAGCCTCACCCATTAACCCGGTGCCACCACGCATCGGGAACATGGTCGGGCTGCTGACGATGCCACCATTGGCAAACGGCATCACCCGGCCCTGGGAAAAACTGCCGCCATCGGCAAACGGCAAAATGCCCTGCACCAGACTGCCAACCCCGTTGGCAAGCATCCCGCCAAAGTGATCCGTCACCGGCTTGATTGCCGCCGAATAGGCCGTGCGGATCATCGAGTTCTTCAGCACATCCAGCGCGCCCGACAGGTTCATTCCGTCCAGCACCACGCCATCAAACGCCTTGCGCAACCCGCCCGACATGCCACGCTCCAACGTGGCCACATCTTTGCCAGTCTCTTCAAACGCCGCCCTGATCCGCCGCATCTGGCCATCAAACGCTGATGCCATTGTCGCGGCGTCGCCCAACGCATCACCCAGCGCCTCTCCCCGCTCCTGCAGGTCGTCAAAACCTTCACGATCCGTCATCACGCTCTCCTTGTGTCTTGTCCGGATAGGCCGCCAGCAGCGCATCCAGCCCCGCCCGGTTCATCGCAGGCATCCCCGCGCCCTGCCCCAGCATCAGCCGCAGCTCGACCGGGGTCAGACGCCAAAACTGATCCGGCGTCAGGCGCAGGCCGAGAAACCCGGCCCGCATCAGCACGGGCCAGTCGAACCCGCTCACTCGGGCACCATGAAGGCCCGCGCCAGCAACTCGGCTGCCGCCTTGGCCCCCGCCATCGGCCCGCCCGCGATCTCGGCGTGCAGCAGATCATCGCGGGTGACCTCGGCCCCACCGCCGCGCAACCCAGCGACCAGCAACGCCAGCACATCCCCGCTGGAATAAGCCCCGCCTTCAAACCGCTGCACCAGCTCGACCAAAGACCCGGCCTGCAGCTCTTGTTCCAATTCCGCCAAAGCACCCAACGTCAGCTTGAGCACCCGCTGCTCCCCATCGATGGTCAGCGCCACCTCGCCCGTCCACGGATTGGCCATCAGAGCGCCGTAAAGCTCAGCGCACCGGCACTTGCCATGCTCATCTCATAGGTCGCCTCGCCGTTATGCGAGCCCGCATATTCGATACTGCTCACCTGAAACGGCCCTTCGACGATGCCAAAATCAGGGATGATCACCTGAAACCCAGGCGTCTCACCGTCAAAGAACAGCTGACGCGCACGCTCATCCGTGCCTTCATCCTTGAATACGCCCGAGCCCGAGATCGAGGCCGATTTGACCCCCGCCCCCGACAGCAGCTCACGCCACCCGCCCTGGCTTTCCAGGCTGGTGACATCCACGCTTTCCGCGTTGAAACTGATCCGCGTGGCGCGCAGCCCCGCGATGGTCTCGAACAGGCCGGTGCCGTTCATATCCACTTTGACCAACAGGTCTTTTCCGTTCTGGGCAGCCATATGCTCTCTCCGTTGATTGCTTAGTCGTCTTCCACGCGGGCGCGGAATCTCAGATCGATCTGGCGGATTGCACCGCCGGTTCCCGTGCGCCGGGCGCTAGCGCGTTCAAACCACAGCCCCACCAGATGGCCTCGGTCCAATGTCAACGCCACGTCTTCCAGCGCGTCACACACGGCCCCCGCCAGCGTCTTGGCCGCGCCAAACCCTGCCGCCTCGGACACCACCGAGACCGTGAACCGATGCACCGCGCCTGCGCCCGATCGGTCCGACGCGTCGCGCACCTCTTCCGGGCCAAGTGCCACGTAAGTTTGCGGCAACACTCCCGAAGGCACCGCGTCATAGATCGCACCACCCGAATGGGTGCTGACCTGCGCATCGCCCGCCAATTGTTGAAACACCGCCGCCTGCAAAGCGGCTGCAACGCCATAGCTCATGCCGCCACCTCTTCATCTGCAAAACAGGTCAGGTACTGGCCGCGCAGATCGCGCTCGGCCACTGCACGAATGACAAACCGGCGCGCGCCCTCAACAAATCGCTGATCAGGCGTGGGCCGCATAGATGATCCCTCGGGTGCGCCCCGGACTACGATCCGATAGCCAACCCGCGACACCGAGGCACCACCGACCGCGCGTTCCGCCCCGCTACGTGCCGTCACCTCGGCCCAAAGCGCGCCCAGCGCAGCCCATGTCTCGGTATAGCCGCCCGCGCCGTCCGCGCTGCGCACCGGGGCCTCCAGCACCAGCTTTCGGTTCAACCGCGGCGCGCTCATTGCGTCACCCCTGCGCCGAAGCGCACTGTTCGATAACGCTGGATCAGACTGGTGACACCAAATGGCATGCACCACGCGCCCAGCGCCGTCTCATCGCGATATTCGTAATAATGCGCCGCCAACAGCAGCACGGCCTGGCCCAGATCAGCGGGCAATCCGCCCCAATCCGCAGCCATTCCAGCCGTGAAAACAATCTTAGCCGAACCACCGGTCTGCACCTTGGGCAAACACGAGCCCGTCGAACGCAATCGAGGGCGCTGTGCATCGCGCTCCAACCGGAAGGTCGCTGCATCCAACGCGGTCTCGGCCCCAGCCGCATCCGTCAGCGTAACAGCTCCAATTGCACCCACCGGTGCCACTGGCAGCACCTCGCCCGCCGGGTCGCGCCAGCCGTTCAAGCTCCAGGAAAAATCGCGCTCGATCAGCACCTTGCCAGTCCGCGCCTCGATCGCCGCAAGGGCCGCGCGCAGAAAACTCTTCAGCACCTCATCTTGTACATCATCCTCAGCAAAGCCCGTGCCCAGCCTCAGATGCGCCTTGAACTGATCCACCGGCAGCGCCGCATCCGCGATGGCGGTTTCTTCGATCAACATCATCCATTTACTCCGCAATCTCGGACCCCTCCGGGGCCGTAACTTCAGGAATTGACGGGCACGCGCCGCCCCACGTTGCTCGGACGGAGGGGAGCAGCTAGACAACGCGGGGGATCTCACCCCGGCCCGCGCCCGCCGCCCGAGGGGCCTTGCAGCCCCCCGGATCCGCCACCGCTTAGGCGATGCCGAATTTCAGCAGTTTGATCGCAGCAAAATCGCTCACATCACCGCCCACACGCTTGGTCGCGTAGAACAGGACATGCGGCTTGGCGCTGAACGGATCGCGCAGCACACGCAGGTCAGAACGCTCGGCAATGGTGTAGCCCGACTGGAAATCACCAAAGGCAATCGAGTAGCTGTCGGTCGCTGCATCCGGCATATCCTCGGCGATCAGCACCGGATAGCCCATCAGACGCGCAGGCTCACCCGCCGCCAGGCCATCCGACCACAGGAAGCGGCCATCGCTATCCTTCAGCTTGCGGATCAGACCCGCGGTTTTCGAGTTCATTACGAAAGTGCCGTTCACCCGGTACTGCGCGCCCAGCGCATAAACCACATCCACAATCGCATCGGCATCAACGCCGCCATCGACGCCGGTCGCGATATAGCCCAGGCTGTCCCAATCCCAGCTGTCATTCTCCATCGTGCGGTGGGTTAGAATACCCTTGGGCTTGTCGACACCGTCGCCATTGATAAACGCCGCTGCCTCGGCGCGGGCGAACTTGTCGGCGATGCGACCGGCCAACCAGCCTTCGACGTCGAACGCGCTGTCATCCAGTAGGCGTTGCGAGGCCTTGGGCAGCGCGCTCAGCTCGTGCAGCGGGATCGAGATACGGTCAATCGACGGCGTACCAGTTTCCGCAGTCGCAGAGTTTTCATCCGCCCAGCCCGCACCCACATCAGTATGGTCGATCAGCACGTCGAACGAGTTCGCCTCGACATTCACCACCGACGCAATAGACCGGATCGAAGCGGTCGAATTCAGTACCGATTTGATCGCCTCAGCGGTCTGCGGATCGACCAGAAATCCGCCATCACTGTTCACCGCCGTCGACAGAGATTTCGATTCCATCTCAAGCCCGCGCAGCCCGTCATCCTCGCCCGAACGCACATAGGCATCAAACGCCTTCTGATGCGGGGCTCCGTCTTCGATCGATGCCGCAAGATGCGGACGCGCCGCGATGGTTGATTTACGATCCAGCATGGTCAGTCGCTCTTCTGTCTGTTGCAGTTTTGTTTTAACTTCGGCCTTGAGGCCCTTGAATTCATTCACGAAGCCAGCCATCGCCTGCTTCACCTCCTGAACCAGGGGCGCACCCTCTCCGGTCAAGGCCGGGGTTTCGGTCTTGCTCATCAGCACTTCCTTTTTGGGGGGTTGAGGCGCTAGGTCCGCGCCAGCTCCTGCCGGGCGTTTTGGAACACCTCGGCAATACTGCGCCAGGTGTTTTCAGCGTCAGGCTCAACACCTTTCGCCGCCACCCGCGCACTGGGCAGCATCGGGAACGTCACCAACGACACCTCCCACAGCTCCAGTTCCGTCAGGACCCGCTGGCCCTTGTCATTCTTCACGGCCCGTTTGGTGCGATAGCCAATTGACAGGCCATCCATCGCGCCCGCCCGGATCAACTCCGCCGCCTCACGGCCCTTTTGTGTGGACTCCAGCAGACGCCCCTTGACCCACAGGCCGGTGTCGTCCTCGCGCACTTCATCCCAGACGCCGATGGGCTGCGCCGGATCATGCTGCCACAGCATCTTGACCCGCTGACCCGCTTTGGCGAGTCCCGCGAGCGATCCCTGATACGCGCCGCGCTGCACCACATCGGCGCCCTGATCGACCTGCTCAAACAGGCTGGCATACCCTTCGATCACCGCGTCGTCTGAGACTCGCAGCCCGTCTCCGAACCGTGCGAATTTATGTTCCAAATTCATGAACTTCTCCATGTAACCCACTGACATTATGGCGTTACCGCAAGGAATGATTGAAACGCCTGCGCCAAAATCACCGCCGCCACGCCATAGACCGTCAGCCACAACCGCTTCTCCAGCCGCTCCATCATCTCTTCGATCTGATCCAGACGCCTGCACAAGTGCGCATGCTGGATCTCGGCCACCCGCTCATGTGCGGCCAGACGCAAACCCGGCGCGCAGTCGAACGGAGGATACCCGTCACCCATCGCCACGCTCCGGCAGCCCCAGCAACGCGCGTTTCTCGGCATCCGTCAGGAACTCAGCCCCGCTCACCCGCGCCCATTGCGCATCGCGTTCCGCAGACAGCGCGGGCACCTGATCCAGATCCGGCTTCAGCACCAAATCCTCACCCGAGAACCCCGCCAGCCACTCTGACACCGCCGCCGCCACCCGCGTCACCAGAGGCAGCACGGTCAGGCGATAAAACGCCCGGTTGGCCTCCTGATAGTTCGAATAGGTCGCGTCGCCCTGGATCCCCAGCAGCATCGGCGGGACCCCAAAGGCCAGCGCGATCTCGCGGGCGGCGGCTTCCTTGGTCTTTTGAAACTCCATATCGGAGGGCGAGAACCCCATCGGCTTCCAATCCAGCCCCCCTTCCAGAACCATCGGCCGACCTGCATTGCGCGCCCCGCGATAATTCTGCTCGATCTCGTCCGACAAACGCCGGAACTGATCCTCGGCCATCACCCCATGGCCATCGCCCTTCCACACCAGCGCCCCCGAAGGCCGCGCCGCATTATCCAGCAGCGATTTCGACCAGCGAGACGCGCTGTTATGCACATCAATCGCCATCGCCGCCGCCTGCATCGGCGAAAACCCATAGTGATCGTCCTGAGGGTGGAACGACTTGATATGACAGATATTTTCCGCCGCAAACCGATGCTTTTTCCCGCCGACCGCATAGTCATAGGCCTTGGGCCAGCCATCCGCCCCCGGCACCACGCTCATCCGGTCGGATCGCAACACATGCAGTTCGACCGGCAGGCCTTCCTCGGCGCGTACGGCTTCGACGTAAGCATTGCCCGACAGCAACAACTGCCCGAACAAGGCCTCCATCAACTCCGCCCGCCCCTGCGCCGCATTCGGACGGCGCATGAGGGACAAGATCGGATGGGTATCAAACCTCTGCGCCTGATCCTGCAACACCAGCGGCAAAGCCGCCGCCGCCTCGGCAATCAGCTTGACGGAGCGGAACCCCACCGGGTTCCCCGAAAACCCCGTCCGCGTCAACGACACCGCGTCCCGAGGGCTCCACGCCACGCGCCCACCCGTCTGCCACGCCACCACAGGTCCCGCCGCGCTCGCCTTCGCCTCAGGTGCCTCGCCAGCCGATCCACGACGCAAGAAATCGAATACCATCTGTGCTCCTTTCTGCCGCCGCTCTGCCCGGCTTGTTGAAAGGAGTTATGACGGAAAGAAGTTTAGGCCTTGGGAACAGGGCGTACGGGGGGTGGGCAACGCGAGGGCTTCACCAACCACTCAGGGTTTCCTGCCACTCACAATATAGGCAGATGCCTGAAATACGACCTCACCATCGGCAGTGCGGAACGCTTCTAGCGCATCGTCAGCACAGGCTAAGACACTCGCGATTTTCTCTTCGCTCAGATGAATGTCAAAGAGTGGAAGCCAGCCGCGCAAATCAGCCTCAACCATCGTCCGGGCGTTCGGAAAACGTGCCGGTTCAGTGTCGGTCACCACCTCAATGTCCAAAAATCCAGCCTTTTCATAGATCGAAACAACCTCAGCAGCATTCCCAAGTGAATATGGCAATCTCAGTGCATTCCCCGCCGCGGTGCTGATCTCGGTCTCTAAGAGCTTGATAATGGCGTGATAGGCCGGATTGTGATCCAGATCGTTCCAGACCGCTATGGCCAGCGCGCCGCCCGGCCTGAGGATGCGATGCATTTCCTGTGCTGCCGCATCACGGTCCCGAAAAAACATCATCCCGAACTGTGAAAGCACGGCATCATAAGCCTCGTTTTCTAAACCAGTATCCTCCGCGCCGGCCAAAACCCAGTCAATGCGTGGCTCAACCTCACGCGCAGCCGCGATCATTCCGGGCGCGGGGTCAAGCCCGGTTACATGGCCTGAATCGCCGACCACCGATAGGATATGACGTGCCAAAACGCCGCTGCCGCAAGCAACATCCAGAACTGATTGTCCAGATTGAACTTTGGCGCACTTCACCAAATGCGGGGGCCATGGCGCAAACAGCGCTGGAACAAAGTGGTTCTCATATCCGCGCCCCGCGTCCAATTCCTCTTGCGAAACTGAATCATCCATAGTGTCACTCCGGGTCGGTTTTCATAAGTCCCCGACAGCTGCGAGCTTACACTTTCTCTCGATTCGAAACGAGGTCAGCGACCGTTTGGCCCTTCGTTGCTCGGATCGCTCTACAAACTCTGCACCCTCGGCGGGCGATACGCCCCGCAGACCCGCCATACCTCACGCACCGACCAGACCATCGTGTCGAGCCGGTCGGGCAAACCCCATCCAGCATGTTCTATTGCAAGAGTCGCGGCACACTCGACCTTTAACCCAATTCCTTCGCAATCGCCGCCAAGTTCTTGTGATTTCGTGCCACGGCAATTGTCTGCGTTTCACATGCCCCCACGTGTGCTTCAAATAGAAGAGGCCACCCGATGACTGAAAACGAACCTGCGCCGACCGGACACCCCGATGCGCACAATAATGAACCTACTGCTGCCGACAAACACGTCTACGAGGTGTTTGCCTCCAATGTAGTCGTTCTTGTGCAGCTGCTTGATGACTACAAAACAATGATGTCACCGGATGTCTACGAAAGGTTGTTTTCGTCGCTTCTGGCCCTGTCTCGTTTGCTCGGCGAATACGAGGATAGTTGGAGTCAAAACCAACCAACATCCAGAACCTGATCGCGCCAGCGGTCTATCAACCCTAATGGTCCTCACAAACTCCGCACCCTCGGCCGCCGATACGCCCCCGCAGGCCCCACAACCAACTCATGCAGCGCCCAGACCAAAGCATCAACCCGGTCGGGCGAGCCCTGCCCCTCGAACCCGCGTGCGGTCATCTGGCACATCTGCTCCTCCAGCGCGTCCAGCCCGGCCACATGGCGCACCCGCCCCTGTTCGTATAAGGCCGCCACAGGTTCAGCCCGCGCGACCTTGCCGCGTGAGGCCCTCACCGCGCGATATGGGACCAGAGGGTCCACCTGCCGCACGACCTCTTCCACCAACTGCCCGCCCTGATTGACCTCGGCCACCAGCCGTTCGGCCCCGAACTCGTCCATCGCGTCAATCGCCGCCTTGGCCCAGCCCGCCGGGCCAACGCCCTGCACCGTCCGGTCGGCCAGCACAAAGGCGCGCCACTCCTCCGGCGGCCCCTGAACCTGCGCGCCCACAACCACGATCCCGCAAGCATCCGCATCCGCCCCCGACGTCACAGCCGGGTCCAGCGCCACGACGATACGATCCAACGCTGGCGCCTGCGCACAGCGCGCCGCCTCCAGCATCGAACCCGTCCACAGTGCTCCTTCGGCATCCGACAGTAGCACCCCGTCCAACTCCTGCCGCCCCAGCCACGTGCCTGCATAGCGCGCGCGTACCTCTTCCAAAAAGGAACCCGCCAGATTGGCCCGGTTCGCCTCGGTCGGTGCATGGGTCTGCACCGTAGATGGTGACGCCAGCAAATCTTTCAAAACCTTCACATTGCGCGGCGTCGTGGTCACACAGACCCGAGGCCGATCCCCCAAGCGCAGCGCAAATTGCAACATATCCCAGGTCTCGCCCGCCTTCTTCCACTTGGCCAGTTCATCCACCCAGGCCGCATCAAACTGTGGGCCACGCAGCCCCTCGGGATCATGCGCTGAAAACGCCTGCGCCTCGGCCCCGTTGGGCCAGACCAGCTTGCGTTCGGATGCCTTCCACACAGGCCGCCGATCCGGCGGTGAACACTGCAATATCCCACTATCCCCAAAGATCATCACATCGCGCACCTGATCAAAGGTCTCACCGACCAAAGCCACGCGACTAGCCTCACCCTTGTCCAACGGCAAAGACCCCTCGACCACCGACCGCACCCATTCGGCCCCGGCCCGAGTTTTGCCAGCCCCGCGCCCGCCCATGATCACCCAGGACCGCCAATCCCCTTCAGGCGGCAACTGATGCGGCAGCGCCCAGAACTCGAACAGGAAAGGGAGGGCACACAGCCCCCCCTCCCCGATCTCACTCAGAAATCTGTCCTGCACCGCAGCAGGCGCGGAGGCGAGCCAGCCTGCACCCGATCTCAGATCGTGCCCGATCAAGGTCGAGCGCATAGCCCCCTTGGGCAATTCCGGCTTGTCTGTGATGTTGTTCGACAAAGCTTGTCTCCACTTTCTGGCAACTGCGGATCAGCCCCTCTAGCTGACCCAGTTGCTTGCCTGTTCCGGCAAGGTCTGCATCCTCCCCGGCACCGATCTGTTTTCGCAGTTCTTCCGCTGCTTGGCGCAGATCGCGAATGGATCGCTCAAGCGACTGCAATAAATCAGCCGTCTGAGAAATCCGCTCTTCCGGGGTAATCAAAGTCATGTTTGCCTGTGACCTCATGCGTGAGTTTTTCCGCACGAGAGAAACGAAAAACGGCCACCGGGTCACCCCGGGGCCGCTGCCCACTTCTTCTAGCATGACACAATGCGTACCAATAATAGCGCGCAAAGTCAATATGTTACGCAACATTCCCGCAACACCCAGCGTTCGGTTCGTTAACGATCAGCCCCGCATGACCTCCAAAAACGCAGCACTCACGATCAGTGTCGCACCCAGTGCCTCCCGCACCCCAAACGGCTCGCCCGAGAAGAGCGCAGCTGAGATCAGGCCAACCACAACTTCGCTCATCAGCAGCAGACCCACGCGTGCGGGCGTCAGCTTGGTCGCGGGCCAAATCGTCAGAAAGAACATCGGCAATGTGTACAGAACAGACAGCAAAGCCAACGGACCGATGCGCACCACCATATCGCCGATCATCTCCGAAGATGCCAATCCGCCGCCGAATGGAAGGCTCAGCAAAGACAGCACCAGTGCGCCCGATATAAAGGCAAAGACCTGCCCCGAAACAGAAATGCCGGACGCCCGATAAAGCCCCAGCGAGCCCATTGCCCATGTGATCCCCGAGATCAAAGCCAGCCAATCGCCAGTATTGCGAGGCCAGGGAATCCCCTGCTCTTCGCCAAGCACAATGAACATGCCACCCAAACCGCACAGCAAGCCCAACAGGCGCGCAGGGCTCAGGCGCTCACCCAGAAACACCATCCCAAGGATCGTTCCCCAGACCGGTGTCAGATAAAACAACAGGATTGATCGGACGACATCCGTGTAAACCAGGCTGATGGTAAACAGGCTGAACGCGGCTCCGGTGAACATCCCGCTGAGGATGAGCCCGCGCCAGTCTTTCAAAAGCGCGTGCCGTTCGCGCATCAGAAACGGCGTCAGCACGATCAGCGCGGCGGTATACATCACGATCCCCGGCCAGGGACCGTCCAGCCCCTGATCGACGAAATACCGAACCGGAATCCAGTACAGCCCCCACATCATCCCGCCGATGACAAGGGCGATGCTGGCGGTCCTTAAATCCGCCCCCTGTAATGCTCTGAATGTCATGGTACGACTCATAAAACCCTCCGAACCGTATCTGGCAAACGCGCAACCTCCGCAAGCTCTGGCCCGACACGGCGCTTGACAATCGCGACCGCAAGGCGCATGTGCCGCTCAAACACAGCGCTGAAGCGTGAGCATTGGCGGGTCCACCCCGCCCCCACAGCGCCCGATTCACCCATAGTTCCCCATCACGCAGGGTTCTTGACGCGACGACCGGATGATGCAGGACCCGCCTGCGCGTCCCGAGGTCTCGCATAACCCTGTTGGTTGCGGATGCGGCCTATCACGACTTGCCCGTGGGCCATTGCCTCGGGCTGCAAAGGATAGTTATTTGTTCGACTTCGATATGCTGGGCCTTGCGCCTGCCCTGAACGACGCGCTGCAACGCGCCAATTTCACCCAACCGACCCCGATCCAGAACCAGGCGATCCCGCTGGCCCTGAACGGCCACGACATTCTTGGCCTCGCGCAAACCGGCACCGGCAAAACGCTGGCTTTCGGTCTGCCGCTGATCGACCACCTGCTGGCCCAACCTGGCAAGCCCGCGCCAAAAACGGCCAAGGCCCTGATCCTTGCGCCCACGCGTGAGCTGGTGAACCAGATCGCGGACAGCCTGCGCAACCTGACCAAAAAGACCAAGATCCGTGTCGCTACTGTGGTCGGCGGGCAGTCGATCAACAAACAGGTCATGTTCCTGTCACGCGGGACCGACATTCTTGTTGCTACACCGGGCCGCCTGATCGACTTGATGGAGCGTGGCGCGGTTAATCTGGGTTCAGTCAAGCACCTCGTGTTGGATGAAGCCGACCAGATGCTCGACATGGGCTTCATCCACGCTCTACGCCGCATCGCACCAGAACTTGGCACGCCACGCCAGACCATGCTGTTCTCGGCCACCATGCCGAAGCAAATGGAAGAGCTCAGCCGCGCTTACCTGACCAACCCGCAACGGGTGCAGGTCTCGCCCCCCGGTAAAGCAGCCGACAAGATCACCCAATCGATCCACTTCGTTGAAAAACCTGCAAAGCCCGCCAAGCTGCGCGAGATTCTCTCGGCAGATATGGACGCGCTGACGTTGGTCTTCTCTCGCACCAAACACGGGGCCGAAAAGCTGATGAAGGGGCTGGTCGCGGATGGGTTCAACGCTGCTTCGATCCACGGCAACAAAAGCCAGGGCCAGCGCGACCGCGCCATCAAGGCCTTCCGCGCCGGTGAGGTGAACGTTCTCGTCGCTACCGACGTCGCCGCGCGCGGCATCGACATTCCCGGCGTGGCCTATGTGATCAACTACGACCTGCCCGAAGTGCCCGACAATTATGTCCACCGCATCGGCCGCACGGCTCGCGCAGGCCGCGAGGGTGAGGCCATCGCCTTCTGCTCGGCGGAAGAGGTCGACCTGCTGCTTCAGATTCAGAAGCTGATGAAGATCGAAATCCCGGTCGCCAGCGGCGAGATGCCTGAAGCAATCTCACCAAAGAAAACCCCGCGCCGCCCAAGCAACCGCCGTCGCGGCCCGAAACCTCAGCATTCGGGCGCACCCAAACCCGGCGGTCAGAAACGTCGCCGCCCGCGTCGCGCCAAGGCGGCCTGAATAAAGAACGGCCCGGTCTCTTGACCGGGCCGTTTCGTTATTGGGGCTGTGAATTCAAGTTGTACAAGTCGGACAACATGCCGTTTCAAACCTGTACAACTCGGAAGATCAGATCAGTTCCCTGAATTCCGCTCCGCCTCGATCTCGCGCCATTTGGCGACGTTGCGATTGTGTTCATCCAGGGTTTCGGCAAAGGCATGGCCCCCGGTCCCGTCCGCAACGAAGAACACAAAATCGGTTTCATCCGGAGCCACCGCAGCCTCAAGACTCGCAAGCCCCGGATTGGCGATCGGGGTTGGAGGCAACCCTTCGATAACATAGGTGTTCCATGGCGTTGCACGGCGCAGCTCACTCCGCCGCAGACCACGGCCCAACGTGCCCTGCCCTTTGGTCACGCCATAGATCACGGTCGGGTCTGTCTGCAGCCTCATCCCCTGATTCAGGCGGTTCACAAAGACGCTGGCCACCTGGCCACGCTCATCCGGCACACCGGTTTCTTTTTCGATGATCGACGCCAGGATCAGCATCTCTTCGGGGCTGCCCAAGGGTAGTCCGTCCTGACGCCCTTCCCATGCGGCATTGATCCTAAGCTGCTGTTTTTCCTGCATATCCGCAAGGATTTCATTCCGATCCTCACCGGGCCTGACCTCATAACTGTCAGGCGCCAGCATCCCTTCGGCGGGCAGCTCGGCCACCTCACCGGTCAGCAAATCCATCGCCTTCAGCGACTCAACAACCTGCCAACTGGTGACACCCTCGGCCAAAGAAACCCGATAGCGTGTATCCGCCTCACCACGCTTCTCTGCGTAGACTTCGGGCGCGTCCTCTTCGCCGATCACAAAGGATGCAACCTCATCAAAGTCCAAGGTCGCTGGGTTTAGTTCACGCACACGGGTCTGCATGCGCGTCACACCGATGCGGTATTCGATCTCGGTCCCGCAGGTGCTGGCGCCACTATGGGTGATATCATCGATGATCTGCTCCATCGACGACCCTTCACGCACCAGAAAGCTGCCCGCTTTCAATTGTTGAGATTTTTCTGTGTAATCAGAGGCTAAGCGGAAAATCAGCCCACTGCTGATCGCTCCCTGATCCTCCAGATCACGGCTGACGCGCGTCATGTTGGACCCAGGCTTAACCTGCAGGCAGATCGCGGTTTCCAGCGGACCCGAGGACTTATATTGCGACTGCCCCCAAATGACGACACCGCCAATCAGGAACAGCCCAACGATCAGAACAGTCAGCGCATTCGAGGCCAGAGCCCGCCACATTTAGCTGACCTTTCCGAAGATCACACTGGCATTGGTGCCGCCAAATCCGAACGAATTCGACAGGGCCACGTTGATCTCACGCTCTCGTTTCGCATTCGGGGCCAGATCGATCGGAGTCTCAACCGCAGGATTGTCCAGATTGATGGTCGGCGGAGCAACCTGATCGCGGATCGCAAGGATCGAAAAGATCGCCTCAATCGCGCCAGCGGCCCCCAGCAGGTGCCCGGTTGCAGATTTGGTCGAGGTCATGGTCGCATTGCTGGCATGATCCCCCAACAGACGCTCGACCGCGCCCAATTCAATGGTATCCGCCATGGTCGAGGTGCCATGCGCGTTGATGTAATCCAGATCTTTCGGTTCCAGCCCGGCGCTTCGCAATGCGGCTTTCATCGAGCGTTCAGCTCCGTCGCCATCCTCGGACGGTGCAGTGATGTGATAGGCGTCACCCGACATGCCATAGCCAAGAACCTCGGCATAGATCTTGGCACCACGCGCCTTGGCGTGTTCATAGTCTTCCAGAACAACGATGCCCGCACCCTCGCCCATGACAAAGCCGTCACGGTCAACGTCATAAGGCCGGCTCGCCTTTTTCGGATCGTCCGCATATTTGGTCGACAGCGCCTTACAGGCGTTGAAACCCGCAATGCCGATTTCGCAGATGCAGCCCTCGCCACCGCCTGCGATCATCACGTCGGCGTCTCCGGCACGGATGATGCGGCTAGCGTCGCCTATCGCATGGGCACCGGTCGAACATGCTGTCACAACCGAGTGGTTCGGCCCCTTGAAACCATGACGGATCGATACCTGACCCGAGGCCAGATTGATCAGAGCACCCGGAATAAAGAAGGGCGAGACCCTGCGCGGACCCTTGTCGCGGATCAGGTTCGCGGTGTTGGCAATCGAGCCAAGCCCACCGATCCCGGAACCGATCAGAACACCGGTGCGCAGCCGATCTTCCTCGTCTTCGGGCAGCCAGTCTGCATCCTTGCAGGCCATCTCGGCCGCCGCGATGGAATAGAGGATGAAATCTTCGATCTTGCGCTGCTCTTTCGGTGGCATCCAGTCGTCAGGGTTGAATGTCCCGTCGGTGCCATCACCGCGCGGCACTTCGCAGGCATAGGTCGTAGTGACCCCGCTTGCCTCGGCATCAAATTGCGTGATCGGGCCCGCGCCGGATTCTCCGTCCAGCAGCCGTGACCAGGTTTCCTCGACCCCACTGGCCAAAGGAGTGACCAATCCAAGACCGGTTACAACGACTCTGCGCATGAAATGCCTCTTGCCTGCTTCCTGTTATGAGAACCGCTCATACCCCGGCCCGGGGTGTGGGGGCAAGAGCAACGGCACATTCTGAACCGGCATCATATCGCCATTGCCGGATCAGAGCGTTTGCCAAGTGAGTTGAAATCGCCTCGAGTGCATATAAACCGCCTAGCCCTGCAAGACGTGCTAAGCGGTTTCACCTTGACTGTTTAGCTTACTGGAATTCCGCAACAGGCTCATGCGCCAGTTTCGCAACCTCGAGCGCGTCGGCCAAATCAACGGTCTTGCGGAACAACGCTCTGCCAACAATGGCACCCGAGATGTTCGAGATATAAGCCAGGCGCGAAATGTCGTCCGACGTACGTACAACACCGCTGGCGATGATCGGGGTGCGTGATTGTTCGGCCAAACCCGAGATCAACCCAAGCTGCGCCTCGACATCCTCCATATCGCTATCGATATCGGTGACCAGAATGGCCGCAAAGGGTGCGTCGGCGAAGGCTTCAATGAAGGCTTCCGGTGTAAACGCACTTTGGCTACGCCAGCCTTCGGTCATCACCTGACCCTGCCAAACATCCACCGCCAACACGATCTGATCGGGATAGAGCTTTGCCAGTTCTTTCACCAAAGTCGGGTCCCAGGCCGCAAGTGTGCCGATGACGATTCGACCAGCACCCTTGTTGATCCAGTATTCCACCTGCTCGCGTGTGCGCATGCCGCCCGCCAGTTGCACCGACATTTCACAGGATCGAATGATCTCTTCGACCAATTCAGAATTGGTGTCGTGACCTTCGATGGCGTCAAAATCTGTCAGTTGCATCCACTCGGCACCCGCCGCAGACCAACTGCGGGCAGTTTCAACCGGATTCACATGCCAGACCATCGCGTCATCCAGACGCCCCTTGTCCAGCGTCACGCACCGGCCGTTCTGCAACTCCATCGTGGGGTAAATCATCATGATCCATATCCTCCGCTGAATCATTCCGGAATTCCACGATAGCATAGAGTCTCAAATTGCCGCCTTATTTCACAAGATCGGCAAAGCTCGGTCATTTTGCGGCATCAGACGATTGGATGCGTTTCACACCCGTGCAGGGGGTCCATTTCGACGAAACAGATGAACTTGCTTTTCGCGGTATTCCGCCTCGCGCAGCAAGGTATATCCAAGCTTTTCGGCCAGCCGTTGTGAGGCTTCGTGATCCGCATCGATCAAGGCGACCAGCGGGCCGGGTATCACACGGTCAAACCAGTCATGCGCGGCCTGCACAGCCTCGCACCCGTATCCTTGCCCCTGCATCTCGGGTGCCAACACCCAACCGGCCTCGGGGAACCCATCAAAGTCGTCTCCAAGCCCGCGATTGCCGTAGAAGAACCCGGCCTGCCCGATCAAGGTACGATTCGATTGCAGCACGACACCCCATTGGCCAAACCCGGTCATCTGCCAATGTCCAGCATTGCGCAAAAACTTGTCCCACGCCTCGCCACGTGTCAGGGGGGTGCCGCCGATATGGCGCACAACATCTGGATCACGCCAAATCTCGGCGAAGCGGTTGAAATCTTCAGGGCGCATCGCACACAAGGTCAGACGCGCCGTATTGATCATCGGGGTGGATCTTATCATGCCCTTGCCCGCTCTGAATTTTATGCCTCAGACTGCAGAGTGCGAAGCACGGCCCACATATGGCAAGCATGAATTGTGGCGGGCACAAAAAAACGGCGCCTCCGTTGCCCGGAAGCGCCGCTTTTCTATCAGTCAGTTAAGCTTAGGAAGCTTCGCTGATGAACTTGACCGCGTCGCCAAACGTCTGGATGGTTTCGGCGGCGTCGTCCGGGATCTCGATGCCGAACTCTTCTTCGAATGCCATTACCAGCTCAACGGTGTCTAGGCTGTCTGCGCCCAGATCGTCGATGAACGAGGCGTTTTCAGCAACCTTGTCCTCTTCAACACCCAGGTGCTCAACAACGATCTTCTTTACGCGATCTGCGACGTCGCTCATGTCTATTCCTCATTTCATTTCAGGGCTGTCCGCCCGGTTCTGCCCTTGCCCGTTCGGGATGGACTTGTTTTGCCCTTTCCGGGCGGTTTGGGTCCCGGGTCCCCGGGAAATCAGAGAACCGGCCCTTGGACCGGTTCCTGCGCATATGCGCCGCCTATAACACAGACAACGCACAAGGCAAACGCTTTCGCATCCGCCCCGAATTGCGATTACAACATGGCCATACCGCCATTCACATGCAAGGTGCTTCCGGTCACATAACCCGCCTCGGGGCTGGCAAGGTACAGAACGGCTGCGGCGATTTCATGCGGATCGCCCATGCGACCGGCCGGAACCTTGAGCAACAGACCCTTCTTTTGTTCATCCGTCAGCTTTTCGGTCATGGCGGTGGTGATGAAACCCGGTGCCACCGCATTCACCGTAATACCACGGGTTGCAACCTCATGCGCCAGCGCCTTGGAAAAGCCGATCATACCGGCCTTGGATGCGGCATAGTTCGCCTGCCCCGGATTGCCGATCGCCGCCACTACGGATGAGACGTTCACGATCCGGCCCCAACGCGCCTTCATCATGCCGCGGATCACGCCTTTGCACAGCTTCATCGTGGCGGTCATGTTCACGTCGATCACGCTCTGCCACTCTTCATCCGACATGCGCATGAACAGGTTGTCGCGCGTGATGCCTGCGTTGTTGACCAGAATATCGACGGAACCCATCGCCTCGGCAGCCTGTTTCGGCAGGGCTTCGACGGCTTCGGGATCACTCAGGTTGCAAGGCAAGACATGTGCGCGCTCGCCAAGGCTGTCGGCCAGAGCTTGCAGCGGCTCGACGCGTGTTCCGGATAGGCCAACAGTGGCTCCGGCATCGTACAATGCGCGGGCGATATCGCCGCCGATGCCACCCGATGCGCCCGTGATCAGCGCATTCTTACCTGTCAAATCAAACATCAATGTTCCCTCTCTGGCCGCCGACACCGGCGACTGTTCTTTGTTCATGCGCCGGGGTTAACGGCTTTTTGCACGTCTTCGGGCGACCCAACGGCCGTGCAGGCCAAGGCACGATCGATCTTGCGGATCATACCCGACAGTGCTTTGCCAGCGCCGATCTCCCACGCCTCGGTCACACCCTGCGCAACCATGTACTGCACGCTTTCGCGCCACCGGACCGAGCCGGTGACCTGTTCCACCAGCAGTTGGCGGATCACATCCGGATCGTTCACAGCCTCAGCGCGCACATTGGCGATCAGTGGCACTGCGGGTGCCTTGATTTCCACAGAAGCCAAAGCCTCTGCCATTACATCTGCCGCAGGCTGCATCAGCGCACAGTGAAATGGAGCACTTACAGGCAACATAATTGCGCGTTTGGCCCCTTTTTCCTTCGCGATCTCGGCCGCACGCTCGACAGCGGCCTTCGCACCCGACACCACGACCTGCGTTGGGTCATTGTCATTGGCCGCCTGACAGACCTCGCCTTGCGCGGCTTCATCAGCGACCGCACGCACGGCCTCAAGGTCGAGCCCCAGGATGGCCGCCATTGCACCTTCACCGACCGGCACCGCGCTTTGCATCGCCTGTCCGCGTGTCCGCAACAGGCGCGCCGTATCAGCAACTGTCAGCGCTCCGGCTGCTGCTAAAGCCGAATATTCACCCAGCGAGTGCCCGGCCACATAAGACGCCATCGAGATTGAAGCTCCTTCAGCCTCGAGCGCACGCATCGCTGCCATCGAGGTTGCCATCAGCGCGGGCTGCGCATTTTGGGTGAGGGTCAGTTCCGCGATATCGCCTTCCCAGATCAGGTCACTCAGCTTTTCGCCCAAAGCCTCATCGACCTCATCGAATATGGCGCGGGCGGCTGGATAGGCTTCGGCCAGAGCTTTGCCCATTCCGATCGTTTGGGCGCCCTGCCCCGGGAAAACAAACGCGCGTGTCATTGGTGCCTCTTGCGTGACGTCAGGTTTCGGCGCGGTGTAAACTGACTGATCGCGCGGCACAAGCATTGCCTGCGTTCTGCATCAGGACACCTTTGATGTGCATTTCTCTGCCTTGTGTCCGCACAGCATCCATTTAACTTACCCACAACTCAGCAATGCGGAGAGCCCAGCAATGTCCCTGACAAACACCCACTCCAGCTATGGTGGTGTAACCAAAGCATTTCATTGGCTGACTGCCCTGCTGATCTTCACGGCTCTGCCTCTGGGTTGGTTCGCAAATGAACTGGCCCATGCGATATACGATCCGAACATCCCAACGACCGAAGAGGATATCGCCCGCGCGGCCCGCCTGTTTTCGCTGCATAAAACCGTTGGGGTCACTGTGTTCTTCGTGGCATTGGCCCGAATCCTCTGGGCCATGACGCAGAGCAAGCCGGGCCTGCTGAACGCCGACAACAAGCCCGAGGCCTTTGCGGCTGAAACCGTCCACTGGTTGCTGTACGGATCGCTGATGCTGGTCCCGCTCAGCGGCTGGGTTCACCATGCTGCAACCGATGGTTTTGCACCGATCCTTTGGCCGTTTGGCCAAAACCTGCCTCTCGTCCCAAAGTCAGCCTTCCTGGCCGAGATTACTGCGGCGCTACACTGGTTGTTTGTCTGGATTCTGGGCGTGTCGCTGGTACTGCACATCGCAGGCGCACTGAAACACCACGTGGTAGACAAAGACAGCACCCTGCGCCGCATGCTGCCGGGGCGGTCGGATGCGCCCGAACCACCAGAACAACACCATTCGGCCTTGCCTGCGTTTACCGCTTTGGCCGTCTGGTGCGTGGTGCTTATCGGAGGTTGGGTCACTGGTGAGTTTGACGATCACGGCCAATCTGCGGTGGACACAGCAGAGCTTGAAGAGGTCCAATCGGACTGGGAGGTCGAAGACGGCACCCTCTCGATCACGATCTCCCAACTGGGCAGCCCTGTGACAGGCAGTTTCGCAGATTGGACCGCTGCCATTGCATTTGAGGACCCAGCAGAACCGGGACTGGCAGGCACTGTTGATGTGACGATTGCCATCAACTCTCTCAGCCTCGGTACTGTGACCGAGCAGGCAATGGGCGCTGATTTCTTTGACAGTGCTCAGTTCCCGACAGCCCAATTCAAAGCTGATCTGTTCAAAACCGATGCGGGCTATGAAGCCCGCGGGCCTTTGACGATCCGGGATCAGTCTGTGGACGTCGTCTTGCCTTTCACCTTGGAGCTTGAGGGTGACACCGCGACCATATCAGGCGCGCTGGAGCTTAACCGCATGGATTTCAATGTTGGGACGTCGCAGCCGACCGAAGACTCACTGGGGTTCGCTGTCGCAGTCTCGGTTGAGCTAACGGCAGAACGCGACGAGGAATAGAGAAACCGCCGGAGGGTTTGCCTCCGGCGGTTAGAAATTCTGTTCAGGTCGGCTTAGTCGGCTTTCTGTGCCTCAACCGAAATCCGAACCTCAACCTCGTCACTCACGAACGGAGCGAACTGACCAAGGTCGAACTCGCTGCGCACCAGTGTGGTGGTTGCGTCAAAACCGGCCCATGGCTTGCCTGCCATCGGATGCTCGCCCACTTGATTCAGCTTGGCATCAAGAACAACGGATTTGGTCACGCCGTTCATTGTCAGATCGCCGGTGATATTGGCTGTGCCTTCGCCTGTAACTTCGATACCGGTCGAAGTAAAAGTGATCAGATCGCCTTCGGTAACGCCAAAGAAGTCTTCGGTCATGAAGTGATCTTCGCGTGGCTTCCAGCCGGTGAACATCTCAACGACTGGCATCGACACGCTCACGCTTGAAGCAGCCGGGTTTTCCTGATCGAACATGATCTCGCCCTCAAAGCCTGAGAACATGCCGTAAGTGGTCGAAAAACCAAGGTGGTTATAGTTGAAGATCACCTGGCTGTGGCTGGGGTCCAGTACGTATTTTTCTGCGCTGGCGAATGCTGTGGTCGCCGATACGGCCAGAGCAGCGGCAAGAAGGGTGGATTTCATGACAATCTCCGCAAATTTTGTGTTGGCAAACCGGGTGGGTTGCTCACAAACCAAAATGTGCCGCCCTAGGGCGGCACACAAGTATTTTTGATTCACAAACTCTGTTCCTTTTTGAACAGAATAAAATTCAGGCGAAAATTGTTACGTTTTGGCTGAGTTGACCTTTGAGCGCTGAGCTGACATCCGCTGACTCCAAAGGCAGCTTCATCAGCAGGCTGCCATCTACGTCGAATAGTTCGACCTGATCATCCACAAAACGTGCTCCACCCAGCGAGTCATAGCTGCGGCGCAATACTGTTTGCGGGCGGCCATTTTCGTTTTTCTGGAGAATGCGAACCTCACGACGGATCGGATCAAAATACGCATCTGGGCGCGGGTCCATCGTTTGGATGGTCAGCAGGCTGACACCAACGATCAGAAACATGAGTGACGCGACCAGCTTGATGGGCCAAACCTCGGCCCCCATCACAGCACCGGGCATCAGCCACATCGAAAAGGCGGATACGATCAGGAATGCACCCACGGCACGCAAAAGAACCATCCGGGCGCGCCAGTTCGGAGCGAAGGTAATTAGAACGGGTACGGATTTCTCAAATACCGCGCGGGGCGCTGTTTGTTCAAAAGTATTTGTGTTCATGACGGCCATTGTCTTGCCCTGTCTATGTTTTTCGGGTTGCCGGGTTCTCCCGACCTCGCAAACAACCTCGGGGTGAAAAGCGTCAGGAATTGGGCGCACCAGTGGAAATTGGGCGACTTCACAAGGGCATATGTGGCAGGGCTTGCCCCGCCGCCATAAACGTGTATACGGGGCCATCCTTCGCAGGAGTTATGAATCGCGCAGCCTCTCGTGGCAGGGTCGCGAAGGATCATCTGGCCCCGCCTTTGAAATGCGCCTTGATATAAACAGGAGTGCACATGCCACTGTATGAGCATGTAATGATCGCGCGTCAGGATCTGTCCAACGCGCAGGCAGAAAGCCTTGTCGAACATTTCGGCACCGTTCTGGCTGACAACGGCGGCAACGTCGTCGAAAGCGAGTACTGGGGCGTCAAGACGATGGCTTACAAGATCAACAAGAACCGCAAAGGCCACTATGCCTTCCTGAAAACCGATGCCCCTTCGGGTGCGGTTCAGGAAATGGAACGCCTGATGCGCCTGCATGACGATGTAATGCGCGTTCTGACCATCAAGGTCGACGAGCATGCCGAGGGCCCCTCGGTTCAGATGCAGAAGCGCGACGAGCGCGAAGGCCGCCGCGAGCGCCGCTGATCAACGCCTGACGAAAGGACATAAACCATGGCCGCAAAACCATTTTTCCGCCGCCGCAAGGTCTGCCCGTTCTCGGGTGAGAACGCGCCGAAAATCGACTACAAAGACACCCGTCTGCTGCAGCGCTACATCTCTGAGCGTGGCAAGATCGTACCTTCGCGCATCACCGCCGTTTCGGCGAAAAAGCAGCGTGAACTGGCCCGTGCTATCAAGCGCGCCCGCTTCCTCGCCCTGCTGCCCTACGCCGTGAAGTAAGGAGAGACTGACATGCAAGTTATCCTTCTGGAACGCGTTGCGAAACTGGGTCAGATGGGCGACGTCGTTGACGTTAAGCCCGGCTACGCCCGCAACTTCCTGCTGCCCCAAGGCAAAGCGCTGAGCGCGTCGAGTGCGAACATCGCCTCGTTCGAAGCCCAGAAAGCACAGCTTGAGGCGCGCAACCTGGAAACCAAGAAAGAAGCTGAAGCGCTGGCTGAAAAGCTGGACGGTCAGCAGTTCATCGTGATTCGCTCGGCATCGGATGCCGGCGCTCTGTACGGTTCGGTCACACCGCGTGACGCCGCAGATGCTGCGACCGAGGCTGGTTTCACTGTCGACAAGAAGCAAATCGTTCTGGTTGCTCCGATCAAGGAACTGGGTCTGCACGCGGTTGCCGTCAAGCTGCACCCCGAGGTCGAAGTCGAGATCAAGATGAACGTTGCTCGTTCGGAAGAAGAAGCCGAACTGCAAGCGTCGGGCAAATCGATCCAGGAACTGGCCGCTGAAGAAGAAGCAGCTGCTGAGTTCGAGATCGCCGAACTGTTCGACGACATCGGCTCGGCTGCGTCAGAGGACGAAGATCTTGTCGCCGAAGAAGCTCCGGCTGAGGAAGACGAAGCCAAAGCCTGATCTGGCAATACTTCAGAATGCGAAGGGCTGTGCTGTTGCGCAGCCCTTTTTCTTTTCGCGAGGCGACAGGCAAAATTTAGCCCGATTATACGCGTAGGCTTGCGGACAAGTCGCGGTTTCATATCATCACCGCTCGAAATCAGGAGTACTAGAATGACCCCCCTCCTTCGCCGCAGTGTATTAACCTTGATGCTATTGGCACCATTGGCCGCGTGTGGTGGCCCCGGATCGTCGGGTGGCGATGACTCATTTGATCCGCCGCTTTACCCGAATGAAACACCCGAGCTGCGCGCCTCGATCAATAAATGGGCCGATCACTACGAGCTTCCGCGCGAGTTGGTGCACAAGTTGGCGATCCGAGAAAGCACCCACAGGCCCTGGGCCGTAAACCGGCCCTACTATGGGTTGCTGCAAATCCTTCCGGCGACTGCGAGATCAATGGGGTATTCCGGAAACGCCGAAGGCTTGCTTGACGCGGATACAAATCTGGAGTTCGCCGGAAAATACTTGCGCGGTGCCTGGCTTTTGTCTGACGGGGATCAGCAGCGCGCCATCTTTCTCTACGCCAAAGGCTATTGGCCCGAGGCAAAGGCCCGCGGCATGTTGGTTGAAACTGGTCTGGTTTCTGCCACAGAATAGGCATGTTTACTTCGCAATCGTCGCGTAATGCACACACATAATCATCATAATGCCACGGCGAATCCCATGACCCACTGCACAACCATGACGTTAACACCCTGCGGCGGTGCGTTATTGTGTGTCTGAAAGGCACAATTGCCTATAAAAGGCAGACATTTCCCACATCTTCTTGTCTTAACAGGCGAAATGTGATGTGCTGCTTGACGTCAGGGAAGACTGTACCATTTTCCTGGCCAAGGGGATCCGCCCGCTCACTCGGGTCTAACTGGTCGTTACCGTATGGATATTGTTGATCTCAGCACCCTTCCCGAACAGGACTCTCGCTATGATGAGTTCCTGCAGCAGGTCTGTGACAAATACGAAATGGACCATGCGGCCTATGCTGGTATGAACCCGGCCGCGGGAACGATCCATGGCCATGTGACCTATGGTGACGACTGGAAAAATCACTATCAAGAGCAAGGTTTGCACTTGATTGATCCTACCCTGCACATGGTTCAACGCAGCATCGCCCCAGTCGATTGGAGCCGCCTTGAGCGTGGCAAGGATTTCCAGCGCGTATTCCGTGATGCGCATGATTTTGGAATACCTGATCAAGGGGTTACCATCCCAGTCAGGGGCCCATATGGCGACATCGGTCTTCTAAGCGCCACACGGGATTGCAGCCGCGAAGAATGGAAGAAGCTGGTTCCAAATGTGATCAGCGACCTGCAATCTCTAGCCGTGCACATCCATGACAACGTCATGACGTCGGATACGATCAGCCGGATGCTGTATCACCCGACCCTCTCCAGCCGCGAGTTGGAGATTTTGCAATGGGCCGCAGCGGGCAAATCCCAACAGGATATTGGCGATATTTTGTCTATTTCGCACCGCACGGTTGAGGTGCACTTGCGTTCTTCGCGCGAAAAGCTTAATGCACTCACGACTCCTCAGGCAGTCGGTCGCGCCATCGGAATCGGGCTAATCTACCCAGGTTAAAGCCAAATTCTTCCGAAATTCGGCCAAAAAAAGCCAATATTACGGGAAACCCCCAATAGATTCGTCCTCGAATCCGAGTAACGTCTTATCCACAGACAGATCACTCGAAGGGGGTTAACATGATTTTGGTAGTTGATGGGCTGAACAGACATCTGTTCACCGAGGTACTTGACGAAATGTTCGAACTGCGCGCCCGCGTCTTTGGCGGTCGGCTTGGATGGGATGTACAGATCGAAGATGGGAAAGAAATCGATCAGTTCGACCACCTGGATCCTGCATATGTAATCGGTCTCGACGATGAGGGGAACGTCGTAGCCGCAGTGCGTGCACTCCAGACCACCGGTCCACACATGCTTTCGGATGTCTTCTCGGATATCCTGTGCGGCGAAGCACCGATGCGCAGCGCGACCTTGTGGGAATCAACCCGCTTCTGCGTCGACACTCAGCGACTGACGCGTGGCAAAGAAAAGAACTCGGTCTCTTATGCGACTTGCGAGTTGATGATCGGATCTTTGGAATACTGCCGCAGCGCAGGTATTCAGGACATCATCACCGTGATCGACCCGGTAATGAACCGCGTCCTCAAACGATCGAATTGCGCACCTTACGACTATGTAGGCGAGACGGTTCCGATGGGCAAAGTGCCCGCGATGGCCGCCCTACTGGACTGCAGTGAAGAACGGATTTCGGGACTTCGTGAATTTGCAGACATCCAACATGATGTCTTCATCGAAGAAGAAACGGCGCTTGAGATGTTCGAGGCCAAGAAAGCCAAGACACTCAGCCCGGCAAATCGTGACCACAAGCCGCTTACGGATCTTGAGAAGTACTTTGTCGAACAGATGAGTGCGGCCAAGACCGAAGATGAAAGACAGGCAGTGCTGAAACTGATCGAAGCGCTGACGGACACCTTCACCCCAGAGCAGAAGATCGCTCTGTTACAAACCCCCCGTGCTTTTGCTCATGAGGCCTGACCCCCTCACCTCATAGTACAAAGCCACCCATGCGGAGCCGTCTAATTTCGAGACGGCTCCGCTTTTTTTGCCCCTGAAAAAAGGGAAGGTAGAGGATTATTCCTCTTCCAGTGCCTCAACGGCTTTCTGCAGATCGTCTTTGCTGACTTCTTTGTCTTCGACCTTTGCCAGCTCGACGATATAGTCGACAACCTTGTCTTCAAAAATCGGCGCGCGCAGTTGCTGTTGCATCTGAGCGTTCTGCTGCACGAATTCAAAGAACTGGCGTTCCTGACCCGGGTACTGACGCGCTTGGTTCATGATCGCCTGCGTCATCTCGGCATCGGTCACTTCGACCTCGGCTTTCTGGCCCAGTTCAGCCAGCAACAGGCCCAGGCGCACGCGGCGCTCGGCCAGCTTGTTGTGCTCGTCGGTCGGCTCGATCGGATCATGATCGTGACCTTCGACTTCCGGGTTCTCTTCGTGCCACAACTGATGTGCGATCTGCTTGGCTTCGGCTTCAACCAGCGACGGCGGCAGTTCGAACGACACTTTCTCGTCCAGCACGTCCAGCAGAGCACGCTTCATAACAGCACGCGATGCTCCTGCGTATTCGGCTTCCAGGCGTTCACCAATTTGTTCTTTCAGTGCAGCCAGATCGTCGGCGCCGAATTTCTTGGCCAGCTCATCGTCGACCTCGGCGGCAACCGGTTCCTTCACCTCTTTGATGGTGCAGGAGAATACGGCGTCTTTACCCGCCAGATGCTCGGCACCGTACTCTTCTGGGAAGGTGACGTTGACGTCTTTTTCTTCCTCGGCTTTCACACCAACCAGCTGCTCTTCAAAGCCGGGGATGAAGCTGTTCGAACCCAGAACCAGCGGGTAATCCTCGGCTGAACCACCTTCGAACTCTTCGCCGTCAACCTTGCCAACAAAGTCGAAAACGATCTGGTCGCCGTCCTTGGCTTTGGAACCCTTGCGGCGCGCTTTAAAGTTCTGCGCGGTCTCGGCCAGATTGTTCAGCGCTTCTTCAACGGCTGCGTCATCGGCTTTGACAACCAGCTTCTCCAGCTCGACCGATTTCAGGTCAACTTCGGGGATCGAGGGCAGTGCCTCATAAGACATCTCGACGTGGACGTCGTCGCCTTCTTTCCAGTCCTCATTGGTCATCTTGACCTCGGGCTGCAGAGCCGGACGATCACCGCTGTCTTCAAAGTGCTTGTTCATCGCACCATCGATGGTTTCCTGCATCGCTTCGCCCAGCAGGCGCTGGCCAAACTGCTTTTTCAGCAACGCCATAGGCACTTTGCCTTTGCGGAAACCCTTCATTTCAACTTCGGGCTGCGCTTCGGTCAGCTTTTCGTTGACCTTGTCGTCCAGCTCGGCCGCGGTCACAACGATGTTGTAGCCACGTTTCAGACCTTCGTTCAGCGTCTCGGTAACCTGCATTTTGGTAGTCCCCATAGGATTCGGGGCGCGCAAAACGGGCGCGCCGGGCAAATTTGACGCCTTCTATTTGCCCTGCCGCCTGCGTGCAAGAGGCAAAGGCCCTTTCGGCCCTGTTTTACCCCTCTCTCAGACGAAAAAACGCCCCGACACAGGCCGGGGCGTTCGAACATCAAAAGCCGCGAAATCAGAACTTCCAGCGGGCGCCCAGCACCCAGGCTTCGTTATTGTCAAACGAAGCGCCATCTTCGAAGTCGTGATTGCGGTATTTCAGGTAGGCATCGGTATTGATGCTGTCGATGCGCTGAACAACAGCAATGCCCCATGCATCTGTGCTGGAGCCGTCATTCACAAAGTCCGAACCTGAATAATAGTCGATCCCGATACCGGTTTTGCCCCAGGATACCCAATCATCTTCATAGGCAATCTTACCGTAAAAGTAATTCGGATCAGACGCCCCATCCGCATCATTGTCGCGCGTACCGGCAGCAACGGTAAAGCTGAGGCCACTTTGTAGCAGAACCGAGGCCGATCCGATGGTGTCTTTGCGATCGCCTGATCCATCGTCAGCCGACCGAACCGAGTACGCAACGGCCGCTGCAAACTCAACCCCACCACCGAAGGTATTGTTGTAGCGCACACCGATGTCGTAATAATCGTCGTCATCGCTGCTGGACAGAATGTTTTGACCATAAGCGATCCCTGCCTTGAAACCGCTGAACTCAGGCGTGTCATAGCGAACGCGGCCGCGGCGTGCACCGTCAAAGTTGCTGCTGGAATCACCAACGGTGATGTCGCTCAGCAAACCGTCAGTACCGCGATAGAAGAACCCTCCATTTTCGTCATTGGTAAAGGAATACAGCGCGGTTCCGACATAAGACAGGTCCACTTCGGCAGCGCCATCCGCAACCATGCTACCCTGACCCGCCGAAAATTTACCCCAGTCACCGGCAAGCGCGAAATCAACGTGGCGGATATCTTCACGGGTCCAGCCGCTGAAATCCGTGCCCAGCTGGTTCCACTCACTCGAGTTCGGAAGACCAAGGCCGGTTTCAAAGCGGAAGGTGAAATCGTTGTTGCCGAAGGGCTGAAGCAGTTCCAAACCAACGCGGCTGTTCGACAGGTCATTGTCCAGAACCCGCGTTTCGGTTTCCTCACCATCGTCGACCGAGATCAAGGCCGGGTGCAATTGACCATAGAGTAGGACATAGCCGCCCGTATTGTTTTCGTATTTCAGTTCGGCGGCGGCAGGGATTGCTGTCGTTGTGACAAGCGCCGCTGCGATCGAAGTCAGCTTAAATTTCACTGTCATGTCATTCACCATAGATGGGTCAGTTTCTTGATATTGCCGATATGTTCACGCGGTTCATCTGTTCCAACGTTCGCAAATGCGAATAGGTCAGGCATTGCATTTCTGCCACATGCGGCGGCAGGCACCCTCTGGAAAGAACTTTATTATCAATAAGTTGACCTAATTCGGTAGATGCCGCCAACCCGCTCGCAAGACAATTCTGGCCCTGAGCGTTGCAGCATGCAAACATCCGTTATGCGCCATACGGGACAGAACGGCGAAACATCGCCGCTTTGCCCGGCCATCGGCCAATATCTGCCTATATTCTTAGATATCTAATTGCCTGAATACGGCTGGCACCTGTTCCGGAAGGTCTTCGGCAATCAATCCCGGCCCAAACTGCCTTGCGCATTCCACGTGCAACCATGCGGCGGTTTCAGCCGCGAGCACCGGGCGAAAACCTCGCGCCATTAGACCCACAATAAAGCCCGCCAACACATCACCTGATCCGGCGGTCGCCAGCCATGGTGACGCTCGATCATCAACCCCGGCATTGACCAGGCATCGACCATCTGGCGCTGCAATCACTGTATCAGGTCCTTTGAACAGAACCACGCAACCCGCTCGTTCAGCGGCTTCGCGGGTAGCATCCACTTTGGAAAAAGCCGGCCCCTTGTTCGGGGCCGCCGAGAGCTTTTCTGCGATACCAGGAAACAGCCGCGCGAACTCTCCCCCATGCGGCGTCAATACGCATCTGTCATGGAGCATTCCTAACAACGTATCAGGCGAATCCGCAAAGGTGGTCAACGCATCCGCGTCCAAAACAACAGAACGCCCCGTCGCCAAGGCGATGGGAACCAGATTTCGCGCTCGCTCCAACCCCAAGCCCGGGCCAAGGCACAGCGCATTCAACCGCTCGTCGCGTAGTATGTCAGTGAAGTCTTCGCTCTCATCAACTCGCTTGAGCATGAGCGCCGTAATCTGGCTGGCGACCTCCATCAATGCAGCCGGTGGAACGCCGAGCGTCACCAAACCTGCCCCAACACGCAATGCACCCCGGGCTGCCAACCGCGCAGCGCCGGTCTTGCCGACCCCACCCGTTAGAACGAACGCGTGCCCATGGGAATATTTATGGGCATCCTGGCTTTTTCCGAGGTCCCCGCCCGAGGGACGGCTTACAGCCTGAGCGATGTCAGTACCGCCTGTATTGTCGCTCAGCCCGATGTCTTTCACGACCACCCGACCACACATTGCTGGCCCTTCAGCCAGAATATGCCCAAGTTTCCGCGCGTGGAATGAAACTGTCAGGGCTGATCGCGCACAGCGACGACCATGCGGGGGAAACGCACCGCCCAGCACCTTCCCGGAATCCGAACAAAGCCCGGATGGCAAATCGATTGCAACAGTGCGCGGCGGCACGATGTCGGTTCCCTTACTCTCGCCGCGTGCTTCCCATGCATCCTCAGCATCATCGTGGGCCCACAAGTGTTCCCACAATGCCGGATCCTCGATCGGACGCGCCAACCCGGTTCCAAACAGTGCATCTATGGACAAATCCGGGTGCCGGATTTTCAACTTGGCAAGGTCAGCAGCGCCCAGTGTCCATCCGTCCCATCGTTCGAAATTTGTCTTTGCGTCCGGTGGCAATTTGGCCGGATCACCGAAAAGAAACGCTTCGACCTCCCAACCTCGGTCTTTAAGCAACCGCGCGACAACAAATCCGTCCCCGCCATTGTTGCCTGGTCCACAAAGAACAACTGCCCGACCGTGGATATTCTGCAGCTCGGGCCATTCTTCGAACATAGCCTCAACCACACCCCGCCCGGCCCGCTCCATCAGCTCCAATCCCGTCACCTGACCAGACTCGATTGCAGCTTGTTCAATGGCGCGCATCTGTGCGGCGGTCAGGAAATCTGTCATCTCAATCCCCAAAGCGATTCAATTATGATTACATTTTGTGCAAATCGAACAAAATTTCATCTGCTGCACGATTTCACAGCACAACAAAGCGACCAAATCCGCAGCGCCATTGCCGCCCGATCTTAGACGTGATCATTGCCGTCGTGACAACCATGCAAGGTGAGCCGGAATGAAAAAGATCGAAGCGATCATCAAGCCGTTCAAACTGGACGAAGTGAAAGAAGCGCTGCAGGACGTCGGCGTTCAAGGCCTCAGCGTGATCGAGGTGAAAGGCTTTGGCCGTCAGAAAGGTCACACCGAACTGTATCGTGGCGCAGAATATGTTGTCGACTTTCTACCAAAGGTGAAGGTCGATGTCGTTCTGGACGACGATCAGGTTGACGCCGCGATCGAAGCCATCGTCGGCGCTGCAAAAACCGACAAGATCGGAGACGGCAAGATTTTTGTCTCGCCTGTCGAACAAGCCATTCGCATCCGCACCGGTGAGACCGGTTCGGACGCTCTGTAACAGACCCATCTTCAATTCAGAGGAAACAAGAGTATGAGCAAGGACGCAGTTCTTCAGCTGATCCGGGACGAAGACGCAGAATACGTCGACATCCGTTTCACCGACCCGCGCGGTAAACTTCAGCACGTGACGATCATGTCTGACCAGGTTGACGAGGACTTCCTGGAAGAAGGCTTTATGTTTGACGGCTCGTCGATCGCGGGTTGGAAGTCGATCGAAGCATCTGACATGAAACTGATGCCCGACACCGACAGTGCCTATGTCGATCCGTTTTATGCGGAAAAAACCATCTGCCTGCATTGCTCGGTCGTAGAACCCGACACCGGCGAAGCCTACGAGCGCGACCCGCGTGGCACCGCTCAGAAAGCCGAAGCGTACCTGAAGGCTTCCGGTATCGGTGATGCGGCTTATATGGGTCCTGAAGCCGAGTTCTTCCTGTTTGACGACGTTCGTTTCTCGAACAGTATCAACAAGGTATCCTACGAAGTTGATGCAACAGACGCATCGTGGAACACCGACACCGAATACGAGATGGGCAACATGGGCCATCGCCCGGGCGTCAAGGGCGGCTACTTCCCTGTTAACCCGGTTGACGAAGCCCAAGACCTGCGTTCGGAAATGCTGTCGACCATGAAGCGTCTGGGCATGAAGGTTGACAAGCACCACCACGAGGTTGCTTCGTGCCAGCACGAGCTGGGCTTGATCTTCGACAGCCTGACCAAGCAGGCCGACGAGCTTCAGAAATACAAGTACGTGATCCACAACGTTGCACATGCCTATGGCAAATCGGCGACCTTCATGCCGAAGCCAATCGCAGGTGACAACGGTACCGGCATGCACGTGAACATGTCGATCTGGAAAGACGGCAAGCCGCTGTTCGCGGGCGACAAATACGCCGACCTGTCTGATGAGGCGCTGTACTTCATCGGCGGCATCCTTAAACACGCCAAAACGCTGAATGCCTTCACCAACCCGGCAACCAACAGCTACAAGCGTCTGATCCCAGGGTTCGAAGCCCCCGTCTTGCGCGCCTATTCGGCCCGCAACCGTTCAGGCTGCGTGCGTATTCCGTGGACCGAAAGCCCGAAAGCCAAGCGCGTCGAAGCTCGCTTCCCCGATCCGGCCGCTAACCCCTATCTGGCGTTTGCAGCCCTGCTGATGGCCGGTCTGGACGGCATCAAGAACAAGATCGATCCGGGCGAAGCTATGGACAAGAACCTGTATGATCTGCCTGCCGAAGAGCTGGCCGACATCCCGACGGTCTGCGGCAGCCTGCGTGAAGCTTTGGAAGCACTGGCGTCAGATCACGACTTCCTGCTGCAGGGCGACGTGTTCACCAAAGACCAGATCGATGGCTACATCGCGCTGAAGATGGAAGAGGTCGAAACCTACGAGCACACACCGCACCCTGTAGAATACGGCATGTACTACAGCTGCTGATCTAGAATTTTCGACGAAAATTCTTACGGGGGCGCCCATCGGGCGCCCTTTTTCATTGGCCTGCACCAGATTTGACGGATCGCGGCTGATCTTTCAAACTTGGCACACAGTTTCCAGCGGAGAAATCGCATGGCCGCACGCGGTGCACCCTTTTCTGAGTACTCAAATCTGGTGAAAACAGATGAAGAGCTAGAGCAAATTTCCGGTCGGCCGTTGCCGCAGATCATTGCCAAGGAACTGTCATCGCTTGATCAGATGTGCCGTGATTTCATCGACGCCTCGTCCTTTTGTCTGATCGCCTCGGCAAATCCCGATGGACACCTTGATATCTCGCCCCGTGGCGATCCCGAGGGTTTTGTACATGTGCTTTCCCCGAAAATGATCGCGATCCCGGATCGGCCGGGAAACAAGCGCGTGGATACGTTTCACAACGTCCTGAGAGACCCACGCGTCAGTGTTATTTTCTTTGTTCCGGGAAAGATGGAAACTCTGCGCTTGCGAGGGGCCGCAAGGATATCTGCGGATCCGGATTTGCTTTCAGAAATGGAAATGAGTGGTCGCGCCCCGAAGCTGGCCCTGTTGATCCATGTCGACACTGTTTTTGCACACTGTCCCAAGTGCATCATTCGATCAAACCTCTGGCAACCGGATGAGTGGCCGGACTCATCTCACCTGCCCAATATGAACGCCATGATGGTCAAACACGCGAAGATCGACAAAACTCCGGATGAGTGGTTCGAATGCCTGAAAGACTCAGGCGAGCTTGACTTGTATTAAACCACTTTTCGGTGTGTCGGTCTCGGCATAGGCTGATCGCGTCACTTCCAGCTAACGGATTTTTCTATGCTTCGCCTCTGCTCCTACGTCGCCCTCGCTTTGCTCTTGCCCTCAATGGCGCTGTCTGCCCCTTGCGGGAATACAAGCAGTGGGTTCGAAGCATGGAAATCAGACTTTGCCAAAACCGCCAAAAGGGCCGGAGTGAAAAAGAAGGGTCTTCAGGCGCTTGCGCAATCTCAGTATGCGACCCGAACAATCGCGGCAGATCGCAATCAAAAGAGTTTCAAATACTCGCTGGACAAGTTCATGCAGGTCCGCGGTGCCAACACAATCGTTGCACAAGGGCGCAAACGCAAAGCGCGCAACCCTGAGTTCTATGCCGCACTGGAGCGCCAATATGGCGTGCCTGCGGGTGTTCTGATCGCCATTCATGGCATGGAAACGGGCTTTGGAAATTTCATGGGAGACAGCCAGGTTGTTTCCGCAATCACAACATTAGCCTACGATTGTCGCCGATCCGAGTTCTTCATACCACACGCCATTGGAGCGCTGAAATTGGTCGACCAAGGCACCCTTACGATGGCGACAAAAGGGGCAAAACATGGCGAGCTGGGTCACACCCAGTTTCTACCCGGCAATGCTTTGACCTACGGAGTGGACGCAACTGGGGACGGTCGCGTTGACTTCTACAACATGACTGACTCGCTGGCCTCGACCGCAAATTTCTTACGCAAGAAAGGGTGGAAGCCCGGTCGCGGCTATCAAAAGGGCGAGCCTAATTTTGCGGTGATTCAGCAGTGGAACGCGGCCTCGGTCTATCAGCAATCCATCGCCATTATGGCCGCCCGAATCGACAACTAAACTGGAAACTCACCTGAGGTCAGCATATCTGATTTCAGCCACATTCCCGCCACACAAACTTTAGAAAACCCTGATTTCCTCAGTTTCCAAAGCGTAATCAATCTTAGGATTTTCCGACTTTTTTTCAGTTTCGCCAAAATTTGCTCTATTTCGCTTGGTATTTTGTTGTGAAGATTATTACGGCAAAGGAACATGCTGTGACTGCGAAGCATACGTACCACGGTGGCCTTCAGTTCGATGGTTCTGCAGATGGCGCGCTTGAGCGTCTTTGCGAGGTCGTTTCGACCACGCTGGGGGACTATGGCCATCTGGTCGAGCGCAAAACGCTTCTCAGCGCGTCTGAGGCCAGCATCGTTTGCAGCCAATACCTTGTTCGCCTGACATTGGATTCGAAACCCGCCGAAGCTGAGCGCAGTCATCATGAGCGGATGGATCGAACCGCTGGCCTGAAAACCAAGACCCGCCCTGCCGTTACACCGCCGGGTAATCGGTTGACCATCACCATCTGCCCGGTTTCAAAGTTACTCGACGACAGCGAGATTTCCGAACTGATGTTGGTGGTGATCCTGTATCGGATGGTCGACATCTGCACAACCAGACGCGTCGAATGGCTGTCACCCAAGACCGTTCTGACAATTGAACAATTCATGAGCGCATTTGATTCAATTGCGCCACGCAACAGCCGGAATCGTAAGCAAATATTCGAAACGGTCAGCGGCCCGTTTGCCGGGCTCGATCTGCCCGATCCTGATGCGGACAATATCCAAACTGAACAGGCAAGACCACGTCCGATTCAGCTGAGCGATGATCAGTTGCTTAGCATTGCTTTCCGGACCGAAGCCGAGCCTGCCAGACCTGCTGTTAGCGCCACCCAAGCAGATGAAGACGAAGAACGCCCAAGCGACATTCTACGCCTGACCAGCTGGGGTATGACCGGCGCTGTGGCCAGTATCTCTGCCCCAATCGCCGTGTCATTGGCAGCGGTAAATTTGATCCGGGGCGAAGATTTTCGGCTTAATACACAAGTGCTTGCGTTCACCACGGCGATCTTCGGCCTAAACGCCACGAACGCCTTTGCCGGGGTCGCGAACGTCCTCGGCATGTAACCAAACGACCCAAGACCCTCCTTGGAGGCCCCGCCGTCAGGCGGGGTTTTCCATTTTCAGGACCTGTTCGGCGGCCAGCACATAGGTATGGATGGAGAATACCACAGCTTTGGTTTCAGGCAGGCGCAACAATGTTTGACGTTCACTGCGCAAATACCGCGCCGAGGTTTTGTTCTGAGGCTCGCGCCGCTGATTGATGCTTCGTGGTTGGAACAATTCCGCATCATGGTACCAAAGCGCGTTGAACCTCCACAACGGTCGCGCAGGTTGAATGCCATCGAACAGACGCTGCACGCGCCGGGCGATGTTGGCGTCATACGCATCGACGGGCGCATGAATGGCAGTCAGCGGGCGCATGAATTTCTCGGACAGCATCCAGCTTGCCGGGAAACACAATATCGCGCCAGTAAGAACATGCTCGTCGCCTTGCTGTTGCAGAATGCAGAAATCTTCCTGCACCAGTTGGCAGAGCGTTTCCAGCGGTTGATCCCGATCAATCGCAATCAGCAATCCGTCCGGACGAGAAACCGCATCGGTCGCGTCCGGATAGACTTGCTGAAGAACAAGATCCAGCAACTCTTGCGCGGGTTTCAACACCTCGGAACTCTGCGCCAAAACATCCGATTTCCGCTGAGCCAGAAGTTCTGATCGACGTTTCATCTGGGCTGCAAAGGCGTCGTCACGATGCAGCCAGTTCCCATGGTCGGCCGGCTTTATGCCGGGCAGCGGGTTCGGGGCGAGGGGATCATACGGGATGGCTTGCTGTAAAATCACGGTCATGTCCGAGGCATAACACCCTGCTCAGGCCGTGTCGGTCAAAAAGCGACCCAAAGTCAGTCGCAAACCTTGAAGACGCAATGGCTGAGGCTTTGCAGATAATACCGGTATGAAGAAAGGCTCACCCATGAACACACCCTATCGTGACACCCGCAAGATCGACCCGACCAAGGGCGCCACGCTTGGCGATGGCACCCCGAACGATAATGACAGAATCGAAATCGGGCCGACACAACTTGCGTTCAACGAATGGGAAATTGCAGGATTGAGCCTGCCAAATCTTGAGCGGATGAGGGAATATCGCTGGACTCGGCTGACCCAAGCCATCGTGCAGCGCGGTTGGGGAGGTATCCTGCTGTTTGACCCCCTGAACATTCGCTACGCGACTGACAGCACAAACATGCAGCTTTGGAACACCCATAATCCGTTCCGGGCCGTTTTGGTTTGCGCCGATGGATATATGGTCATCTGGGATTACAAAAACTCACCGTTCCTGTCGGAATTCAACCCACTGGTACGCGAGCAGCGCTCAGGCGCGGATCTGTTCTATTTCGACCGGGGCGACAAGGTCGATGTGGCCGCTGATGTGTTGTCGAACGAAGTGCGCGCGTTAATCTCAGAACATGGCGGCGGCAATATGCGGCTTGGTGTCGACAAGATCATGCTGCACGGCCTGCGCGCGCTTGAGGCGCAGGGATTTGAGGTGATGGACGGTGAAGAACTCACCGAGAAAACTCGTGCCATAAAGGGCCCGGACGAAATCCTTGCGATGCGATGCGCCAGCCACGCCTGCGAGACCGCAGTGGCCGAAATGGAACGCTTTGCACGTGCCAATGTAGGTGACGGGAACACATCCGAGGATGATATCTGGGCAGTGCTACATGCCGAAAATATTCGTCGCGGCGGTGAATGGATCGAAACTCGACTGTTGGCCTCGGGTCAACGCACCAATCCTTGGTTCCAGGAATGCGGCCCGCGCATTACCCGACAAAACGAGATTATTGCTTTTGATACCGACCTGATCGGTTCCTACGGCATTTGCGTCGACATCTCGCGCACTTGGTGGATCGGAGATCAAAAACCGCGCCATGATATGATCTATGCCATGCAGCATGCGCACGAGCATATCATGACCAATATGGAGATGCTGAAACCTGGCGTCATGATCCCTGAGCTATCCGCAAACACACACAGGCTGGACGACAAGTTCCAAGCGCAAAAATACGGCTGCCTCATGCATGGGGTCGGGTTGTGTGATGAATGGCCCCTGGTGGCCTATCCCGACCAAGCGGTTGAAGGTGCATATGATTACCCGCTTGAACCCGGAATGGTGCTGTGCGTCGAAGCAGCTGTTGGCGAGGTCGGTGGCGATTTCTCGATCAAGCTGGAAGATCAGGTTCTGATCACAGAAGACGGCTACGAAAACCTGACAAAATATCCGTTCGACGCACAGTTGATGGGTATCGACTGAGCATTATTTCGACCAACGAGACCTCCTGACATTTCCGTGCCAGTCCTCTTGCGCGGTGATTGTGTGCGTGTCGAAGGGCAAATTGGCCAAAGGCCAGCTTTGCCCTAGCGCAAACCCAATTGCGCCGGTTAGCAGGATTGCGAGCAGAACTCCGGGTCGGATCGCTGTGCTTGGGGGTGCAAATGTTGAATGTGCCATTTTGACCTCTGCTTTGGTTGATTAGGATGTCTGCAAGTTGGGGATGGTCGAGCAATAAGTAAAATGAATGTTTGATCGGATTATCATCACTAATCGTGAAGATATATGGCTAGTTTGGCCAAACATTCAGCGCATCGACCAACTGGGGCGCGCTGCCCCGCGACCTCACCTTCCCGTTACGCTGCTGACACATAGGTTGAGCCAACTGCCTGCAGCACACAGTATTGTTCAAACCCAGAGTACCAAGGATTCATCATGCCCACCGAACGCGTTACATTTGCCGGTCACGACGGCAGCCAATTGGCCGCGCGCCTTGACCTCCCCGACGGGCCGGTTCTGGCGACCGCTATGTTTGCGCACTGCTTTACCTGTTCCAAAGACATTCCCGCCGCGCGGCGCATCTCGGCGCGGTTGGCAGCGATGGGCATCGCGGTCCTTAGGTTTGATTTCACCGGTCTGGGTCATTCGGGCGGTGAGTTCGCAAACACGACTTTCACATCGAATGTAGAAGATCTGATCGCTGCTTCGCATTACCTCGCCAGTCGTAACATGGCCCCGGCCCTGCTGATCGGTCACTCACTTGGCGGCGCTGCAGTTCTGCGCGCGCGGGCCGGAATCCCTTCGGTCAAGGCGGTCGTTACGCTTGGTGCACCTGCTGATCCAGGCCATGTGTCCCACCATTTCGAATCCGCCCTGCCTGAGATACAATCCCAAGGCAGCGCCGAGGTGTCACTGGGCGGTCGCCCGTTCCGGATCGGCAAGGCATTTGTCGACGATATATCCGAGACCGCGCTGACCCCAGCAATTGCTGATCTAAAAGCGGCCCTACTTATCCTGCATGCACCGCGCGACGAAACTGTCAGCATCGACAACGCAAGCACCATCTTTTTGGCTGCGAAACACCCCAAAAGCTTTGTCACGCTCGACGATGCGGACCATCTGATCACACGCGCCGCAGATGCGGATTACGCGGCGGATGTCATTGCGGCTTGGGTGTCGCGCTATGTCAAACTATGTCCCCCAGCCCCGCCACCCGGAGCTCCGGAGGGCGTTGTTCGTGTGACTGAGGCTGACCCGGCAGGTTTCCTGCAAGACATCCAGTCCGGCCCGCGCCACCATGCGGTCGCGGACGAGCCTGCTTCGTACGGTGGCACGGATCGGGGCATGTCCCCGTATGGGTTCGTATCTTCGGGGCTGGGCGCGTGTACGTCGATGACCATTCGCATGTATGCACGGCGCAAGAAATGGCCGCTGACGGGGATCATGGTCGATGTCTGCCACGACAAAGTGCACGCTCAGGACGCCGGATTGGCCAGCGATGGCAAGGTAGATCAGTTCCGCCGCAAGATACGGCTGCAAGGCGCCCTGGATGCGGACCAACGGGCCAAACTGCTGGAGATTGCAGATAAATGCCCCGTCCATCGAACCCTTGAGGGTTCGGCCCATATCACGACCGAGTTGCTCGACTAAATAACGTGTGCACCAAATTGGGAATTTGATTGGGGGCAATTGCCCCCTTTCCTATCGGCGCGGTGAAGGCCGGTGAATCGGAGGCCTTGCTGCCGGCGGCCGCGCGACCGGAGGATGCGGACGCGACGGCGGTTTGGCGATTGGTGGCTTCGGTCGCGGCGGCGGATTGGGACGAACCGGTCGATCCGGACGATCCGGCCTGTCAGGGCGGTTGATCTCCACATCTACATTCACATCGCGGTCGTAGTAGTAGTCGTTCCACAGCATCGAGTCGTAAAACGGATCATAGCCGACGCCATATCCCACTCCGACAGACACGCCATCGCAGGCGGATAGAGTAAACGTTGCAGCGCCAAATCCCAGCGCCAGAATAGACCGTTTGATCACTTTGCGGGTCATTCCGAGCCTCCTTACTTCAAAGACCGGAACGACGCAAAAACGGCGTTCAATGCATCAACATAAGTCGGGTCGGCCCCGTCCCGCAGGATCGCGACACCAATGGCAACGCGGTCACGCGGCAGGTCGATAACAGTAGCGGTGAAATTCACACCCCGCCCATCCCGATTTCCAGTGCCGCGCACCACACGCGCTGGCAGACCGCCAATTCTTGTGTCGCTGGTGCTGGTCACGGTCGGGTCTTTGACCAGAAATTTGTCGATATCCTCGAGATAGCGCAGCCCGCCCTGGATGCTGGAAACACGCGACGGGGATACAAAGCCCATCCAGACATTGTCGTCGGTCACTGGCCTGATCCCCATCACGCGCGATACGGCGCGGGCATCGCCCAGATTGGTATCCTCAATTTCGCGCGGGCCACCGGTTCGCAGAGTCCAGAAGTCAGGAACCTCAAATCGAAACAGGGCTCGTCCATTGTCGGTATATGTGACGGGCGTGTCGGCCTGCGCAGGTGCTGTGACCAGCCCAGAGGCGGCACTGGCGACAAGCGCCAAACTTAACAAAATACGCATATCTCAATAACCTGATCAGTTTCTGGTATCAGGTTGCCCATGCAGATCGGCTTTGTCCAGCATCCTATTCTGCACGCAATAAAAAACCCGCGCCCGGACGGCTCCGAACGCGGGTGTGATTTTGGTATGTACGCGGAATTAAGTGCGCGCGTCGCCCAGAAGCTTCCACAGGCCTGGGATCAGCAGCGCGGCCAGCGCCAGTTTGATTGCATCACCCAGCAGGAACGGTGTCAGGCCCCATTCGAGGATCGGCTTGTCCCAGCCATAAAGTTGACCCAGCCACAGCAGGCCCGGTACGTAGATCAGGACGTTGGCCAGTACCAGCGCCAGCGCCAGCTTGCCAACCGAACGGTCCCAGCCGCGCGCGGCCAGTGCCCCCAGCAGTACGGTCGCCATCAAATAACCGACCAGATACCCGCCAGTTCCACCCATCATGTAGGTCAGGCCGAATTTTTCAGCCGAAGACCCCGCAAACACGTCAAAGCCAAGTGCGCCGACCAGCAGGTATCCCAGCATCGTGATCAGGCCAAGGCGCGCGCCATAGGCAGTGCCGATGGTCAGCACGGCGAATGTGCCCATAGTGATTGGAACCGGCCACATCGGCACTTTGATTTTGGCTGCAACAGCCAGAGCAACGATACCCAGGGCAACCAGAGCCGCCTGCTTGACGCGCAGCGCCGTCCCCTCACGCGGGCCAAAAGCGTTGGCCAGTACGTTTGCGTTCATCTCATTTCTCCACATTCGGACTTATTTGCACCTGCAGCAATGCCCGTTCCGGGCCGTTGCTGCAAGATGATTACGCTATCGCAACGCGTATTTGGTCTCCATTTCATAGGATTTTCGCGGTCCTGATACGGTCCAGCGGACTGTCCAGCGCGGCCATCCCGAGAAATCATAGTGTGCATCATAGCTGTCCGGCGGGCAATCGTGATGATCCTCGGCGCAGGTTTGGCCAAGCTTGAGGGTGTGAAAGTACCGATTGTCGTCAAAGTGAATGGCGATCTGATCCCCAGCATCACGCCAAAGATACCGGCGCGTTCCCGTCATTGCAGGCTGCCCCGGAATGCGCAGCGTGACCGTCTCATCATAGATCAGACCTTGGGTGTCGTGACGCAGAACCGCTTCGCCATCGGCGTCGATGATCTGCCCTGCCCGTTCATCTCGGATCAGTCGCGATAGGCGCCAAACACCTTGAAAGTCTGAGATATTCCTAGGCGCACTCACTCGGCATAGATTCCGTCGGTTGTATTACCCGCATCATCCACAAATCGAATTGTTTCGCCACTTTGCTCGATATCGTAGCAGGCCCAATAGTCCGATGGCGGCCAGACTGAGCAATACCGATCCCCACGTACAGCCCATCGTCCTGAACTTGGGCGGCCCGAAAAGTACTGCGTCAGCATGTTTTCATCGAAGGTCTGGGTGACCCCCTCGCCGTAATCGAGTTTCTTGCCCGAAAGCGTCTTCAGAATCTCATCGCCCGCCAGCTTCTGAAACCCTTCAGCCGCCACAATCCCGGGCAAAAGCAATAAAATCAGGGCAAACCGTCTCATCCCGCCACTCGCGCCTTGTTCCTTGGTGAATGCGCGGCTAAACCCCGCGCCAACGCCTCATCCCAATCACAAAAAGGTGCTGCCGCCAATGATTCCCCGCTATTCCCGCCCCGACATGGTTGCCATTTGGTCGCCCGAGACCAAATTCCGCATCTGGTACGAGATCGAGGCCCATGCCTGCGATGCCATGGCCGATCTGGGCGTGATCCCGCGTGAAAACGCCGAGGCGGTGTGGAAAGCCAAGGACGTGGAATTCGATGTTGCCCGCATCGACGAGATTGAGGCCGTCACCAAACACGACGTCATCGCCTTCCTGACCCATCTGGCCGAACATGTCGGCAGCGAAGAGGCGCGGTTTGTGCATCAGGGCATGACCTCTTCGGATGTATTGGACACTTGTTTCAATGTGCAGCTGACTCGCGCTGCCGACCTGCTAATTGCAGACCTCGAAGGTCTGTTGGTCGCCCTGAAGCGGCGCGCGATCGAGCACAAAGACACCGTTCGCATCGGTCGCAGCCACGGTATCCACGCCGAGCCGACCACTATGGGCCTGACCTTCGCGCGTTTTTATGCCGAGATGGATCGCAACCTGTCGCGCATGCGGGATGCGCGTGCTGAGATCGCCACTGGCGCGATCAGCGGCGCTGTCGGGACCTTCGCCAATATCGATCCGGCAGTCGAAGAGCATGTCTGCGACCAACTGGGTCTGGTGCCCGAACCGATCAGCACACAGGTCATCCCGCGCGACCGCCACGCAGCTTTCTTTGCCACACTGGGCGTCATCGCCAGCAGCATCGAAAACATCGCCATCGAAATCCGCCACATGCAGCGGACCGAGGTGCTGGAGGGGGCCGAGTTCTTCTCGATGGGTCAGAAAGGCTCGTCTGCGATGCCGCACAAGAAGAACCCGGTGCTGACCGAGAACCTGACCGGTCTTGCCCGTATGGTCCGTGCAGCGGTCATTCCAGCAATGGAGAACGTGGCGCTGTGGCACGAGCGCGACATCTCACACTCCTCAGTCGAGCGCATGATCGGGCCGGACGCGACCATCACGCTGGATTTTGCGCTGGCTCGCCTGACCGGCGTGATCGACAAGATGCTGATCTTCCCGGAAAACATGATGGAAAACATGAACAAGTTCCCGGGCTTGGTTATGAGCCAGCGGGTGCTGCTGGCGCTGACCCAAGCCGGTGTCAGCCGCGAGGATGCCTATGCCATGGTGCAGCGCAACGCGTTGAAGGTTTGGGAACACCGCACTGATTTCAAAGAAGAACTGTTGGCCGACGCCGATGTCACCGCCGCGCTGAGCCCGCAAGAGATCGAAGAGAAGTTCGACCTCGGCTATCACACCAAACATGTGGATACGATTTTCGCGCGCGTCTTCGGTGAATAATTCAGGTTCCGAGCATTTTCTGGCATGGCCCGGCTGCAATCCGCAGACCGGGCTATGTTCTTTTGCCAGCCAAGCAAAAATACGGTAAGCTCAGCGTGTATTTTCCAAGAAAGGGAAACACGATGCTAAGAACTGCTCTCTGCACGATCACTCTTGTTTTTGTGGCCTCGGCTAGCATGGCCTGTAACGGGCACACCAAGCAAACTCAGTCCTGCGCGGAAGGCACGGTTTGGGACAGTGAAAGCCACAGCTGCCAGAAAATCGTCAATAGCTGACACTTTTCTTTCCTGCTTGTGAATAAAAGCGAACCGTCAATTGTTAGCTTTTCTGAAGATCACGCTATGATTTTGACAAGTCACTTTGACAACGGAGTAGGAAAATGCGTCTCGTTCTAGCCTCGGCCATTGCACTTCAGGCCTTTACGTTTGCCCCCATGGCCATTGCTGCGGGTGGCGGCGATAGCAACCCGCCCAAGCCGACCAATACCACCAAGAAATGTCTTTTCGGTCGCGTCTATGACGAGGCAGCTGGCCGTTGCGTCAAACCGAACAAATCCAATTTCACCGAAGATCAGCTGTATGATGCGGTGCGCGAACTGGCTTACGACGGGCAGTTCGAAAACGCTCAGGGTATTCTGCGCATCATGGATCAGGAAGATGACCGGGTGCAGACCTATTGGGGCTTCACCTATCGCAAGATGGGTGAACTTGAGTTGGCGAATGCCTTCTACCAGCAAGCCATCGAGACCAACCCCGACAACTTCCTGGCCCGCAGCTATATGGGTCAGGGCTTTGTCGCCGAGGGGAAAACCGATCTTGCCATCGCCCAGTGGCGCGAGATCAAGGCACGCGGCGGTGAAGGCACATGGGCCGAAGCCTCGCTGCGCGATGCGATCCGCACCGGACTGACATATAGCTACTGAGTTTCAGGGTTTCTTTACCCGACTCTCTCTAATCTGCCTGCAACGCAAATTTAGCAATGCAGGCAGATGCAGGATACGAATCTCGTGGTACAGATGACGCCGGATGCCCAAGCCCCGGCGTCTGATCAGGAAACCGACACCCCGCGCGTCGTGCCGCGCGCTCTCAGCAATCGGGAAAAAGCCGCTGTTGTGGTCCGGCTGCTCCTGAACGAAGGTGCAGATATCCCGCTTGAGGAATTGCCTGATCTGCTGCAAGAGCAGCTGACGCATCAACTCGGCCAGATGGGATTGGTCGATCGTGTGACGCTTGCCTCAGTTGCACAAGAATTCGCCGATGCGCTGGATGGGGTGGGCCTGTCATTCCCCCACGGGCTGGCCGGGGCGCTGGACGCCGTGAATGGCAAGATTGCACCGGCCACTGCAGCCCGGCTGCGCAAGGTTGCAGGTGTGCGCCAGATCGGCGACCCGTGGCAGCGCCTGCGCGAAGTGCCTGCCGAAGATCTGGCCGAAATGGCCAAAGCGGAAAGCACCGAGGTCGCCGCCGTTATGCTGTCAAAACTCGAAACTGCTAAGGCTGCCCAATTGCTGGGCCACCTGCCTGGCCCCACTGCGCGTCGGATCACGTATGCGATTTCAAAAACCTCCAATGTGACGCCCGAGGCGGTAGAGCGGATCGGCTGGTCGCTCGCCGCGCAGTTGGACCAACGCCCTGAACCCGCTTTCTGGGACGGTCCCGGGGAACGGGTGGGCGCGATCCTAAACCAGTCTGCCGCGGCGATGCGCGACGGGCTTCTGACCGCACTGGATGAGGAAGATGTTGACTTTGCCAAGACCGTCCGGCAATCGATTTTTATCTTCTCGCATATCCCCACGCGCATCCAGCCCCGCGATATCCCTGCGATTCTGCGCGGCGTGGAACAACCTGTTCTTGTCACGGCGCTTGCCGGGGCCAGCACCGATGAGGATCTTGCAACAGCCGAGTTTTTCTTGGCGAATATGTCCTCTCGCATGGCAGACAACCTGCGCGAAGAAATGGCTGAGCGTGGCAAGGTCAAACAAACCGATTCCGAGGATGCAATGTCTCAGATCGTTGCCGCCATTCGCGCTCTGCTAGACGAAGGGGCGATTACGCTCGCTGAAACAGAGGATGCGGAAGAGTAATCTGGCCCAGCGCGGACACTTGTGATCGCAGGATCGGGCCTGTATGTCTTGTCGCGAAATTCACATTACCCGGTGAGCCCTTCCCAATGCCCGTCGAGAAGTCGGAACTGAGCCGATTTGAGCTTGGAAAATACTACGTCGCCAATCTATTCCTGACCGGCGTGATCGGCGGCATGCGATTGCTGCCATACGAGCGTCGCATTGCAGCGATGGGCGCGATTGTGCGCTGGCTGGCCCCTGTTGTCGGTTTTCGGACCCGCGTGCGCCGCAATCTGAAGCTCACCTGCCCTGACCTGCCGGAGGCCGAAGTCAAACGCATCTGTCGTGCCGTGCCGGACAATGCCGGACGTGCCATCATGGAGCATTTTTCAGCGGATGGCTTTATCGAACGGCAAAGCAAGGCCAAGGTCTCGGGTTCTGGCGTCGAGGCGTTTGACAAAGCGGTTGCGGACGGGCGTCCGGTGATGATGATCACCGCCCATTTCGGGCATTATCTGGCCGCGCGGGTCGCGTTGCAGGCGCGCAGCGGTCAGCCTATTGGTTGCCTCTACCGCCGCATGGCGAACCCCTATTTCAACGACATGTATGTCGAAGCGTTCCACCAGACCGGATCGCCCATGTTCGAGCAGGGTCGCCGAGGCATGGTTGAGATGGTTCGCTCGCTCAAGAAAGGTGGCATTATTGCCATCGTCTCTGATCTGCATGCGCATGGCGGAGAGGAACTGACCTTTTTCGGCAAACCCGCTGTAACTTCAGTGCTGAACGCGGAACTCGCGATCAAATACAATGCGGTACTGATCCCTTGCTACGCGGTGCGCCAGCCGAACGGGATCGATTTTGAGATCGTTCTGCACGATCCGGTCCCGCACACCGACGCCAAAACCATGACTCAGTTCACCAATGATGACCTTGAGGCGATGGTGCGGCAGCACATGGGGCAGTGGTTCTGGATTCACCGCCGCTGGAAGGCTTGGAGAGGTCTGGGCGTTCAACCCAAGGATATGCCCTGATCACTCAACCCGCGTGGCGGCGACGATCGGCCCGTAACCGGCACGCTGAATCAGAACAACCGTGGGCAATTCCGATGATAGCGACGCGGTGAATACCTGCGGCGCGACCCCGTCCCACTGACCTGCGATTTGCCAGTTTTCAACCACATTGACGTAATCCAGATCGTGGCCAGCCAGTTCTCCACGCCGGATCGAGGCATGGCGCATAGGTGAATATTGCACGACCCGGATCTCGTATGTTTCGCCTTCGGGCAGCTCGACCGGCGTGACATCAACTGTCACTTCGTTGCCAACGCGTTTGGCACTGACTTCGGCCTCGGGCGCGGCCGTTAAATGCGCGTCGATCAAGCGGCTTAACTCTCCCGCTTTGGCACCAACGACATCCTGCTGCCCGTTGATGACCATCTGCGGCGTATAAATCATCGTCCGCCCCCCTTCGCGCGCATAAGCGCGTTGCCGCGCCGTATGATCCGGGTGGGCATATTCGTCTTTCCAGCCGATGTAGTCCCAATAATCCACATGCAGGGCTAGCCCGATCACATCATCCCGCTTGGCCAGATCATGCATGATCCGATCCGCCGGAGGGCACGATGAACAGCCTTGAGACGTGAATAGTTCGACCACCACGGGGTCGCCATCGGCCATCGCAGGGGCCGAAAGAGTAAGGGAAACAAGTGCTGTCAGTGCCGCAGATCTGAGCATATTTTCATCTCGTTTGGTAAGACGTTTCAACTGATCTAAACCGTTAACAGTTCAACCTCCAATCAATGTTTCTTGAAAGCCATCAGGTCAGCGGGTGGATAAAATGTATGCAATGGCATACATTTTATACTTATCTCGCCTGCAAGCCCTTGAACCAATGGCAAACGTGGTACAGATACCCCATAGCGAATCCCATTTTCTACGTCATTTGAGAGGGAGGCCACCCGATGCCCATCAAAGTCGGACAGGATACCGCCAAGACACGCCGCAGCCTGAGCGTAAATGGCAAATCCATTTCCTATTACTCGATCCCCGCCGCGCAAGACGCCGGTTTGGGTGATTTCTCAAACCTGCCCGCCGCGCTGAAAGTGGTGCTGGAAAACATGTTGCGGTTTGAGGATGACGGGTTCTCGGTCTCCGTCGAGGACATCAAAGCCTTTGCTGAATGGGGTGACAACGGTGGTAAAAACCCGCGCGAGATCGCCTATCGCCCCGCCCGCGTTCTGATGCAGGATTTCACCGGCGTTCCGGCAGTTGTGGATCTTGCTGCGATGCGCGATGGTATCAAAAGCCTGGGCGGCGACGCGCAAAAGATCAACCCGCTGAACCCCGTCGATCTGGTCATCGATCATTCGGTCATGATTGATGAGTTCGGCAACCCACGCGCCTTTCAGATGAATGTGGACCGCGAATATGAGCGCAACATGGAACGCTATCAGTTCCTGAAATGGGGCCAGAACGCGTTCAACAACTTCCGCGTCGTTCCCCCCGGCACTGGTATCTGCCATCAGGTTAACCTTGAATATCTGGCCCAGACCGTTTGGACCGACACGGATCAAAACGGCGAAGAAGTCGCATATCCCGATACGCTGGTTGGGACCGACAGCCACACCACCATGGTTAATGGCATGGCGGTTCTGGGCTGGGGCGTTGGCGGGATCGAGGCCGAGGCCGCGATGCTGGGCCAGCCGATCTCGATGCTGATCCCCGAGGTTGTGGGCTTTGAACTTACCGGTTCGATGGTCGAAGGCACAACGGGCACCGACCTTGTTTTGAAGGTTGTCGAGATGCTGCGCGAGAAAGGTGTGGTCGGTAAATTCGTCGAGTTTTACGGCGAAGGTCTGGATCGCCTGCCGTTGGCCGACAGGGCCACCATCGCCAACATGGCTCCTGAATACGGCGCGACCTGTGGCTTCTTCCCGATCGACGGCGAGACCCTGCGCTATATGCGCAATACCGGGCGAGACGAAGATCGTATCGCTTTGGTCGAGGCATACGCGAAGGAAAACGGCTTCTGGCGCGATGCCGACTACGCGCCGATCTATACCGACACCCTGACGCTGGATATGGGCACCATTGTACCCGCCATCTCGGGCCCGAAACGGCCGCAGGATTATGTCGCACTGACCGACGCCAAAGCCGCGTTCACCAAAGAAATGGCTGAGACTTTCAAGCGCCCAATGGGCAAACAAGTTGAGGTCAAAGGTGAAAACTACGGCATGGAATCGGGCAAGGTTGTGATTGCCTCGATCACATCCTGCACCAATACATCGAACCCTTACGTGATGATCGGCGCGGGCCTCGTTGCACGCAAAGCGGCCGCACTGGGTTTGGATCGTAAACCGTGGGTAAAGACGTCACTGGCACCCGGTTCGCAGGTCGTATCCGCCTACCTAGAGGCCGCGGGACTGCAGGACGACTTGGACAAGATAGGCTTTAACCTCGTCGGTTACGGCTGCACCACCTGTATCGGCAACTCGGGTCCGATCCAAAGGGAAATCAGCGAAGCGATTGCCGAGGGCGATCTGGTCGCCACGTCGGTTCTGTCAGGCAACCGCAACTTCGAAGGCCGTATCTCGCCTGACGTTCGCGCCAACTATCTGGCCTCGCCTCCACTGGTTGTGGTCTACGCGCTGGCCGGTACGCTGGACATCGATTTGACTTCGGAGCCGATTGGTCAAGACAAGGACGGCAACGATGTCTATATGAAAGACATCTGGCCGACCCAAAGCGAAATTGCCGAACTGGTTGAGGCCACCGTGACCCGCGAGGCGTTCCAGTCGAAATATGCTGATGTCTTCAAAGGCGACGAGAAATGGCAAGAGGTTGAGGTTCCGCAACAGGAAACCTATGACTGGCCGCCAACGTCGACTTATATTCAGAACCCTCCCTATTTCCAGGGCATGGGGCCTGAGCCTGGCTCGATCTCAAACATCGATGGTGCGAAGGTTTTGCTGATCCTCGGGGACATGATCACCACTGACCACATCTCGCCGGCCGGCTCATTTGCGACGACTACGCCAGCGGGTAAATATCTGACCGACCGTCAGGTTCAGCCGCGCGAGTTCAACTCGTACGGTTCACGCCGCGGCAACCATGAGGTCATGATGCGTGGTACCTTCGCCAATATCCGCGTCAAGAATGAGATGCTGGACGGTGTTGAAGGTGGCTACACCAAAGGCCCCGATGGTGAACAGACCTCGGTCTACGAAGCGTCGATGGCATATCAAGAACAAGGCACCCCGCTTGTCGTCTTTGGTGGCGAGCAGTATGGCGCGGGCTCTTCGCGTGATTGGGCCGCCAAGGGGACCGCACTGTTGGGTGTGAAGGCCGTAATCGCCGAAAGTTTTGAGCGTATTCACCGTTCAAACCTTGTCGGAATGGGTGTCATTCCGTTTGAGTTCACTGGTGGTGATACCCGCAAAACACTGGGCCTGAAGGGTGATGAGACCGTCTCGATCCTTGGGTTGGACTCGGTTGAACCCCTTCAAGAGGTGCCCTGCACTATCGTCTATGGGGACGGAACCGAAAAGACGATCACATTGAAGTGCCGCATCGATACCGCGCCCGAGATCGAGTACATCGAAAACGGCGGCGTGCTGCAATATGTACTGCGGAACCTTGCGAAGGCGTCCTAAAGCCGCAACAACATACCTGATCCGAACCCCCGGCCCTGCGTCGGGGGTTTTTGTTTTCTGGCCATTCATTCAAAAGTCTGAAACTGTTAGCCAAAGCCATTCACGGACATCAACCGCCATGCAAAAACCCAACGCCCTGCTGGTTTGCTCGCTCTGCGTCATCGCGGTGATCGGAATTTGGGGGGTCGTCGATATCGAAAGCTTGGTGACTTGGGCCAACGGCATCGTGCAACAAACGTTCCACAGTCGCGGCTGGTTCGTGATGCTCGCCGCCTCAGGCATGTTGATCGGGTGTCTGTTTCTGGCCTTTTCTCCATATGGCAACATTCGCCTGGGTCGAGATGACGAAGAACCGGAATTCTCAACCGCAACTTGGATTTCGATGCTGTTCTCTGCCGGAATGGGCGTTGGGCTGTTGTTCTGGGCGGTTGCCGAGCCTTTGACCCATTTCAACTTCATATCCGGCATGGCACCGGATTTCATCGCCGCTCAGCAGGCTATGCTAGCGACGAATTTCCACTGGGGTCTGCACGCTTGGGCAATTTACGGCTCGACCGCGCTGACGATCGCCTATTTCAGCTTTCGGCGTGGGACGGGGATGATGGTCAGTGCTCCGATCATAAGCCTGTTCCCCGGCGAGCGTTGGGCCGAGCGAGTCGGATGGCTGTCGGATTTTATGGCCATCGTCGCAATCGCCATTGGCGTCGGCGGTTCAATGGCGATGGGCGTATTTCAGGTCGCGGACGGGATTGCAGTTCTGGGTGGCCGGGAAACGGTAGGTGCGTTGTTAATCGGCATTGTCTTCCTAGCCATGGTCGCGGCCTATATCCCTGCCCTCCTGATCGATCTGGGCCAAGGCATGGCGCGCTTGTCCAACGCTGCCATGCTTATCGCGATCTGCCTAGTTTCTTACACTGTGGTCCTTGGACCGACGGAATATCTGTTGAACACTGTGGTTCAGGGATTTGGCGATTACATCACCAATGTCATCCCGCGCGGCTTTCAAACCTTCACTTTCTTCGGCGATGACGTCGCCAGATGGTTCAGCGACTGGACCCTGACCTACATGGTCTGGTGGATCGCCTGGGGGCCGTTTGTGGGCGTGTTCGTCGCGCGTATTTCGCGCGGGCGTACGATCCGGGAATTCGTGATCGGAGTTCTCTTTGCACCCACGCTGTTTTCGATCCTCTGGTTCGGCGCGTTCGGCGGTATCGGTTTATTCGAGGCACTCAACGGAGCCGGAGAATTACTGGCCTATACTCAGACCAACATCGAACGAGTGACCTTCGCCCTGCTCGATCGTCTGCCCTTTTCCCTGATCACCACCCTCGCGACCGTTGCGGCGGCGTTTTTATTCATCGTGACCAGTGTGGTAAGCGCAGCCTTTGTTCTGGGCACGTTTTCGACTGAAGGCGATGAAAACCCGCCCCCGCGTGTGCGTTTGATCTGGGGCGCATTACTGGGTCTGTTAAGCGTTGCGATGATCTTGTCCGGGTCGGTGGATTCGGTGAAGATCCTAATCTCCCTTGGGGCGTTGCCCTTTGTGTTCATCTCAGTTCTGCTGATGGTCTGCCTGTTCCGAGGGTTGCGGGAGGAGGGTCAAGACCATGCTGATCGGTGATCTGACAGACACCCTGATGAACCTGACAACATTCGCTTTCATCGGTGCGATGATCTGGATTCTGGTGCGCAAGTAACAGCTTGAATTCCCGACGTTTTGCCGATTTGCTTAGACCATGGACAAAGTTGCATTGATAACCGGCGGCGCACGCGGAATTGGGCGCGCGATCGTCGAAGACCTTGGCCGCGATCACCATGTCGCCTTAACATGGCTGACAAGCGAACCCGCGCCCGAGCTATTGTGTGAGGATAATCTGGCCATTCGTTCTGATCTGTCCAAGCCGGATCAGCCTGCGAAGGTGATCGCGCAGGTGATGGAACGCTTTGGACGTCTAGATGTGATCGTCAACAATGCCGGCTTGGTGAAATCCACGCCAAAAGAGGTGTTTCAAGCCGAGGATCATCGCGCCATTCTGGACCTGAACCTGCTGGCTCCAGCCGCGTTGTTGACCGCCGCGCTGCCGCATCTGAAACGCGATGCCTCAATTGTCAGCATCTCATCAATGAACGCGGTCCTGCCGCCCCGTGACGCGGTGACCTATGGCGCCAGCAAGGCAGCGTTGAACCTGTGGACCCGCGCCATGGCTAAAGAACTTGGACCAGAAGGAATACGGGTCAATGCGGTGGCGCCTGGGGCGATCAATATTCCCGAAGCGCCCCGGCCCGAGGAACTGACAGCGCTATTCGTCAAAGATACGGCGCTGGGTCGTGCTGGTAAGCCCGAGGATATTGCCAAGGTGGTCAGGTTTCTTGCCTCCGATGCCGCGTCCTTCATAACTGGTGAGGTTCTGGGCGTGACCGGCGGCTACCGCCTATGACCCGCCTGCGGCCTTCTCAAGTGCGGGGCGAATTGTGCTTTCGATCACCCGCTGCGTGATCGGCCCGGCCCAACGCAGGATGATCGTGCCTTCGCCGTCGATCACATAGGTCTCGGGTACGCCATAAACGCCCCAATCCAACCCCATCCGGCCTTGTTCATCGCGTCCGATTCCGGCATAGGGATCGCCCAGCTCGGTCAGGAAGGCTTCGGCATTGCCCAGCTGGTCTTTGTAGTTGATCCCGTAGACAGGGATTCCCTCGTCAGACAGAGCCTGCAGATTGGGGTGTTCAACGCGGCACGGGGCGCACCAGCTGGCCCAATAGTTGACCAGCTTGACCTCGCCGTCGCGCAGGGTTTCGTCGTCAAAGCCAGGCTTACCCGCGAATTCCGTCAGAACCACGGGCGGAGCTGGCTGGCCCTCACGCGCAGAAGGTAATGCGTTGGGATCATCGCGAAACATGCCGATGCCTGCGAGCACAGCGAAGGCTCCGAAAATCAGCGGAGGAGCTATCATCAGGGGTGATATCTTAGCCATTGCGCGACATCCTCTGCTCAACCTTCTCCATCTCGGCTCGCATCTTGCGGCCACGCATCACACTGAAGCCGACCAATGCAATCAGAAGCCCAAGGGACACTACATAAGACCACAAGACAGTATCAGCGTATTTACCAAGATCCGGGATCATCCGTTCACCCTTTCCCGCGCCAGCAACGCTTTGATCCGGCGAGCGCGAATTTCCGTGCCCGTACGATAGAGGACGAGTGCAATGAACAGCAGCACGAATCCAATGATACAAAGGAGCAATGGATAGAAATAGATATTGCTGACCTTCTCTTCGGTGTCGGTGCCAGTAATGGCCCCGGCACGCATCACCGAGGCCCCCTGGTGCAGCCCCTGGTTCCAGAAATTAACCGCATAGCGGCTGAGGATCGCAAAGACCGAGCCTACAAGGCACAGAACCGACGTCAGGTCTGCCGCTGTATCGGGGTCTTCGATTGCTTCCCACAAGGCGACATAGCCCAGATAAAACAGGAACAGAATCAGGAACGAGGTCAGGCGCGGGTCCCAGGCCCACCAAGTGCCCCACATGGGCTGCCCCCAGATCGCGCCCGTAGCCAGTGCGATCAGTGTCATCACGATGCCAATAGGTGCTGCTGCACGCGCCGCCAGCGCGCTGACATGGTGGCGGCGGACCAGCCAGACCAACGAGGTTGCCAGCATCATCAGCCAGCAATTGATCGCCATCAGCGCCGATGGAACGTGCAGATAGATGATCTTTACCGTTGAGCCTTGCTTGTAGTCATCCGGCGTGAAGAAAAATCCCCAGACCAGTCCTACGATCAAGCAAACAGCCGAACTGATCCAAAAGAACGGCAAGACGCGCTCGCTGGTGGCGAGGAACTTGCGCGGGTTGGCATATTCCCAGAGGGAGCTGGCTTTGGCTGTGATTGTCATGAGCCCTATCTAGTCCGAGTCGGCGTGGTTCTCAATTGACCTCAGTCAATCTTGGCCCTCGTCACCGAAGATTGATCCGCAACACGGCGGCGCTGGCAAAAGGTAATAGTGCAACTGTCGCGGCAGTAGTCCCCGCCAACATCAATAGTGGAGTTTGCGTCTCCATACCCGTTGCGCCGCGTCGAGCGACCTCGGCCCCGAAAATCAGGGTCGGCACATAGAGCGGCAAAACCAACAGCGACAGCAGCAACCCGCCGCGTTTCAGACCAACGGTGAGAGCCGCGCCAAAGGTGCCGATAACGCTCATCGCCGGTGTGCCGATCAGCAAGGAGATCACCAGCCAGGAGAATCCCGGAACCGGCAGGTTCAGCAACACGCCCAGAAATGGGGCCGCCAGAACCAGTGGTAATCCGGTGGTAAGCCAATGCGCCAGCGCCTTGATGGTAACAACCGCCTCAAGTGGTAGTGGCGCGGTGGCAAGCAGATCAAGCGAGCCGTCCTCCCAATCCAGCGCCAGCAGACGATCAAGTGAAAGGAGGCAAGCCAGCAATGCACCCAGCCAGAGAACGCCCGGAGCGATGGTTGAAAGCAGCGAAGATTGCGGGCCGACGGAGAACGGTACCAAAACGGTAACGATCAGGAAGAATGCCAGCCCCAATCCAAACCCTCCACCCGCGCGGAAAGCCAGTTTCAGGTCACGCAACAGCAGGGCAATCACAAGAAGCCTCCGTCGAAATCATCGATGGGTTTGGGCTTGGCCTTGTTGGGGCCGACATCCAGAACCTCGCCGTCAAGACCAAGGTCGATATGGGTTGCGATCAAGGTCGAACCGCCCTGCCCCAGATGCGCGCGAACGGCGTCCGCGAACATCTGTACCGCGTTTTTGTCCAAGGACACGGTTGGTTCGTCCAGCATCCAGATCGGTCGTTCGGTGACCAGCATCCGAGCCAATCCCAAGCGCCGTTTCTGCCCAGCAGACAGGTTGCCTGCGTGTCGGTCGCCCAGTTCATTCAGCTCAAACGCATCGAGAGCGTGCTGAATATCGTGAGTGCCAAAAACAGATGCCCAGAACTTGAGGTTTTCAACCACGGTCAGTGTGGGCTTCAGCCCGTCAGAGTGGGACGCATAGGCGATCTGATCTTCCGCCCCTTCGATCCGGCCCGCCAGCGGTGGTTGCAACCCGGCAAGCGTGCGTAACAGCGTGGTTTTACCAATCCCGTTTGGCCCTCGCAGGATCAACGCCTTTCCGGCCCCAAGCGAAAAGCTCAGCCCTTCCAGCACAGGAACGCCACCGCGCGCAATGGCCAGATCGGTTACTTTCAAAGTCATAGAGCCCGCTTAGCGGATTGTGCGGATGCGCAAAAGGTCGGAATTGCCGCAGAGTGGTTGAGACTGAGCAGAGCGAGGGGCCAGCCCCTCGCGCTCCCCGGGATATTTTTGGCCAGATGAAGGGCAGATCCTCAAACAGGCATCAATGCGAGGGCAACACGGCGACCTTCTGACAGCAACACGTTATAGGTGCGACAGGCAGCGGGAGAGTTCATGATTTCAACTCCAATACCTGCTTCTTCCAGTGTTGCGCGCAGACTGGCGGGAATGTGGCAGAGATCTTTGCCGGTTCCGATGAACAGAACATCAATATGTTCGGACAAGGCCAACAATGGGGTCACATCAGAATAACCCGCCCAAGCCGATGTGCCGTTGGGGCCTGTCAGAACGGCACCATCAAAGACCTGCCCTCCGATCCGAAAGAACCCCGGACCATAGCCATCGACAGGTTGTGCGTTTGTATATGTGATCTCATTCAGGCGCATGCGCAGGGTTCTATCCCCAAAGTGGCAGACCCGACAAGGCCGCCATTGCGATCACCAGATAAGCCACACCGCGATACAGTTTTCCGTGTTCCGGCCGAAACATCCAGCCGCCCAGCCAGTTGCCCGCGATATTGGGTATCGCAAGCGCAAGGCCCAATCCGATGCTTTCAACTGAAAGGCGCCCCATACCGCCGAGATATCCAAGGATCAGAATATCGAACCCAAACAGGAACAGCAGAATTGTCGCGCGGATGATCTCGACCGGTAATGGGCGCGACATGTAGAACAGAATAACGGCGGGCCCCGGTAACCCGGCAATGCCGCCAAGGAACCCTGCAGCCCCGCCGATAACAGTGACCATGCGCCGCCGCACCTCTCCGCGATATCGCAGGCCCAGTATCAATACGACCAGCATCGACAGCGAAATCAGGCTGACCAGATAGCGAAACACTTCGGGGTCTGAACGGGTTAGCAGCCATAAACCCATCGGCAAGATCAACCCGCAGCCAAGCAAAAGCCGAAACAGATCGCCCTTGTCAACGACAGCCCAAGCACGGCGCAAATTGGGGATCGGGCCAAAGATGTCCATGACCGTCAGCGCGATGATGGCACCAAACGGTCCAAGATATGGGCTGGCGATGGGTAGAAAGATTAGCGCTGTACCAAAGCCCGAGAAACCGCGCACGATGCCACCGATAAAGGCGGCAAAAACAATGACGGCCAGACCGGTTGGGGTCTGGCCGAAATATTCAGGCGTCAATATTGGCAAACTGGTTGCCCGACGTATTCGACGGTTTTGACCAGTCTCGTTTGACCCCCAGCCACAGCAGGATGGTCGAGGCCACGAAGACCGAGGAATAGGTCCCGACAATCACGCCCCAGATCATCGCGAAGACGAAACCGCGGATCACATCCCCGCCCAGCACATAAAGCGAGATTAGCGCCAGCAGTGTGGTGACCGAGGTCATCACGGTCCGGCTAAGCGTTTCATTGATCGAGATATTCAGAACCTCTTTGAGGTCTTTCTTCTTGTACTTCCGCAGGTTCTCGCGCACCCGGTCGAAGACAACCACAGTATCGTTCAGCGAATAGCCTACGATGGTCAGAAGTGCGGCGATAATGGCCAGATCGAAACGGATTTGCAGCTCCGAGAAAATCCCGATGGTCAGGATCACGTCATGCACGAGCGCCGCCACTGCCCCGAGTGCGAACTGCCATTCGAACCTGAGCCAGATATAGACAAGCACCGCGCCGATGGCCAAGGCGACGGCGATCACAGCAGTCTGGATCAATTCGCCCGAGACCTTGGGGCCGACAGATTCGACCGAGACAAACTGGATATCCGGTGCCGCGACGGTCAAAGCCTCCTCGACGGCTGTAACGGTTGCGGCCGCCACAGCTTCGGCCCCATCCTGTGCCTGAATGCGGATCATAGCCACATTTTCATCTTCGCCGAATGTCGGGTCAAAAATCTCGGTGATGGTCACATCGCCAAGCCCAAGCGGTGCGATGGCGTCGCGATAGGCGCCCACATCGATCTCTTGCGCGGATTGCGTGCGGATCGTGGTGCCGCCCCGAAAGTCGATGCCGAAATTCAGCCCTTGCAGCAGGAAGGACGTGAAGGCGATCACCATCATCAGGCCCGAAATGCCCAGCCAGACTTTCCAGCGGCTGAAGAAATCGAACGAGGTGTTTTGCGGTACGAGTTTCAGTCTCATGTCAAACCTCGATCGTTTTCGGGCGGCGGCGTTCAAACCACATGACGATCATCAAGCGCGTCACAAAGATCGCGGTGAAGACCGAGGTTAGAATGCCCAGACCAAGCGTAATGGAGAAGCCGCGCACCGGACCACTGCCCATAGCAAACAGAATCACGGCGGTGATGAATGTGGTTACGTTGGCGTCCAGAATGGCCGACAGCGCCTTTTCATAGCCCAGCTCAATCGCGCGTGCCGGGCCTTTGGCGGATTTCAGTTCCTCGCGGATACGTTCGAAGATCAGCACATTGGCGTCCACCGCCATACCAACCGTCAGCACGATCCCCGCGATGCCTGGCAGGGTGAGCGTAGCACCAATCAGTGAGAGCAAGCCAAACAGCAGCCCAACGTTCAAGATCAGCGCGATATTGGCGAAGATGCCGAACAGGCCATAGCTGAGCGCCATAAAGACCAGCACCGCAACAAAGGCCACAATCGTTGCGACCTTACCTGCATCGATACTGTCCTGCCCCAATTCCGGGCCGATGGTCCGCTCTTCTAGAAAGTCCAGTCCCGCAGGCAACGCACCTGCGCGCAGTAGGACGGCGAGATTGGTACTCTCTTCAACTGTGAAGTTGCCAGTGATGATGCCCGAACCGCCCGGGATATGGCTTTGGATCACGGGGGCCGAGATCACCTCGTCGTCCAGAACGATGGCGAAAGGCGCCCCAATGTTTTCCAGCGTATAGTCGCCGAATTTACGCGCGCCAGACGTGTTGAACCGGAAACTGACAGCGGGGCGTCCGTTCTGGTCAAAAGATGGCTGCGCGTCGACCAGTTCCTCACCGGTTACAACGGGGGCAGCATCAAGAGTGTAATAGACCCCGTCTTCATCGATGGACGGCACAAGTTTCTCACCCACTCCCGGTATGGCGTCAGGATCAGTTCCGCGTCCTGCAACCGGATTAAAAGTCAGTTGTGCGGTTGTCCCGATGATCTCTTTGAGCTCCCCAGCGCTTCCGATACCAGGCACCTGAATCAGGATGCGATCTGCACCCTGGCGCTGGATCGTCGGTTCGCGCGTGCCAACTTCGTCGATCCGGCGGCGGATGATCTCCAGGGACTGCCGTACCGTGCGGTCGTCCGATGCAAGCTTTTCCGCCTCGGACAATTGGACGACAATGGTGTTCCCTTCGGCGCGGGCCTCGATATCTGTTGCCCCTACCCCGGTGAGCGTTTGCACCTGACGCGCCAGACCGCGCACAACCTCCAAAGCACGAGGCATACCCTCGGGCTGGCTGATAAGCACACGAATCTCATCGGGGGCCGAGTCCTGTCGGCGGATAGTGCCAACTGTCGCGCGCTCATCGCGCAGCGCATCGCGGATTTCAGGCCACATCGCCTCCATCCGGGATTCGTAGACATCGTCGACCTTGACCTCGGCCAGCAAATGCGCGCCACCGCGCAAATCCAGCCCGAGATTGACCAAAGACGAAGGCAACCAGTTCGGCCATTGCGCAGCCTCAGCCTGCATTTCAGGCGTATCAATGCCAAGTTCAATCGCGGCTTTGGCATCGTTCGATTGCTCGACCCGCGTGTAGAACGCATTCGGCAGGGCCATCAGCAGACCGATCACGCAGACCGCCCAGATCAGAACCCGCTTCCAGGAATCAATTTGCAGCATTACCCTGCCTTTTCAAGGATTTGTCGTGCGAGGTTACTTCGCCGGCTCGGTCTTGTTCAGAACCTGAGCGACGGTCGATTTGACAACGCGAACCTTTACGCCCTCGGCAATCTCGACCTCGATCTCGTTTTCGCCTTCCTTGACTTTCGACACTTTGCCGATCAGCCCACCCTGCGTGACAACCTGATCACCCCGGCGCACGGCTTCGACCATGGCTTGATGTTCCTTCATCTTTTTCTGCTGCGGACGGATCAGCAAAAAATACATGATCGCGAAGATCAGGATCAGCGGGAGAAACTGGGCGATTGCGCCACCTTCCATGGGATATTCCTTTGTTCTGATGATGCAGAGGGCTCTCTGCAAAGTTTGCGCGAACCTATGCTTTGGATCAGGCGTTTGCAAGCAAACCCACGTCCATTTCGCTTAACTGGTCCATAGGATTGCGGCGTGACGTTGCAGATATGTTCTAGGCAGAGCTCTTTAGTCGGATATAGTCATGCAGTAGGAGACGTAATGATTCAATCAATCCAGACCCTTGGCATGTTTGTCCGCCTGATTTCCGTAGCTGTATCGCTTTGCCTGTTCATACAGCCGCTTTGGGCCCAGAACACGGCTGTCGATGAGCCCAGCGTTGACGAAGTTGAATCGCAAACCTTCCAGGCCCCTGTGATCGTCGACGGCGACACTTTGTTTCATCTGCGCGGCTCCAGCGCTTTGCCTGCCCCAGAGCGGGCCGCAAGTGTGCAGAACAAGATCATTGAGGTCGCCGAAGCGTCAGAGGCGGAGCAGGTTTCCATAACTTTCGAGGATTCCGAATTCGGTATCCGAATATTTGCCGATGGCACGCAGATTTCTATTGTGACTGACGCCGATTCCGAGCTTGAGCAGATGGAGCTTAATGTTCTCAGCCTCTTGCACGGCGACGCTATAAAACAATCGATCGAGAGCTATCGTGCCAATAGAACCGAAGAGGCACGCGTGTCTGGCGCGATTGAAGCGCTGGCATGGACGCTCGGCTTTGCGCTTTTTGTCCTCATCATACTGTGGTTGCATCGGCGCATCCGCCGGCGTACGCTGAAGCTGGTCAAGCGATACCTTAAAGACGTTGAGACCGCGACCGCCAAGAGCGTACAGGCCGAGGCTATTGCCGCGCTAATCCGGTATGCTCTGAACTTCATTCTGTTGGTCGTCTTTTTCTTAGGCTTCTATTACTACCTCTCTTTCGTTTTGCTGGCCTTTGCCGAAACGCGTTACTTCGCGCAATTGCTGCTGACCTATCTGACTGAACCGGTCCTTCTGATCTTTAAAGGCGTCCTGAGTTACATCCCGAATCTGATCATGCTGGCGCTGATCACATGGATTACCCTCTATGTTATCAGAGGCATGCGTGTGTTCTTTGATGCGGTCGAGGCCGGGTCGTTCGACCTTGGCGATTTCGAAAGACACTGGGTAAACCCCACGTTCAACATCGCCCGTGTCGTGGTGATCCTGATCGCGCTGGTTTTTGCTGTACCCTACATCCCGGGATCGGATTCTGCTGCGTTCCAAGGCTTGACCATTCTCGTAGGGGCGATGCTGTCACTGGGTGCGAACTCGGTGGTCTCAAACATGCTGGCTGGTCTCTTCGTGATTTATCGCCGTTCAACCTCGATTGGCGATCGCATCCAGATCGGTGAGCATATCGGCGATGTGGTTCAGATCAAGCTGATGGAAACACATCTGAAGTCGATCAAGAATGAGCTCATCTCGATCCCGAACGCGCAATTGATGAATTCGGATGTGGTGAATTTTTCGAAAAAAACTGACGGCAGCGGGCTGTTGCTGCATACCACCGTTGGCATCGGTTATGAAGAGCCGCCCGAGAAGGTCGAGGCGATGCTGATCGAGGCCGCGCACCGCACCAAAGGGATCAAGGCCAAACCCGAACCCTTTGTTTTATGGACGGCTTTGGCTGATTACGCGATCAACTATCAGATCAATGGATACACCACGCGCGGCAGTATCATTCCCAAAATCCGGTCAGACCTGCACCGCAACATCGTCGCCGTTTTCAATGAAAATAACGTGCAGATCATGACACCTTCGTACATGGCTGATCCGCCCGAGCCGAAGATCCCGGCTGAAGAATGGGACGGCCATCTGGCGCATGAAACCCACGACGATCCCGATAAGTCGTAACCGGCGCTACACCCTGCCTTTCAGATGGTGCATAAGCGGTTTCAGTGATTCACGCAGTTAAGGATCTGAACCATGCACGACATCCGCGCCATTCGCGAAAACCCAGCCGCCTTCGACGCCGCCCTTGCGCGCCGTGGGGACGCGCCGGTGTCGTCAGATCTGCTGAGGCTGGATGAAAGCCGCCGCGCCAAGATTTTGGCCGCTGAAACCGCGCAGGCCGAGCAGAACAAGGCCAGCAAAGAGGTCGGTGCTGCCAAAGGGCGCGGGGATGAGGCCGAATTCGAACGCCTGCGCGCTCTGGTCGCCGAGAAAAAGGCCGAAGTGGCCCGGATGCAGACCGAGGCCAAGGATCTCGACGCCCTGCTGACCGATCAGCTGATCCGCATCGCCAACCTACCTGCCGAGGATGTGCCTGAAGGCGCAGATGAGAATGACAATGTCGAAATCAATCGCTGGGGCACCCCGCGCGAACTGGACTTTGCCCCGAAAGAGCATTTCGAGATCGACGCGGTGCAGAACGGCATGGATTTTGAGACGGCTGCCAAACTATCGGGTTCGCGCTTTGTGCTTCTGTCCGATGGCGTTGCACGTATTCATCGCGCGCTGGCGCAGTTCATGCTGGACACGCACATAAACGAGAACGAACTGACCGAGGTCAATGGCCCGGTTCTGGTGCTGTCCGAGATGATGCAGGGCACAGGACAATTGCCGAAATTTGGCGAGGACAGCTATCAAACCCGTGAAGGCTGGTGGTTGATCCCGACCTCCGAGGTCTCGCTGACCAATATCGTCAATGATACGATGATCGAGGAAAGCTACCTGCCCCGTCGTTATACCGCGCATTCCCTGTGCTTCCGGTCCGAGGCCGGATCGGCAGGCAAGGACACGCGCGGGATGCTGCGTCAGCACCAGTTCGAAAAGGTCGAGATGGTTTCGGTCACGCACCCGGACAAATCGGATGACGAGCAGAAACGCATGCTACGCTGCGCCGAGGGGATTTTGGAAAAGCTGGGCATCCCCTATCGCACCGTGATCCTGTGTACCGGCGATATGGGCTTTGGCGCCCGCCGTACCTTTGACATCGAGGCCTGGTTGCCTGGTCAGAACACCTATCGCGAGATCAGCTCGGTCTCGACCTGTGGCGATTTCCAGGCCCGTCGCATGAATGCGCGGTTCCGCCCTGAGGCTGGTGGCAAACCGGAATACGTTCACACTCTGAACGGCTCTGGTCTGGCTGTTGGGCGCTGCCTGATTGCTGTTTTGGAGAACGGTCAAAACGCGGATGGAACAGTCACCCTGCCCGAGGTTCTGGCGCCCTATCTGGGTGGCAAGCTGACCCTTCAGACGGACGGCACATTGGCATAAGAAAACCGGCGGGCCGAGGTCGCCGGTTTAACAAGATCAGAGGCGGAGAAGTCTTACTTCTTCGCCTTTTTCTTATCCTTCTTCTTGCCGGGCTTTTTGTCGGATTTCTTCTTGTCATCCTTCTTTTTGCCATCCTTTTTGGGCTTTTTATCTTTCTTGCCCTTCTTGGACTTTTCCTTGACCTTTTCCTTGGCCTTGGAAAACGCCGCTTCCATCTCGGATTTCTTCTTAGCGGCTTTTTCCGCCTTGGCTTTCGCCTTGGCCTTTTTCTTTGCTTTGGCTTCCGCAGCCGCCTGTTCCGCCTTGGCCCTCTCTTCTTCGGTCTTGCGTGCGGCCTTGGCCTTGTTCGCAGCCGCGTTGCTCTTTGCCGTCGCGCGCTGTACAGGCGATTTCCGATCCGCTGGCTTGCGGGCGGCTGTTCGACGCGCTGGCGCTTGGTTTGCCGGCTTCGGCTTTGCCACAGCCACTTCTTTTGCTGCCGAAATCAACCGAGCCGCGCGGGCGATACCTATGCGGGGAACACTGGACAAATCCTCGGGTTTGGCCTTGGCAATCGCCTCTGCCGTTTTAAAGCCCTTTGCATTCAGGGCCTGGGCCAGCGCTGGTCCAACACCACGCACCTCGGTAACTGCGGTCATTTCGGTTCCTTTCGTTGTCACTCCCCGTCATGTACATACACAGCATATACACCACAGCAAGAGCGTTGAATCCACTACCAGACTGGGTGTTATCCGCTTTCGGCCAGACGATGGCCTGCGGCGCGGTCGGGAAATGGGACAAGCCGTTTAGCGTCTTCATCCCAAAGTTTCAGGTTCAGTGCCGCCACCGCCTCGGGGAATTTGATCCGTCGAGGCGTGTATTCGGGCGGCAGGTTATAGTGGCACGCGCGCAGCTTGTAAGATGGAATACGCGCGTTGAAATGGTGAATGTCATGCAGCGTGATGCAGGCCACGGCATTGTCGAACCACCAGCCGAAATCCAAAGCTGACGATCCCTGAAGCGCCGCAAGTTTTGGATCAAGATCAGGGCGGCGATCCCAGTACGTATCTTCAAAATTGTGCTGCAGATATACGAGGAACACACCCAGCATCCCGCCCAACAGCGAGAATACCAGCCAGATCAAGATGCCGGTGCTACCCGCAATCAGATAAAGCAATCCCAGAAAAACAACGATCGAGAGGTTGTGCATCAGCACCCCCATCACACCGAAGCGGATTGTGTTCTTGGGCCAGCGGTAGCGGATGAAATAGGTGAACATTGCCCCGACCGGCACCAGAATGAAGGGATTCCGATACAACCGGTAGAACAAGCGCTTTTTCCAATCTGCCTCATTCCATTCGCGAAGCGTCATGGTGTGAATTTCACCGGTCTCGCGATGTTCGAGGTTACCAATGCCGGAATGGTGCAGATTATGGTTCTGCTTCATCACTTCAAACGGCGCGAAAGTAAAAGGTGACAACCCATGGCCCGCCCATTCGTTTTGCAGGCGGGTCTCAAACAACGAATGGTGCCCGCAATCATGCTGCAGCACATAAAGGCGCACAGCGGAGAAGGCGAACGCAATCCCCGCCGGGATCATGATATACCAGCGGTCAACATAGGTGATCGCCAGCGTAAGCGATGCAAAATACACCGCGAACGTTCCGAAATAGCTCAGCGCGGCAAGTCTGTTGTCCTGAACCGCGTATTGTCTTGTATATTCTCTCAGATCCATCACGCCCGCTCCCCAGGGTGGTCCGACCAATCGCAAACTCAAAATTAAGTGCGGAAAGCCCGCAAACAAGCAGCGCGCACAATACAAATGCACGCACTTGAATGCTAGCGCGCGGAAACGGGGCTGTCACGCCCCCTCTCTGAAAATGCTGAAAATTAGCGCAGTTACGCGCGTCCCTTGAGATGCTTGGCCAGGGCGCCCGCGTTTTTCTTGCGCCGCCCTTTATAGGGGTTCTTGTCCCCTTGCCCGCGCAAGGTCAGCCGGATTGGGGTGCCAGGCATGTCAAAATCTTCGCGCAATCCATTGACCAGGTAACGGTTATAGCTTTCGGGCATTTTGTCCGGGTGCGAGCACATCACAACGAAGCCCGGCGGGCGGGTCTTGGCCTGCGTCATATACCGCAGCTTGATCCGGCGCCCCTGCGGGGCTGGCGGCGGGTGCTGTTCCAGCATGGCGGTCAGCCAACGGTTCAGCGCAGCGGTTGGTACACGGCGATTCCACACGTCATGGGCACGCAATATCGCGGCGCGCAGACGTTCAAGCCCACGGCCCGTTTTTGCAGAAACAGTGATCAGAGGTGCGCCGCGCAGCTGTGGCAGCAGCCGTTCGAACGACTCTTTCAGATCGCGCAGTTTTTCCTGCTTGTTGTCTTCGACATCCCATTTGTTGACGGCTACGACCACGGCGCGGCCTTCGCGTTCAGCCAGATCGGCGATCCGCAGGTCCTGTTGTTCGAATGGGATGGCCGCGTCCAACAAAACCACAACGACCTCAGCGAACTTCACCGCGCGCAGGCCGTCCGAGACCGAGAGCTTTTCAAGCTTCTCCTGCACCTTGGCCTTTTTACGCATACCGGCGGTATCAAATATCCGCATCGGGGTGCTGCTGCCATCAGGGTCGGCCCAATCGATCTGCAAGCTGATCGCATCGCGGGTGATCCCGGCCTCGGGGCCAGTCAACAGACGATCTTCGCCGATGATCTTGTTGATCAGCGTAGATTTTCCGGCGTTTGGACGTCCAACTACGGCAACTTGCAAGGGCTTGTCGGCGGTGATCAGCGGGGTTTCGCCCTCACCCTCTTCGTCCAGTTCAATATCGGTCTGCGGTGTTTCTTCTGCGCGCGCCTCTTCTGCCGCATCGGCCAAAGGCATCAGTTGCGCATAGAGATCGGTCATCCCCTCACCATGTTCACCCGACAGACGCACCGGCTCACCAAGGCCAAGATTGTAAGCCTCAAGCACACCCGCGTCAGCGGCGTTCCCTTCGGCCTTGTTCGCGGCAAGGATCACGTGCTTCGAGCGTTTGCGCAGAATATCGGCGAACATCTCATCGGTCGGCGTCAGACCCACCCGAGCGTCGATCATGAACAGGCAGACATCCGCCATGTCCACAGCACGCTCTGTCAGGCGACGCATCCGGCCCTGCAGGCTGTCATCCGTCGCATCCTCAAGACCCGCCGTATCGATCACGGTAAAGCGCAGATCGCCTAGACGGCCCTCACCTTCGCGCAGGTCGCGCGTTACGCCAGGCTGGTCATCGACCAAGGCCAGGCGTTTGCCCACGAGGCGATTGAACAGGGTGGATTTGCCCACATTCGGGCGCCCCACAATGGCGAGGGTCAGCGACATGATACCAATCTTTCAAGACTCAAGATGCGCCCTTTAACGCATCTTTTCGTCAACGGAAAGCGTGCAGTTCGCCCTTGGTCGACACAACATAGAGCGTCTGGCCCGCCACAACCGGTGCCGTGGTTGCACCGCCCGGCACTTCGACCTGATGCACCAGCGCACCGTCAACGGGGTTGAAGAAGCGCAGATAACCATCGTTCGAGGCCACGACAAGACGTCCACCCGCCATGATCGGGCCGTAATGAGCAAAGATCGGGCCGCGACGACCCGGCTTGTTCTTGACAAAGCCCGGCAGATCGATCGCCCAGACGGTCGAGCCCTCATTTGCATCCAACCGCACCAATTGGCTGCGGTCGCTGATCAGAAAGACACTGTTCCCAACAGGCCAGACGGTATCAACGGCACCTTCAGGCGCCGTCCAATTCCGCTCGCCCGAGTTTCCGTCAAAGGACACGGTGCGCCCCGAGTGATTGCCGATGATGACCGAATTGCCCGACACCATCGGCCCGGCGGTTACGTCCACAATCTGTGCAGTCGCGCGGCCTCTGCGCCCACCGGCCACAGAGGCATTCCAGCGCAGAATGCCGCCTTGGCGGAACGTGGCGGCAATATCGCCCGATCCAAAGGCAAAGACTGACAGGTCCGAGGCAATCACGGGCGCGGGCGCACCCAGAACGTTTCCAACACTCGGCGTGCCTTCGATCTGCCAAATGATACGGCCATCCTTGGTATTCACGGCCCAACCGGCTTCATCCCCGGCTACCAGATAAAGAATACCGCCGCTGACCAAAGGCGCTCCGCTACCGGTTGCGTTCAGACGTTTCTGCCACTTCTGAGCACCGGATTTTGCATCCAACGCCGTCAGGCGTCCAAAACCGGATGAGACGTACAAAACACCGTCGGCGTAGGCGAGCCCACCGCCCGTGGCATCCGCATCCTTTTCATTCGGCGGGATCAGGTTTGTGCTCCAGGCTACCTGCCCCTGTGGAGTGACAGCTGAAACATTCGCCCCGGAATCGAGCGTATAGATCAAACCACCTGCAACAACCGGGTCCGCGGTAATGCGCTGTTTGCGGCTGTCGCCGGAACCGATGTTGGCAGACCAAATGCGTTGTGGCGTAGCATTCAGCGCAGCGTTGGTGGTGCGGAACGCAGGCGTGCCTGCGCTTTGCGACCAACTGGCGTTGCGACTTTGTGCCGGGAGGCTGATCGGTTTGGCACCGCGTGTTTCCACGGTTTCATTGTCGATGGCGGCGCGAATATCCTCACGTTCACCCGGCAGAATGACCTCGGGCTCCTGACACGCACTGAGTGCGGAGAGCGCGATGGCCGCCACGGGCAATCCAAAGCCTGAGAAATAACGTGCTACCATGGTAAATTAACTCGCCTGTGATGTTCCGTTTCGCCGCCTCGTTAACCCTGCTGCGCCGCTACCGGCTGAGGTTCGCCGCCAAGGGCCACGATCAGCTGCGCGGCGCGCTGCTGCAGGTCAACGCTGGATTCGGCGTCCTGACGCAACGCCTGCAACCGATCCAACGCAGCTTGCGTGTTGCCTTCAGCCACATCGATCAGGGCCAGTTGTTCTTCCGCCAGCAACCGCAGCGGAGCACCGGGTATCGCCAGCGCCTCGAATTGCTGACGGCGATCTGCCACGGGCATAGTATCGGTCTGCAGCAGCAGCGCCTTGAAGCTGGCGATGGCACGGTAGATTTCGGGCAAATCACCCTGTGTAGCAATCGCGTTCAGGCTGTTTACAGCATCTTGCTCGGATCCGGCTTCGGCCTGAGACGCAGACAGCAACATGTTCAATACGGCATCCCCGCCCACCGACGCAGGATCAACCGCCTGCAGGCTCTCTGCTCGCTCAGACGATCCGTTTTCAGCAAGCGCTGAAAGAATCGCATCTCCCAACGCTTCGGCCAGATTGGTGTCGCGGGCTTTGCGATATTCGTTGAACGCGGCGCCTCCGACGATAGCTACAACAGCGACCACGCCGACCCAGCCCCAGCGGCGCAACAGCAGGTACATGCGATCGCGGCGCACCTCTTCGGTGACCTCATCAATAAAACTGTCGGCGTCGCTCATCCCTGCCCCCAGGCTCATGTGTCCGGTTTTCTAGCGCCATGTCATACCCCGGTGATCAGGCCAAGCCAAGTGCCCGATTTTACACATTTGCCTGCGTCGGCTTGACCCTTGCGCAAAAAACTAAACCGAACTATTCAGTTCAGTATGGAAAAGCCGTGCCATCTGCCCCATTTCTAAGGGTATGAGCCGAAGCCATTTGCGCGAACAGATCTGGAGATTGTACCGCATGCGATTGATTTCATTCGTTAACGCCGTATTGGTTATTGTTGCGTTGTATTTTCTTGTGTTCGAGCGCGACACGCTTTTTGCATTCGCAGGTCGTGGGGATGAACCGACTGAAACCGCGACTGAGGTTTCAGAATCAGTACCTGCACCGGATTCGATTGGTGTCGTCGTCGTCCGCTCAACTGCGCGCGAAATCGGCAGCGCAGTGCAACTGAGGGGGCAGACCAAGGCCAACCGTCAGGTCGAAGTCCTCGCTGAAACCATTTCGACCGTGGTGTCCGAACCCAAGCGCAAGGGTGCGTTTGTCGAGGCGGGCGATCTGCTATGTGAGCTTGATCCGGGAACGCGCCCTGCCAGCCTTGCCGAAGCCATGGCCGCAAAGCTAGAGGCCGAAAGCCGCGTTCCCGAAGCCGAGGCGCGCTTGGAAGAAGCCCACGCGCGTGTAGCCGAGGCCGAGATCAACCTGAAGGCAGCGCGCAAACTGTCAGAAACCGGATTTGGGTCGGAAACACGCCGCATCTCCAGCGAAGCTGAAATGAGCACCGCCGAAGCCGGTATCAAATCCGCCGAGGCTGGTCTGGAATCGACCCAAGCCGGGATTGAGGCTGCCACTGCAGCGGTTGCCGCAGCTGAGCGTGAAATTGACCGCCTGACCATCGAGGCTCCGTTCAAGGGTTTGCTGGAAAGTGACACCGCAGAATTGGGCAGCCTGATGCAACCGGGTTCTCTGTGTGCAACTGTTATTCAGTTGGACCCGATCAAGCTGGTGGCGTTCGTGCCTGAAACCGAAGTAAACCGGATTGTTGTCGGCTCGATGGCGTCCGCGCAATTGGTCACCGGTCTTCAGGTCGAGGGGCGTGTTACCTTCCTTAGCCGTTCGGCCGATGAGACAACGCGAACCTTTGAAGTCGAGATCACCGTTCCCAACCCAGAACTGCTGATCCGGGACGGCCAAACGGCCAACATTCAGATCGCCGCCGAAGGGGTCAAAGCGCATCTGCTGCCGCAATCCGCGTTGACCTTGAACAACGAGGGTGAGCTTGGGGTACGCACTGTTGTCGCCGATAACGTGGTTGATTTCGTCCCGATTCACCTGTTGCGCGATACAACTGATGGTGTGTGGGTTGGTGGCCTGCCGGAAACCGCTGATATCATTGTGATCGGGCAGGAATTCGTAACCCGAGGCGTTACGGTTGCGCCAACCTATAGGGAAGCATCGCAATGACGGGCGTCGTCAGTTGGGCCGCAAGCCGTGCCAGAATGGTTCTGGCTTTCATCGCGATCTCGCTGGTCATTGGCGGGTACGCCTATGTGGGCCTGCCGAAAGAGGGTGAGCCGGATATTGATATCCCGATGCTGTTCGTCTCGGTCCAGTTTCCGGGCATCTCAGCAGAGGATAGTGAAAGCCTGCTGATCAAGCCCATGGAAACCGAGATGGCCGATCTCGACGGGCTGGACTCGATGACAGCCACCGCGGCTGAAAGCTACGCGGGTGTTTTGCTGGAGTTTGAATTCGGTTGGGACAAGTCCGCCACGATCGCCGATGTGCGCGATGCGATGAACAGTGCCCAGGCCGATTTCCCCGACGGGGCCGAGCAATATACGATTACCGAGGTCAATTTTTCGGAATTCCCCATCGTCATCGTCAACCTGACCGGCCCGGTCCCCGAGCGTACGATGGCGCGTGTTGCTAAAGACCTGCAGGACGAGCTTGAGGCTCTGGATGCGGTGCTGGAGGCGGGCATTGCCGGGAACCGCGACGAAATGCTCGAAGTGGTGATCGATCCGCTCCGGCTTGAGGCCTACAACGTTACGGCCGCAGAACTGATCAACGTTGTGCAAAACAACAACCAACTGATCGCGGCAGGTGAAGTTGAAACCGAACAGGGCACATTCTCGGTCAAGATCCCATCGTCCTTCAAGACTGCACAGGATGTCTATGCGCTGCCTGTCAAGGTCAATGGAGACCGCGTGGTCACCTTGGGTGAACTGGCCGAAATTAACTATACCTTTGAAGACCGCGAAGGCACTGCCCGGTTTAACGGCGAGTCCACGGTTGCGCTGCAGGTCGTCAAGCGCAAAGGCTTCAATCTGATCGACACCGTCGCGCTGATCAAATCAACGGTTGCCGAGGCCCAGACCAACTGGCCTTCTGAACTGCAGGCCGCTGTTGATGTGGGCACTTCGAACGATCAAAGCCGCATCGTCGATTCAATGGTCCGTCAGCTTGAAGGGTCAGTGCTAACCGCCGTCGCACTTGTGATGATCGTGGTTCTGGCCTCTCTGGGGACACGCGCCGCGTTGCTGGTGGGTTTTGCTATCCCGACGTCATTCCTGTTGTGCTTTGCCTTCCTAGCGATGATTGGGGTCACAATCTCGAACATGGTGATGTTTGGCCTGATCCTTGCGGTGGGCATGCTGGTCGATGGTGCCATCGTTGTGGTCGAATACGCTGATAAGCGCATCAAGGAAGGCGTCGGCCCGATGCACGCCTATGTCGAGGCGGCACAGCGGATGTTCTGGCCGATTGTCTCTTCAACCGCCACGACCTTGTGTGCCTTCCTGCCAATGCTGTTCTGGCCCGGCATTCCCGGCGAGTTCATGAAGATGCTGCCGATCACGCTGATCTTCGTTCTATCAGCCTCGCTGATTGTGGCACTGATCTACCTGCCGGTTGTTGGTGGTGTTTCGGGCCGCATGAGCCGTAGTTTTGATCGCAGTTCCAACTGGCTGCGGGCACGCACAGCATGGTGGGTGCGCGCGCTTTTGGTGCCGCCATCGCTTTACATGATCTTCCTTGGCGCAATGCAGGTCTTGAACCCCAACTACCTGCTACCCGGCGGTTCACTTGCTGGCGTTCTGTTGTTCTTGTTCGGTGCTTTCGCTGGCTCGGTCACGCTGAGCGCCGCCAAGATCGAACGCGCCCCGGATGAACATGTCCATACCACTAAAGAGCACACGCCATTCGGTTATGTGATCAAATTCTTGGTCGGCAATCCGGTCATGCCGGTAGTGTCCATCGCGGTGGTCTTTGCGGCAGTCTTCTGGATCGCATTCATCCTGTTCCCGCAAAACTCGCGCGGTGTCGAGTTCTTTGTCGAAAGCGAACCGGAACAGGCCACGGCCTATGTTCGGGCGCGCGGTAACCTGTCTCTGGCCGAGAAAGACGAGATGGTTCTTGAGGCCGAGCGCGTCATCAGCGCACACCCGGCCGTGATCAACGTATTTGCCTTTGCGGGTGAAGGCGGGCTGAATCAGAACAATGGCGGTGCCGAAGCCCCTGCCGACACCATTGGCCGTGTGCAGTTCGAGCTTATTCCTTGGGAAGATCGCCCGATCAGCTCTGAACAGATCACCGGTTGGTTCTGGGGGCCGATTGCAGGCCTGCTTGGTTTTGCAAAGGAAGAAGTCGCAGCCGAATATGACGGCAATTATGTTCTGGAAGAGCTTACCGCCGAGCTGGCAACCCTTCCCGGGTTCATCGTTGATCTTCAGGCGCTGGAACAAGGCCCCGCTTCGGCCAAGCCCGTCCACCTGCGGATCAAGGGTGATAGTTGGGAAGAACTGACGGCGGCCACGCTTACAGCGCGGGATGCGTTCGATACGACCCCAGGCCTGATCAAGATCGAAGACACCCTGCCCCTGCCCGGTATCGACTGGCAGATCGACGTTGACGTCGCCAAGGCAGGCCGGTTCGGCGCAGACGTGGCAACCGTTGGTGCGATGGTGCAGCTTGTGACGAGGGGTATCCTGCTGGGTGAGATGCGCCCGGATTCAACCGATGAAGAGGTCGAAATCCGCGTCCGCCTGCCCGATCAGGACCGTGTCTTGTCGACGCTGGATACGCTCAAGGTGCGTACGCCCGACGGGCTGGTACCGCTGTCGAACTTCGTAACCCGCAAACCGGTGGCCAAGTTGGCCGAGATTAACCGTGTGGACCAGCAACGCTACTATGACGTCAAGGCGGATGTTGAACCGGGGTTGAGCAAGATCGTCACCACCGGCCCAGATGGTGCAGAGTTGCGTCTGGCCACTGTGCGCGCGGTGGTCGACGGCGTAACGCCCTCTGGCACCACAATCACAAGCGCAGATGGGGCCGAGTTTGAACTCGTGCAACTGACAGGTGCCGAGAATGTGGGCGAGGTACGCTCTGCTATCGAAAGCGGTGACGCCCGATTTGCCCTGATCAATCCAAATGAACGAATCGCGGTGCTGACGGAATGGCTGCAAAACGACCCGTTCGGCCGTACAATCACGTGGGAATGGACCGGCGATCAGGAAGACCAGGCCGAAAGCCAAGCCTTCCTGTCCAGCGCGTTTCTGGCCGCTTTGGGCCTGATGTTTGTGATCCTGCTGGCGCAGTTCAACTCGTTCTACAACTCGGTTCTGGTACTGCTGGCCGTGGTTCTGTCGACCACGGGCGTGCTCTTGGGAATGATGGTGATGCAACAGCCGTTCTCGATCATCATGACCGGGACCGGGATTGTCGCACTGGCCGGGATCGTTGTGAACAACAACATCGTTCTGATCGACACCTATCAGGAATACAGCGGCTACATGTCTCGCATCGATGCCATCGTTCGAACGGCTGAGGCGCGTATCCGCCCTGTTCTGTTGACTACTCTGACCACAATGGCGGGTCTGACCCCGATGATGTTCGGCCTGTCGCTGGACTTTATCGGTGGCGGCTATTCGATCGACAGCCCTACTGCGCTCTGGTGGAAACAGCTGGCTACGGCTGTGGTCTTTGGCCTCGGCACGGCCACGGTACTGACGCTGATTGTAACGCCCTCATTCCTGGCGCTGCGCGTATGGGTCACCACCTACGCGATATGGCTGGGTAAGGCGCTGGCGCGTGCAACAGCAGGCCGGTCCAGCCAGATCGCTCAGGACATGGCAATCGGCCAAAGCGCGCGTGATGTGCAGGCTGCCGAGATGATCTGGACTGATGAGCAGAGCAAAGTCGCCCAAGGTCAGGACACCTCGGATGACCGCCCCGATCATCCGCCGACCACACCGCTGAAGGCCGCAGAATAAAAAAAGGCGAGCCCAAGGGCTCGCCATTTAATTTCTGGTTTGGGGGTTACTCGACGAAAGCGTATTCGCCCAGATCACACAAGTTCAGGCCATAATCTTCAACCGCTTCCCCGTCGCTGAAGACACCACGGATATCGTAGACACAGGTGGTCAGCCCGTCCGCGATGAGAACGCCCACTTCATAATCCGCGCCCAGATAGCCACCCTGAAGCAGGTTCCCTTCCCAGCTGCCGGACGATGCAGGCGATACGTTGAATTCGACCAGATCATAGCTGGTTTCGTTGATAATCAGAAACTCCAGGTCCTCGGCCGCTGCCGAAGTTGCCATTAAGAGTGTCGCAGTCAATGCAACCGCTGCTCGCATTTTCATAAGGTTTTCCCTAGTCTTTGTTTCGGTCTGCACACTGTCTCGACTATAGGTCGGCGTCAAACGCAAAACCGTGCTGCAACGACAGTTTTTAAAGCTCCACCTCTGTGTTTGGAGATCGCCGCGTTCACGCCGCCTCACTGTCGGCTTGCTGGCGATTCCACAGTTGCGCGTATCGCCCTTCGTGCCCCAACAGCTCAGTATGCGTGCCTTGTTCGATGATTTCACCGCGTTCCAGCACGACAATCAGATCAGATTCAGCGATCGTGCTCAGCCGGTGAGCGATGGTTAGGACCGTCCGGCCCTCACCTGCACGTGCCAGTGCGTCTTTGATATCCTGCTCGGTATCCGTATCCAGGGCCGAGGTCGCCTCGTCCAGCAACAGGATCGGAGGGTTCTTCAGCAGAGTCCGGGCGATGCCAACGCGCTGTTTCTCACCGCCTGACAGTTTTAAGCCCCGCTCGCCAACCTTGGTGTCGTACCCTTCGGGCAGGCTGACAATGAAATCGTGGATCTGTGCAGCCTTTGCCGCAGCTTCCACATCATCCTGAGTTGCCCCTTCGCGCCCATAGGCGATGTTGTAGCGGATCGTATCGTTGAACAGCACCGTGTCCTGCGGAACGACGCCGATCGAGGCGTGCAGGCTGGCTTGACTGACGTCGCGCACATCCTGACCATCGATCTTCAACGCCCCGCCGGTGACGTCGTAGAACCGGAACAGCAACCGACCAATGGTTGATTTGCCCGAGCCTGTAGCCCCGACAATCGCCACAGTCTGTCCCGCCGGTACGTTCAGCGATACGCCTTTCAGGATTTCGCGATCAGGCTCATACCCAAAATGCACATCTTCAAGCGTCACCTCACCCCCATTGACCTTCAGGTTCGGCGCGCAGGGTTTGTCCGTCACCTCAGCAGGTTGCTCAAGCAGATCGAACATCTGCCCCATGTCCACCAGTGATTGCCTTATTTCGCGATAGACGGTGCCAAGGAAGTTCAGAGGCACGGTTATCTGGATCATATACGCGTTGACCATCACGAAATCGCCGACTGTCAGCGACCCGTTCTGTACGCCCATTGCCGCCAAAACCATCACCCCGATCAGGCCGCAGGTGATCAGTAGAGATTGACCGAAATTGAGGAAGGCCAGAGAATACGCTGTCTTAAGCGCAGCCTTGGCGTAGCCCTTCATCGAAACATCATAGCGTTCAGCTTCGCGTGTTTCGGCATTGAAATACTTGACTGTTTCAAAGTTCAACAGGCTGTCGATGGCGCGCTGGTTGGCCTCGGTATCTTGTTCGTTCATCTCGCGCCGCAGCTTCACGCGCCATTCGGTCACAGCGAACGTGAACCAGATATAAAGCGCGATCGTCACTGCCACGACGACCAGATACCAGACGTCGAACAGCCACAGCAGGATGATTGACACCAATAGCAGTTCCAGGATCAGCGGCCCGATTGAAAAAAGCAGAAAGCGCAGCAGGAATTCTACGCCTTTCACCCCCCGTTCGATAATACGGCTCAGGCCACCCGTGCGGCGGGTCACATGATAGCGCATCGATAGCTGGTGAATATGCTGGAAAGTCTCAAGCGCCAGCGCCCGCAGCGCCCGTTGTCCAACCGGGGCAAAAAATGCATCCCGCAATTGCTGGAAGCCCACGGTCATCATGCGGGCCACGCCATAGGCCACGGTCAGCCCGATCGCGCCTAGCGCAAGCGGTGGCACACCCTCGCCCGCCAAGCCGTCAACAGCGCCCTTGTACAGGATCGGGGTATAGACAGCGATCAGCTTGGCCAGCACCAACATTGCCATTGCCAAGACAACACGGCGTTTCACCCATGGCTGATCTTCGGGCCAAAGATAGGGGGCGACTTTGCGGATGGTGCGCCAGCCCGAGCGGTGCTCGTCAGGCTCGGCTTGGATCGCGGAGGGTTGTCTCATCACGTACCTTAACTGCGGTCAGAGATTGAACTGGCCCACCGAAAAGGGCCAGTGGAAATGTTCATTCGGGAATAGTGAAGATTTGTCCCGGATAGATCAGGTCAGGATCGCGGATCGAATCCTTGTTGGCCTCAAAAAGTTTGACGTACAGCACGCCATCCCCAAACCGATCCCGCGAAATCGCCCAAAGTGTATCGCCCTTTTGAACCGTGACAGAGCGAATAGCCGGGGTTTGACCCACGGTTTCTCCGGATTCACTGGCTTCGGCTGCACGCAGCGCTTCCACAGGCTCGCGTTTGAACGGCGTCTCAAGTCGGCTCACAACGGTGCCGTCCGGAGAAACCTCATCCACCCGCAAGGTATAAACTCCGGGATCGATCCCTTCGACCTCGCCACGCCACTGCCCATCCGTCGAGGGCCCAAGATCTGCCACAAGCTGATTGTTCAGATACAGACGAACCGCTGATCCATCTTTGGCACGCCCGGTCAGCTCGACATCCCCGGTGTCCGAATAACCGATAGTATCCAAGGCGATCTGCTTTGGCGGTGTGTCCTGCACGGTCGGGGGTTGGACAAGCTCAACCCCTTCTTCGCCCGAGCGCAAGATCGCAACCTGCTGATCAGGTGCGTTTTCCGGTTCAGGCTGCGTTTCTGCTGCCGGTTCGGTCGCGTCGGTCGAAGGCGTCGCGACGCGTGCAACATCGGTCTCGCTCCCTTCGGTCGCGTTATCATCGACGACTTCCGTTTCGGCGTTCGCTGCTTCGGCAACCTCAACATCCGCCTGATCGTCAGCGGGGTCAGACGGTTCTGGTACAGCCGGAGCTGGCAGGGCTGCGATCAGGTAATCGTCGGAGCGGCTGGACTGTTCACCACCACGGGTTTCCAGAACCAACCCACGAGCGTCGTTAGAAAATGGGATCGAGACGAATTCGGCGAACTGCCCGCTCTCATCGACAGTAAAGCTGTGAACGGCTTCTCCATCTAACAGCACGCTGACCTCGGAACCTGGCTCAGCATTGCCGGACAGCAGTGCGTTTCCGTCGGGTTCAACGAAAATCTGATCCAAGACCGGTGCAAGCGCGACAGGGCTTTCAGCATCTGCGCTTTCTGCCGCCTGTTCTTCAGTCTCTTGTACCTGCTCGGTCCCAATGGCTGGAGAGTCATTGGTTGCGGCCTCTTCAACTTCTGAAGCCTGCGCTTCGGGCTCCTCTTCCGTTGGTTGAGTGTCTTGCTGCGCGACGCCTTCCACCGGTTCGGATGTTTCAGTCGCTTCGACCTCGGCACTCTCGTCAAGACCGCTGAACATCCCCGACAGGTACAACCCGCCAGCGACAAGCACCACGACGATTCCAGCGACCAGGCCCCATATGAAGGTACCAGAGCCTCCGCTTCCCGAATTGGCGTTCATTCTTTTCCTTTCACTCCGCCCGGTAAATACCCAGATTGGCGTGCATTCCAACGGACGGTTGAGCCAACCTATCAATCCCGCTATCAGGGGTCAAAACCCCTAACACAAGAGCAGAGAGCCCAAATCATGTCCCAGAAATCCGTCTGTGTGTATTGCGGGTCACGCAATGGTGTAAATCCGGCATATTCTGCCGCGGCTCAGACGTTTGGCACGCTGCTGGCTAACGAAGGCTGGCGACTGGTTTATGGGGCCGGAGATGTGGGGCTCATGGGTGAAGTCGCCCGCGCCGCGCAATCATCAGGTGGCGACACATTCGGGGTGATCCCGGTCCACCTGCTTCAGCGCGAAGTGGGCAAGACCGACCTCACGCGCTTCATCGTGACTGAAACCATGCACGAGCGTAAGAAGGTCATGATCATGAATGCCGATGCCGTGGTAGTGCTGCCCGGCGGGCCCGGATCCTTGGACGAGCTGTTCGAAGCGCTGACTTGGCGGCAATTGGGGCTGCATGACAAGCCCATTCTGGTGATGAATGTTGATGGATATTGGGACACACTGCATACATTGCTGGACCAGTTGATCGGTCAGGGGTTTGCAGACGGGTCTCTGGCAGAATTCATTACTTGGGTCGATACACCGGCATCGGCAATGTCGGCGCTTCGTCAGTTGCTTAACTGACAGTGCGTAATCGGGCGGTAAGAACCGCCCGAACATCCGCACTTGTTTAAGCAGGTTTAGCCAATTGGGTCCGCAGTATTCGCTCAACCTTGTGCAAAGGGTGATTTGTAAGCGTCTTGTCGACCTCGGCCACGACCTTTGCCAACACTTCGCTGTGCAATCGGCGACGCAAAAGCCCCAGAACATGCGGGCTGGCCACAAGTACCAAACGTTTATACGCCCCTTTCAGACCCTTACGATTCAGCAGGTTGGCGACATCCTGAACGAAAAGAGATTTGGCGTGGGCCTTCCAGCTGTCCTCTTCAACAGCTGATTTCTGGTTCGGGCCTGTATCTGGCCGTCGACCAGCTCGGTCGGTTGGTTTGGCCGGTGCCCCGTCCTGTTCTTCAACAGACACGACAACCAAATTCGGGTCTTGCGCGTCGGTGATATTCTCCATCACCAGCGCCTTTTCACCATCAGCAATGATAACCCATGTTCCCTGTTCAAGTGCAGCCATTCGTGATCTCCTGTATCGCTTGGATTGGCTTTCACCTGTCCCTCAGACACACCTGCTTGGAGATGCGGCGTTTGTATTTCGCACGCATTCTAACTGGTACTAAGTTGATTGGCGGTTCTCTCCCTCCGCCTAACTTAGGTAAGGGCTGAAGGGCCCCACTCAATAGGCCATTTGCCGAAAGTTGACATACCGGCAGATTTTCACCAATTGCTCATCTTAAACAAAGAAAAGGCCCGCCGGTATTGCTGCCGGCGGGCCATTGACTTGTTGCGCTAAGCGCAGATCACATGCGCGATGCCACGTTTTCCCAGTTCACCAGATTGTCGAGGAAGTTCGACAAGTAAGCAGGACGCTTGTTGCGGAAGTCGATGTAATAGGAATGCTCCCAAACGTCGCAACCCAGCAGGGCGGTTTGACCAAAGCACAGCGGGTTTACACCGTTTTCGGTCTTGGTCACGGCCAGCGATCCGTCCGCGTTTTTGACCAGCCATGCCCAGCCCGAACCGAATTGACCGGCACCGGCCGCGCTGAACTGCGATTTGAATTCGTCAATCGAGCCAAAGCTTTCGGTCAGTGCTTTTTCCAACTCACCCGGCATTGCGCTGCCGCCGGGGCCCATCATCTCCCAGAACTGGTTGTGGTTCCACAGCTGGCTGATGTTGTTGAAAACACCGTTCTGCGCCACAGCGTTCGCGTCATAGGTGCCAACGATGATTTCTTCCAGCGACTTGCCGTCCCACTCGGTTCCGGCGATCAGCTTGTTGCCGTTGTCGACATAGGCCTTGTGGTGCAGGTCGTGGTGATATTCCAGCGTTTCCGCGGACATGCCCTTGGCTGCCAGCGCGTCATGTGCATAAGGAAGATCAGGAAGTTCAAAAGCCATCTCGGCCCCCTGTTGAAAATGAATGTTGCGGTTCCAAAGGTTAAATGCTTTGACAGCCGCCGCAGGTCAAGGGCTGCGACACAAAAACCCGGAGGTCCGCGATGCTGACACAGGCGCGCAAAATGTTCTATCGCGCCCGCGGGTACTATGCGGGCAACCTGAACGGCGAACCGTTTCGCCTGGACCCGTATCATTCGAAATTCTGGCGCAAGGCCGCCGCTGGTGACTGGGAACCGGAAACCTTTGAAGTTTTGGATCGTTTCTTGTCCCCGGAAAGCGATTATCTGGATATCGGAGCCTGGATCGGCCCGACCGTCCTCTATGGTGCCCGCCGCGCTCGTCAAGTCTATTGCTTTGAACCCGACCCGACCGCTTTCCGTCACCTTGCCTGGAACCTAGACCTGAACGAGATTCGAAACGTTTCGGCCTTCAGCGTGGCGCTGTCCGATCGGTTTGGGGTCGCGAGAATGGCATCGACTCGCGGAGAACCCGGGGATTCCACCAGTTCATTGCTGCACGACGCAGATCATGGCACCGATGCACTGACCATCGCGTGGGATCAATTCGAAGCGGCAAATGATCTGTCCGGAGTAACGCTGGTAAAGATGGATATCGAAGGGGCGGAATTCTTTGTTCTTCCGACTTTGGTGCCTTGGTTGAAAACACATAAACCTGCGTTGTTTCTGTCCTTGCACGCGCCCTTGCTACCGGATCATGACAAGCAAAAGGCAACGAAGACACTGCTTGACCTACTGGCGTTCTATCCCAGCATCAGCGATCAAAACTTACAACCTGTGACCGCTGATCAACTGCTTGAACCCGATGCTCTTTCAAGGTTCCAGACGGTTCTTTTGCACGGCTGAACAGGCCTGCCTCCAATTCTCGTAAATCGGTAATGTGAGCTTGTCATCTCGCGCCTAAAGTGTTGTCTGTCCGGTATCAAACGAAGACGACGGATACCCATGAAATATATAACTCTTTCTTTTCTGATGTTGCTGGGTGCGCAAGCAGCCTCAGCCGAAACCACGAATTATTTGTGTACGATGACCAAGCAAGACAGTCACGGTTGGATCGCACCCGAATACGCGTTCAGATCGATCCGACGGCAAGTGCCGCCTTAGCGGCAAGCTCCCATCACAACTTGGAAGAAGCAAAGTTCAAGAATCGAGGCTCAAAAGGGTATCGACTAGTCTGGAACATGGATCAGACAATGGCGGCAGGCGGAAATGTCCGCGTCCGCTACCAAGCCAATCAGGATCCGACCGATAACACTATCAAAGTGCGTATGGCGTTCTTGCAGGGAAATTTTTTGAACAAGCCATATGGCGTTGGGACCTGCGCCGCGCAATAGCAAAAAAGCCCCGGTCGAACCGGGGCTCTTTTCGTCTCAGTAAACCCCGACCTCACTGCCGGGTTGCGCCGCAACCTTAAGCAGTTTGAACACATAGTCCGCAGCCGAGCGGAAGCAGACGATGCGGAAGCTTTCAGCGTCTTCCATCCAGAATGCACCAGCCACCTGCGCCAGGCGTGAGCGGCGGATGTGCCCTGGTTGAAACGCTTCGGGCGACAGGTCAACCGGTGTCAGCTTGCCCAGGACTTCGCGTGCACTGCGCCCCGAAACCCGAAATACTGCGCGCGCATCCGAAACATTCACGGCCAACGCGTGTATACCGCTAAGCGCATTGGTCATTGTCGCCAGCTTAGCCTCGACTTCGGCGTAGGGCACTAGCACTAGCAACTCATCAGTGGACATCCAGCAAACGCCGGTTTCTCCGTCGACAAAAGCTTCGCGTTGGCCCGGCACTTTCTGCCCTGTGGCGTCTTTCACGGCCTTGGCCAGCACTTTGTCCGACAGATCCCCGCGCAGGGTGATCATTCCCTGCAGGCCGCATTCTTCGATCTTTGCAATGCCGTCATAGGAGGCGTGGTTCAGTGCGCTGATGGGTTCAGACATTCTGCTTCTCCCCGTCCTTGTCGTAGAAGATCGGGTCCACGATCTTGGCTTTGTAAGTTTTGCCATCGGTGCCCGGGAACTCGACCACTTCACCCATGCGATCCGGGCCATGCTTGATCAAGCCCATGGCGATGCCTTTACCCAAATTGGCCGAGTAATAGGTCGAGGTAACACGTCCGATCATGTTGCGTTGACCGTTGGCATTCACGCCCTCGCCCACTGCATAGGCACCGTCCGGCAGAACCGATCCATCCACAGTCTCAAGACCAATCAGTTTCCAGCGCTCCGGATCGGCCATATGGGTCCGTGAATGGGCGCGTTTGCCAAGGTAGTCCTCTTTCTTTTTCGACAGCGCCCAGTGCAGCCCAAGATCCTGCGGGATCACGGTGCCATCGGTCTCGTCGCCGATCATGATAAAGCCCTTCTCGGCCCGTAGAATGTGCAGACACTCGGTGCCATAGGGCATCACTCCGAACTCCTGCCCTGCCTCGATCAGTGCGTCCCAGAACGCCTGACCCTGCGAGGCCGGAACGGCAATTTCGTAGGACAGTTCACCAGAGAACGAGATGCGATAGGCGCGTGCATCGAAATCACCGATCTTGCCATCGCGCCACTCCATGAAGGGCAGCGCCTCTTTCGACAGGTCCATGCCGCCCAACTTCTCAAGCACCTTGCGCGCGTTCGGGCCCACGACGGCGACTTGAGCGTATTGCTCGGTCACGTTGGCGACGTAGACTTTCCAGTCCCACCATTCGGTCTGCAGCCATTCTTCCATGTGGCCATGAATGCGCTCGGCGCCGCCGGTTGTTGTGTGGCACAGCCATGTATCCTCGTCGATGCGGGCAACAACGCCGTCGTCGATCAGAAAGCCATTCTCGGAACACATCAGGCCATAGCGGCATTTGCCGACCTTCAGTGTCGACATCATGTTGGTGTACATCATGTCCAGAAACTTGCCCGCGTCGGGACCTTTGACGATGAGCTTGCCCAGCGTCGATGCATCCAACAAGCCGAGGTGTTCGCGGGTATTCTTCACCTCACGATTCACCGCGTCATGCACAGATTCACCGGGGCGCACATAGGCATAGGTTCGGCGCCAATGGCCGACCGGCTCCCAATCGGCACCGTTCTTGTCATGCCAGTTATGCATCGGCGTTTGACGGATCGGCTGGAATACCTCACCCCGCGCTTCACCCCCGATCGCCGCCATCGATATTGGCGTATAGGGCGGGCGGAAAGTGGTGGTTCCAACTTTCGGGATCTCTGAATCCAATGCATCAGCAAGGATCGCCAGACCGTTGATATTACTCAACTTACCCTGATCTGTTGCCATGCCCAACGTGGTGTAACGCTTGGTATGCTCAACGCTTTCGTATCCCTCGCGCGCAGCCAGTTGTACGTCCGAGACTTTGACGTCGTTCTGGAAATCCAACCACGATTTCATGCGCAGGCTAATCTCGGCATTTGAGGGCATCAACCAAACGGGCGCCATCGGTGCCTCTGCCATGGTCTCTCCAACCGGAGCCTTCGTCCGCTTGGCGGTGCACCCGGCCGCCTTCGCTGCCGCCTTACCCGCTGCATCTGCGTCGGTCAGAACCTCGCCCAATGCCAGCGGACCGTTAGACGACCCCGCCGCCAGCACGAACCCTTCGCCATCAGCACCTAGAGGAGGTCGTGACGGATCGGGGCGGAAATGTGCGTTCGCTTCGTCCCAAATCAGTTTCCCGCCGCAATGCGACCACATGTGCACCACCGGAGACCAGCCACCTGACATGGCAACCGCGTCGCATTCGACCTCTTCCCGAGCGCCGCCGATCCCCTCTTGGTTGCAGATCGCAACCTTCTTGACCCGCTTGCCGCCTTTGACTTTGGCGATCGCCTTGCCCGGATCAACGCGGATACCCAGCTGGCGCGCCTCTTCGGCTAGGGGGCCCGCAGTGTCGCGTGCATCAACAACCCGCAACACATCGACACCAGCCTGTTTCAGAATGATCGCAGTGCGGTAGGCATCGTCATTATTGGTTGCAACAATCACACGCTCACCCGGAGTGACACCCCAGTTGACGACATAGTCGCGCATCGCCGATGCCAGCATGACGCCCGGCACATCGTTGCCCGCAAACGACAGCGGGCGCTCGATGGCCCCGGTCGCGGTCACAACCTGTTTTGCGCGGATCCGCCACAGACGGTGACGCGGGCCTTGGGTGCCGGGCTTGTGGTCTGTCAGACGCTCATATCCCAGCACATAACCGTGGTCATAGACCCCCGCGCCCATGCAGCGGCTGCGCATGGTTACGTTATCCATTGTTTCGAGTTCGGAAACTAATTGTTCCACGAACTTATCCACAGGCTCACCACCCACGGTTCCACCATCGACCGGAGCGCGCCCACCCCAATGTGCGGTCTGTTCGATCAGCATCACCTTGGCACCGGACTGCGCCGCCACCTTGGCGGCCTGCAGGCCTGCTACTCCGCCACCGATCACAAGTACATCGGTGAAGGCGTAAAAATGTTCATAACTATCCGCATCGCGGCTGTCCTTGTCGGGCGCTTTGCCCAGACCCGCCGACTGACGGATGAAGGGCTCGTACACATGTTTCCAGAACGGCTTGGGATGGATGAACATCTTGTAGTAGAAACCCGCTGGCAAAAAGCGGGAAAGGTGCGTGTTGATCGCGCCTACGTCGAACTCGAGGTTCGGCCAGTGGTTCTGCGATACCGATGTCAGACCATTGAACAGCTCAGTCGTTGTGGCACGTTGGTTCGGCTCGAACCGGTTGCCCTCGCCCAGACCGACCAGTGCGTTCGGTTCTTCCGCACCGCTGGCAACCATGCCGCGGGGACGGTGATACTTGAACGACCGACCGACCATCATCTGGTCATTGGCCAATAGGGCTGACGCGAGTGTATCGCCCTCGTAGCCCTGCATCGAGGTGCCATTGAAGGTAAAGGTTACCTGTTTTGACCGGTCGATAAGGCGACCATGTTTTGCGAGGCGGGTGCTCATGATGCGGACCTTTCGCAGGTGGAAGCATCGATGCCTCCGGCGGGAGTATTTTCAAAAAGATGAAGCATCAGGAGAAGTCTCTCCATGCCCATCCCGGACGTTTTGCGGTGATGGCGTCCTTGATCTCTTGAGGCGGTTCGGTGACCTGGGCGGAATAAGTTCCAAAAACCTCAAGCGTATTCGTACAACGCGCGGCATGGAACCACTTGCCGCACCCATTGGCATGGCGCCAACGTTCGAAATGTACGCCTTTGGGGTTTTCGCGCATGAACAGATAGTCGTGGAACTCATCATCTGACGAGCCCGGGCCGTAACGCTTTAGATGCGCCTCGCCACCTGCGGCCAGTTCCGTTTCTTCGGCGTCGACGCCGCAATAGGGACAGTTCAGGATCAGCATATGGTCATCCTTTTGGCAGCAGGCGAGACTGATCTACCTGCGAAATTTGCTTGACGGGCGCGCCAGATTTTTCGACGAAAAATCTTCATCAGTGCGCCACCCCAGCGGCGACGCTTTCGTCGATGAAGCGGCCCTCTTTGAAGCGGTCCAGCGAGAACGCTTCGGTCAGCGGTGAATGGCCTGTTGCCATCAGCTGCGCCATACCCCAGCCAGAGCCTGGAATGGCCTTGAAGCCGCCGGTACCCCAGCCTGCGTTGATAAAGCAGCCATTCAGCGGCGTTTTTGACAGGATGGGCGAGCGGTCGCCTGTCATATCCACAATGCCACCCCATTGGCGCAGCATCTTCAGACGCGAGATCATGGGGAAAGTCTCGACCAGGGCGCGGACTGTCTCTTCAATATGATGGAATGAACCGCGCTGGGTGAAGTTGTTGAATCCGTCAGTACCACCGCCGATCACCATCTCGCCCTTATCGGACTGAGACATGTAGCCGTGAACGGTGTTGGCCATCACCACCACATCCATGCAGGGCTTGATCGGCTCTGAGACCAGAGCCTGCAGCGCAACGGCCTCAAGCGGCAGACGGAAGCCCGCCATCTCTGCAAGTTGACCGGAATGACCAGCAACCACGATCCCAAGCTTGTCGCAATCGATGGCACCCTTGGTGGTATCGACCCCTACAACGCGACCGTTCTCGGACCGCACGCCCGTGACTTCGCATTTCTGGATGATGTCCATGCCCATGGCCGAACATGCGCGGGCATAGCCCCAAGCCACGGCATCATGGCGTGCTGTGCCGCCGCGTTCCTGCCAGAGACCGCCCAGAACCGGATAACGCGGGCCTTCCAGATTAATGATCGGCACCAGCTCTTTCACGCGCTCGGGCCCGATCCACTCGGTCTGAACACCTTGCAGCGCATTCGCATGTGCCGTGCGCTGATAGCCGCGAATCTCGTGCTGGGTCTGCGCCAGCATGATCACGCCGCGCGGGCTGAACATGATGTTATAGTTCAGCTCCTGGCTTAGATCTTCATACAGCCCTCGCGCCTTTTCATAGATCGCAGCTGACGGGTCCTGCAGATAGTTCGACCGGATGATGGTGGTATTCCGGCCAGTATTCCCACCACCAAGCCAGCCTTTTTCGATAACGGCGACATTCTGGATGCCATAGTTCTTGCCCAGATAATACGCCGTCGCCAAACCATGACCACCCGCACCGACGATGATGACGTCATATCGCTTTTTCGGCTCAGGTGACCGCCAGGCGCGTTCCCACCCGGTATGATGGCGCAGCGCTTCCCGCGCAACAGCAAAGGCTGAGTAGTGTTTCATGATCGAATCCATCCGGCTCGGTAATTGGACGCAGATATGCCGCGCCCTGACATTTTAACCCTGCCACGCAACGTCGCAATAATACACTATTGCGACATGAGCGCCCTTCGCGGCCATTTGTCCCTTTTTTCTATGCCCTAAGAGGTCTAAGTCAGGACAACCAATTTGGAGGGACCATGTCGTTCTGGGTTCTGATCTTCCTGATCGCGCTGCTGATTGCCGTTTTTCTGGGTTGTACTATGCTGCGTGGGCGTCGCGACAATGGCCCGACTGCGGCCTATGATCTGCGTGTCTATCGCGAACAACTGGCGGGGGTAGATCGCGATCTTGCGCGCGGAGTGATCGCAAAAGGTGATGCTGAGCGTGTTCGCACCGAAATCTCGCGCCGCATTCTTGCTGCGGATGCGCAGATGCGTGGCGAAGTGGAGAATACTGGGCCGTCGCGTACTGTTACGATTATCGCTTTCCTTGCGATGGCCGCTGTTCTGGTGGGTGGGGCACTCGCGATGTATCGCCAACTCGGCGCTGCCGGTTTTCCCGATATGCCCCTGTCGGTCCGCTTGGAAATGGCAGAAGATCTTCGTGAAAATCGACCCAGCCAGATCGATGCCGAGGCCATCGCCACTCCGATTCAGGCACCCCCACTTGAAGAAGGCTATGAGGCACTGCTGCATCGACTGCGAGAGACAGTAGCTGAGCGGCCAGATGATCTGCAAGGCCATACATTGCTGGCACAGCATGAAACCAATGCCGGAAATTTTAAAGCAGGCTATGAGGCACAGACGCGCGTGATCGAGTTGTCGGGCGAGAATGCGCCCGCACATGCCTACTCGGATCAGGCCGAGATGATGATCCTTGCAGCCGGTGGTTATGTCTCCCCCGAAGCGGAAGCAGCCTTGATGCAAGCGTTAGAGCGCAATCCACGCTTAGGCCCTGCACGGTATTACTGGGGACAAATGCTGGCACAAACCGGGCGGCCTGACATGGCCTACCGCGTTTGGGTCGAAACCCTGAACGATGCACCCGCCGGTGCGCCATGGGCAGATGCGATCCGATCTCAGATCGATGAGCTGGCGTTTCGTGCTGGGGTGTTCAATACCCCTGATTTTTCGGCACCCCCCGGCCCCAGTCAAGACGACGTAAATGCAGCGGCCGAGATGACTGCGGAAGAGCGGCAGCAAATGATACGCGGCATGGTCGATGGCCTCTCGGATCGTCTGGCGACCGAAGGCGGAACCCCCGAGGAATGGGCCCGGCTTATTGCGGCATTGGGCGTCTTAGGTGAAGGGCAAAGGGCCATCGCCATCCGGGATGAGGCCATGGCGGTGTTCGCTGGTAATTCCGAAGCGTTGCAGATGATCGACGCCGCAGCGCTGCAAGCCGGGATTGCGCAATGATCCACGACGCTTTTGAAGATTTCGCCGCGTCCTTGACGCCTATGTCCGCCCTGATGGGGCTGGATCTGGGCGAGAAGACCATTGGCGTTGCCGTCTCGGATCGGATGCGCGGCGTGGCAACCCCGCTCGAAACAGTTCGTCGCAAGAAATTCACATTGGATTCGGCTCGCTTGATCGAGATTGTGACCGAACGTGAGATCGGCGGTATCGTCCTTGGTCTGCCCCGCAACATGGATGGCAGCGAAGGCCCCCGGTGTCAGTCAACTCGCGCATTTGCAAGAAATATGACCCGTTTGTCCGACATTCCAATTGGTTTCTGGGATGAACGGCTGAGCACAGTTGCTGCAGAAAAAGCACTGCTGGAGGCGGATACGACACGAAAACGTCGCGGACAGGTTATTGATCACGTCGCAGCGGGTTATATTTTGCAAGGCGCGCTGGATAGGTTGCGCTTTCTTTGACGGATCGGAAAACGCCCATGACGAATATGGTTTGGAAACGGGACGAGGTCGAAAGCCCTTGCATCCAGATCTGTGTCGTTCATCCCACCGAACGTATCTGCACCGGTTGTTATCGCACGATTGACGAGATTACCCGTTGGTCCAAAATGGACAGCACCGAGCGGGCTGAGATCATGCAAGACCTTCCAGAACGTAAACCCCGTTTGGCAAAGCGCCGTGGCGGGCGGGCTGCGCGTTTGAACGGAACCTGATTTTCTATCTAAGTTTTCGGTGCCGGTGGTGTTCTGAGATCATTTAGCCGGTCACGATGGCGGAGTTCTGCACCAAACAGCTCGACCAGCTCAGTTTGGGTCGTTGACCGCTTAACAGTTCTGTCGAACTCTCCCTCCAACTCGGCTAGTTCGGGTCGTTCATGCGTATTTTTGGAGAGTATGCGCTTAAGGACAGTACGGAGTATCATAGAATTTATAACTTAGAGCAATCGACGCGCCACTGCAGGTCCATTCCGAACCCCGAGGGGGTAATGAGCCCGGATTCTGTGGTTGAGTGAGTGGTAGCCCACAGCGGCGCGAAACAGTTTGATACCAATCCCTTATGAAGTGGGAAGGTTCAAACTTTCTTAAGTTATTTGATCAACCAGTCAATAATGCTGTTAGCGACAACCTGCATTCCGTGGCGTCAACCTTAGATTCAACAATAACGGGCAAAATAAAGCATTGTTTACAATGTGTTATTCAACCCATTCACCCAACAGACAGCCAAGCCTTCGCTTCGTCGAATTCTTCAGCCGGAAAATACTGAGTTCGGGTTCCCAGAACATGGCTGGCCATTCTCTGCGCCATCTTTTGCCAGGACTTGTCGCCGACAATCGCCGCACGATCCAACATTCCAATATGACCTGCCGCCAGTCGAAAATGCGCAGCCATGGCCGTTAACCCCTGCCAGCCATCAAATTCGCGCAGGTCAATCAGCAAGCGGAACCCATCACGCCCGCGCAACAGTGCGTCAAGATCGGTTTGCGCCTGGCTGTACTCCTCTGAATCCAGTTTGCCCATCAAGCTGATCTGCACACAAGGGCCACCCAAATCTGTCACGTGAATCGACCCAAGTGACTCGCGCATCCAACGTCGCGCCTCTTCCAGCTCATCCATTCCGAAGACATGCACAGGACAAGGAAGAATTGGTGCAGCCAGTCGAATGCTGGTTTGAACCCACCCTTGATCCGCAACCACTCCGATACGGTCAAAGCCGCGCCAGTGACTGAGCCCAAGCTTCGTGTCTGACCACGCTGCGCCAAGATCATATCCTTTGAATTCCGGCGTCACGATCGCCAGCAGGCGTACCGAATCGTGCTCTTTCAATGCAGCCTCAATGGCAGGCACCAAGGTTGTCGCGTAATCCGCGCTCGTCACTTCGCCCGAAAGCTCGACTTCAATCAAACTACCGTCAGAATTTGTATGGACCGTAATCATCTAACTCATCCTCCAAAGCCAAATAATGACAGGAGGCTAAGGGGATTCGAGCCATTGCGCCACTCCACCGGGAAGCTCGGGTCGGAAATAGGCAATCATCCGTCCATCCGGCCCTGCGTTAGCGTCCGCGCCCCAGGGGGCAACGCCATGCAAGCAATGGCGATGTAACAGATAGGCCTCACCCGGTCGTGCCGGCAATTCGATGCGAGTGCAGGTCTCAAACACTTGGCGGCGGGCGGCCTGGTAGATGTCAGTAATATCAGCGCTGGCCAACTGGTCTTTCGGTAAATCCCTTAACGCATCACGGAATGCCTCTCCGAGGATTTTGTGGCTGCCATCCCAAAGTACCATCGGTGCTGCGTCAGCGCTGGCTTCGGTCAGAGGGATCCCCAGTATCCATGCATGCGGTTCATCAATGCGGCGGCGCCGGTCAGGGCCCATCGGCCTTAGCCCGTCCACATGCGCCGCGTCCCGTCGTGCACGATACCGCGCCGCGCCTTCACTTTCGCCTCGCCGGGGCTTCGGGTAACCTGGATAGATCACCGACACCTGTCCTTTGTGCAAATCGATCGGCCCGTAGTGCCGATGCGCAAAGTCAATTGCAGCACCCGGCAAAACTGAGGAGCCAACCACTCTGCCCTGCGCATCATTGTCCAGGGCATCGACGCCGATGAACCACGTGCCTTCACAGTCGTGCCATTCAGCATGTTTGAGATCACAAACAGATGCCTTTGCAGCTGGTAGAACCTCTGCCACCCAGTTTGCCAACGCCTGATCGTAGGGAAACTTTAGCCAGCCCCGTTCAAAAAAGGCCTCTACCACCCCAGCGCCTTTCTCAGCATGTTCAACGCGACAAGCGTCAGAAATACTGCGAAGACCCGTTTCAGCGGTTTGGGATCCATCGCGTGGGCCAGCTTTACACCCCAAGGTGCTGTGATCATGGTCATCGCAACGACTATACCGAAGGCAACCAGATTGACCGCCCCGATCGTCAGCGGCGGGCGATGTTCCGGGGCGATGTTCAGGAACAGGAACCCGATTACCGAGGGCACTGCGATGATCACTCCGAACCCAGCAGCAGTGGCCACAGCGCGATGGATGGGTGTGTTGTACAGGCTCATCAATGGAACACCGAAACTACCGCCACCGATGCCCATGAGTACCGACAAGAACCCCACCGAAGGCGACAGAGCTGCGCGACGCAGCCCCGTCGGCATTGCATCTCCCAGCCTCCACTCGGATTTTCCAAGCCCGAGATAGAGCCCAATGACCATACCAAGTAAACCAAACAGCGCCTGCAGCCACTCCGTGCGCAGCGCTGAAGCCGCCAGTACGCCAAGCACCGCACCCGCCGCGATGCCCGGGCCCCAACTGCGCAGGATGTCCCAATCTACCGCGCCTTTTTTGTTGTGGCTCAGGACGGACCGGATCGAAGTTACGATAATCGTTGCAAGCGAAGTAGCCAGACACAGTTGCATCAGCTGAGGTCCGCCATAGCCAAGCGTTTGGAATGCATAGAAAAACGCGGGCACAAGAACGATACCGCCCCCGACCCCAAGCAACCCTGCCAGAACCCCAGCCAAAGCGCCGATCACAAGCAAAAGGCCCAGCATCTGGGCCAGCAACATCGTCTCGGGCATCATTCCCCCAATACCGGCCCTAAGCCGTCTTAGCCTACCTGTTCCACCTGCGACAACGCCGCGACAGAGTCCAGAGCCTGCAGGATCACTTCTGGGCCAGCATTCTCGCGCACGGCACCCTCAGAGAGCATCCGCCGCCACCCACGCGCACCCGGACGTCCGGCAAACAGACCCAGCATATGCCGCGTGATCTGGTGCAAACGTCCACCTTCGGCAAGATGCGCCTCAGCATAGGGTAACATGTTCTGTACCACTTTGACCGGATCGGCGATCTCACCGGTTCCAAAGATCGACGTATCAGCGCCAGCCAGAATATCCGTCGGCTGATGATAAGCCGCGCGTCCGATCATGACGCCATCCAATCCGGCCTTCAGATGCTCGTGCGACTCCGCAAGTGAGGTGATGCCGCCATTGATCGAAATATGAATGTCCGGAAATTCAGCCTTCATCTGGTGTACCAGACCATAGTCCAAAGGCGGAATATCCCTGTTCTCCTTAGGGCTTAGCCCTTGCAACCACGCTTTGCGCGCATGGATCGTGACCCGTTTGCACCCTGCAGCTTGAATCTGTCCGAGAAAAGCGGGCAGCACCTGTGCGGGCTCTTGTTCATCGACCCCGATGCGACATTTAACCGTGACCTCAACATCCACTGCCTCGCGCATCGCGGCCACGCAGTTAGCAACCTTTTCAGGCTCGCGCATCAAGACGGCGCCGAACGTGCCGGACTGCACCCGATCTGACGGGCACCCGCAGTTAAGGTTAATCTCGTCATATCCCGCATCAGCCCCCAGTTTTGCCGCCTGCGCAAGTTCCTGCGGGTCCGAGCCTCCCAATTGCAACGCAACCGGATGCTCTTGCGGATTGTGATCCAGCAAATGCAACGCACCACCGCGCACCAACGCAGGTGCGGTCACCATCTCGGTATACAGCAGGGTTTCAGAGCTAAGCAGGCGATGCAGATAACGGCAGTGGCGATCCGTCCAATCCATCATGGGCGCCACACTCAAACGTGCGCTTTTCTGGATATCTTTGGGGTTCTTTTCCGGCATATCATGCTCGCGTTATCAGAATACGGGTTTCACCAGAAACCGGATATACTGAAAGACCCGCATCCGGCAAACTGTTCTGTATATCGGGAAATGGTACCGCCTCCCTGGCTTGAACAGGGGACCTCTGGATCCACAATCCAGCGCTCTAACCAACTGAGCTAAGGCGGCACTCGTGAGGGGCGATTTAGCGAAGGCGTGCGGGGATTGCAAGGGGATTAAAGCTGAATTCGCCAGCTTTGTTCGACCAAATCACATCCAAAAGAACGCACAGGCTTACTGTCAATCAGCTGCCACCCAAACGACTGGTAGAGCCCGCAAGCAGCGGTGTGGCTTTCATGCGTCCACAGCACCATATCGCGATATCCGATCTCGCGGGCAAAACCCATACAAGTGGTCAACAACTGCTTGCCCAACCCCTGCCCTCGTGCTTCGGGCACCAAGAGAAACAAGCGCAGCTTGGCGGTTTGGTCCGTCTGCTTGACACAAAAGATACTGCCTAACCTTTGGCTAGCGTTCTCGGCGATCCAACCTTGCTCGTAAGCAGAGTCATGATTGGCAACGAAGTCATCAAGAATGCGTGCGACCAGTGGGCCGAAACTGACGTCAAACCCTTCGTCACGGGAATAAAGCGTATCATGCTGCTGAACCAGCCAAGGGGCATCTTCGGCACGGAAGGGTCTGAGGGTCGTCGTTTCCATGCCCTATCTGACCCCATAGCTGACTTGATTCTCAACCCATCGCACGTTAGCACCAAATCTCATTTCCCGGAGGCGAACATGGGCATCAACACCGAACGCGATATCGAAGCGAACTTACAAATCGGGCCAACCGATCATGGCATGGTGCGCCTGTTCATCGAAGGCAGCGGGATCGAGATTCCAATGGACTTTGATCCTGAAGAGGCAGAAGAAATCGCCGAGGAAATCCGAGCAGCGGCCCAAGCCGCACGCGCCGTCAAAGGCTAGATCCTGGGATCGCGCAGCGCCTGCAATCGCCGTGCCGCGTCTGATGCGAATTTCTGCACCATCTTCTTGCGGCGTGCGGGGGCCAGCTTACTTTCAGGCCCCATGCGGATGATCTCGGCGTCATAAGCATCGGCGATAATCAAACCCGTTTCGGCGGGCAACAGCTCGGTCGGGAAATCGGTATCCACCGCCCAGAAGAATCGATCACACCAATCCAGATAACCCTGCCACTTGGAATCCGACTGATAATCAGCGCGGCTAGATTTACATTCCACCACCCAAATCTCGCCCTTGGGACCCAGCCCCATGACATCTACCCGCAGCCCGCGGGACGGGACGAATTCTTCAATCGAAACATAGCCATGGGTCAACAAGTGACGCGAAACACCACGGGCAAGTTTCTGTCCAGGCTGCATATCCAGAGTCATTCTGAAAATGTGAACAATTCGTGAACAAAAATCAAGCACTCAAACAATTCTTGACATGATACCGTTTGGTATCTCAATTATATGATACCCAATGGTATCACATGGAGTTTATAATGAACTCACAAACTCAAAACGCATTCCGGGCGCTCGCCGACCCGACCCGGCGGGACATTGTTCAAATGCTTGCCGCCCAAGACATGACGATTGCCCAACTGACCGAGCGTTTCGACATGACCCGCGCGGCGGTCAAGAAACACCTGACGGTCCTGTCAGATGGCGGTCTGATCACGGTCGAGGCCAGAGGTCGCGAACGCATCAATCGGCTTGAACCACAGGGGATGGCTCCGGTTCTGGACTGGCTCAGCTATTTTGACCGGTTCTGGGATGATCGCCTCGCCAATCTGAAAAAAGCTATCGAAGGGAACAAGAAATGACAGACGCAGTTTTGCAGAAAACAATCTTTCTCCGCGCCACACCGGAAGTCGTTTGGGACTATTTGACCGATCCCGACCGGCTGGCCGAGTGGTTTCACAAACCCGAACGCCCCCTGGCCGCAGGACAAAAGCTTGAGATGTTCGGGACGACCAGTGGCGACCTTCTAATTTGGGGTGAAGTGCGTGAAGCGAGGCGTCCTGAATATCTTGAATATACATTCACCATTAAACCGATGGGCGGCGCCGAAAGCGTGGTCAAGTGGACGCTGGACCCCGTCGCTGGTGGCACACGTCTTGGACTGCTGCACGAGGGCCTACCTCAAGGGGCTGACGCCTTTGGCCTGATCCTTTCGCTGGATGCCGGATGGGATGAACATTTCGGCAAGATGCGCACCGCTTTGCACGAAACTGTTGATGCTTAACCCCTTGTGCGAACCTGCTTCAGGCCCTACTTAGGCCCGTGGCGGGTTCTGCCCTTCTTGTGACAGGTAGCATTCTGGTGGCCTTAAGCAATTCCGAGGGGGCTGGCTCTGTTCAGGTCCTGGCCTGATTACCTGGCGCCCACCTGTACATACAGGTCCTCGGGAATCAAACCGCACGGTTGACTGGTGGTCCCGCCACATATTTAGCAGAAATATCAGCGTCCTGCGCGCACTTCCTGCTTGATCGGCGCAGGCTTCAAACCATGCGCAATCGGTGTTCCGCCACGTGGTTTGTTCGACTTTTCAGCCATACTCATGATCGCATAGGCGAACTGCACGCCCGCAAAGACGATTCCGTTCATGAACCAGATCATCACCAAGGCGATCAGACCGATTTCCGAGCTGGTGATCAGATGACGCAGATTGGCCACGTTCAGCGCCAGCAGTACCCCGACAAAGACGGCCGAGATCACAAAGCCCCAAACGACTTGCGTGATGTAGAGACGGACCAGTTTGGGCATGGCGAACCTCCTTGCGCTGTGATGGTGAGTCTAGCGCATGTGGGCTCACGGTAAAGGCGTCAGAACGCCTCGGGCTGGGCCTCTCGCGCCATGTGGTCGAGAACGGCGTTGACGAATTTGGGCTCTTTGCCTTCGGGGAAGAACGCACGTGCAACATCGACGAATTCGGTGATCACGACCTTTGGCGGAGTGTCGCTTTGGGTCAGCTCCGCTCCGGCGGCTCGAAACAGGGCGCGCAGGGTTGGATCGATGCGCGCGATGGGCCATTTCGCCACCAGCGCGCGGTCGGTCATCTGGTCGATAGGGGCCTGATAGTTGACGGCATCATCCACCAGCTTGCGGAAGACACCGATATCGCCATCCAGCATTTCTTCGCCCTCGTAGACCGCGCCAAACCGGTGATCCAGAAACTCGGTCACGACTGCTTGGGTCGTCTGGCCCGACTGCTCCATCTGGAACAGCGCCTGCACGGCATAGAGGCGTGCGGCGGATTTCATCAGGCGTTTCTGGTTGGCCGGTTTCGGCGCGTCTGTCTGGGTCATGCTGTCGAGGGTCCGTTGCTGTCGCCCGCCACAAGGATGGACTCGGACGGCGGCTTGAACCCGACGCCCTTCTTGGAAGAGCCCCACTTACGGCTGAGCGCAATCAGATGCAAGGCCGCAGCAGCAGCCCCGCCGCCTTTATTCATCTTTTCGGGATTTGCACGAACCTCGGCCTGATCGTCATTCTCAACCGTCAGAATTCCATTGCCGATGCACAGGCCCTGAAGGCCCATCAGTTGGATGGCACGGCTTGAGTCGTTGCAGACAGTCTCATAATGCGTGGTCTCGCCTCGAATGACGCAGCCCAGTGCGACATAGCCGTCAAAGTTACACTGGCGATCTGCCATCGCGATCGCAGTTGGGATCTCCAACGCACCCGGGACTTCAACGACTTCGCAGGTGCCGCCAGCGGCCCCAATCTCTGCCTTGGCACCAGCGATCAGGTTGTCGGCGATGGCCCGATAGAACGGAGCCGCCACGATCAGCAGTTTCACCGGTTTGTCGAATGTGGGCGTTGGCAGCACGCCATGCTTGTCTTGTTCAGCCATGATCAATCATCCTTGGAGATGGCGCGGGTTCCGACGATGGACAGCCCAAATGCGTCGAGCCCGAGATAAACGGTTTCCGGTGAGTCCGTCAGAAGAATCAACTCTTGCACACCCATCTTGGACAGAATCTGGGCCCCAAGGCCAGTTTGCTTGATAGTGCGCGGCCCTTCGTCATCAGCGGCATAAAGCGAGTTGCGGGGTTGGCGGAACAGGCAAACCACGCCGCGCCCTTCTTCCGCGATCTTCTCCATTGCACGCGGCAGCTCACGAGGCGATTTCGGACCAAGCCCCAGAATGTCCGGAGCTTCGTGCAGTGCGTGGGTCCGCGTCAGAACCGGTTCGGGTGTGGTGATATCCCCTTTGACCATCACGACGTGTTCGATACCATGGGTCTGATCGGTGAAAATGCGCATCTCCCATTCGCCGCCATATTCCGAGTTTACCTTTTGGCGCGATGTTTCGACGACCAGATTGTCGTTGCGCGAACGATAGGAAATCAAGTCGCTGATCGTGCCGATCTTCAAGCCATGTTCTTTGGCAAACGCTACCAGATCGGGAAGGCGGGCCATCGTGCCGTCTGGGTTCATGATTTCGCAGATCACGCCCGCTGGGTTCAACCCCGCCAAACGCGAGATATCCACTGCGGCCTCGGTGTGCCCCGCGCGCACCAGAACCCCCCCGCGTTTGGCCCGCAACGGAAAGACGTGACCAGGTGTCGCGATATGCGCCATCGTGTTCTGTTCGTTAATCGCCGTCGCCACGGTCAGCGCTCGGTCGGCTGCGGAAATACCGGTCGAAACCCCTTCGCGCGCTTCAATCGAAACCGTAAAGGCGGTTTCGTGACGAGAAGAGTTGTTCACGGCCATCATTGGCAGACCTAGATGATCGATCCGTTCTGCTGTCATCGGCAGGCAGATCAATCCACGCCCGTGCGTGGCCATAAAGTTGATGGCGTCCGCGTCAGCAAACTCGGCCGCGATCACCAGATCACCCTCATTCTCGCGATCCTCATGATCCACAAGAATATACATCCGACCTTTGCGCGCCTCTTCGATGATATCTTCGATCGGACTGATCGCCTCGCGCAGTTGGGCCTCAACTGGTCCAGGGGTTTCAAAACTCATATGGCAGCCTTTCGCACAACGGGTTTGTATGGCGGGATAGACCAGTGTGAACGCAAAGACCAGACCTCTGGGAAGAAGCCGATCGGCAAGCTTGGCGTCAACGCCCTCTAGGGCAAGTTGAATGTTTGCCTTTTCTCAGCGCTATGGATGATCTGTAGATCGGTCACAGCGATGAAGGCCGCACAACACCCAGCAATTGTTCGCTTTGCTCGAACGTTCAGATCAATTCGAGCCGCTTTGTCCACAAAATGCCTCATTCAGGCCTCTGGATCGCCCAAGCTTGACCTCAGTAACTTAACGGAACTCTTGTAAGCGCGCGAGATACAACTGCCGTGTTATACTCAACGGAATTGCCCCAACAGTCCTCTCTCTTCGCTGGCGCATTGCGGCGAAACAGGCTGCTTCTCTCGATCGTCCTATTGTATGTTCTCGCCGGTATCGCCGTTAGTTCTTATACAGGCAATTCTTTCTGGGCATCGACGGCATCAAGGATCCTGAGTGCCTTTAGTATGTTGTCAGCCATTATCGCTGCCAACTACTTCCTTTGGCGCCTGTACGTTGCAGCTTTCAGGGTCAAACCAAAGAAGCCCATCCACTGGATGCTATCTGATCTGCGGACGACGCTATCGGATCGGGTAAGAGCCCCTGACGCGCTTGTCAGCTTTTTAAGCATCGTTCCACTCATCGTGACATATTCATATCTCAAAACTGAGATCCCGAATGTGGTTCCCTATTCGTGGGATCCAATCTTTGCTGAGCTGGACCGATTGCTGCACGGTGGCCATGATGTCTGGACACTGCTTTGGCCTCTGCTTGGATCACCATACGTCACGACCGCAATCAATGCCGCCTACAATCTGTGGTTCGTTTTCATCTACATGGCTGTTTGCCTTGCCTGCATCGATCGTCGCGACCCTGATCGTAGTACAATATTCCTTGTAGCTTTCGCGCTAAGCTGGGCGGTCGGCGGCAACCTTCTTGCAACAGCATTCGCATCGGTAGGACCGGTGTATTATGAGATTTTCGGGTTCGGCGATACGTTTGCGCCGCAGGTTGAACTTCTTCATCTCTCGCACCAGACAAGCCCGGTTTGGGCGCTGGAGTGGCATCAACTCTTGCTCGATGGGCATTTCAACGATGGCCCTGTGGGCGGTATTTCTGCCATGCCCAGCATGCATGTTTGCACCAGTGTAATTCTGGCCCTTTTTGGGTTTACCTATTCACGCTGGATTGGTTGGGCAATGACCGCGTTTACCGCAGTCATAATATTGGGTTCTGTCCACCTCGCGTGGCATTATGCGGTTGATGGTTATGCCTCCATCCTACTCGCGCTTGCGCTGTGGTGGCTGTCCAAAAAGTTGACGGCCAGATTTGGCCCTTCGACTTGACGATCAGGACATCTCGGCCAACCGCGCCACGTATCGAGCCAAAGTGTCAATCTCAAGGTTCACGCGATCACCGACCGCGACATCGCCCCAGGTGGTGACCTCTTTGGTGTGAGGGATGAAGTTGATGCCGAAATCGCAGCCTTCCACATCATTGACCGTCAGCGAAGTGCCATTCAATGCCACCGACCCCTTCGGAGCAATGAACCGAGCCAGATCTTCTGGCGCCCGCAAGGTCACCCGCGTGCTATCGCCTTCGTCGACCACTGCGACCACCTCAGCAACACCATCTACATGGCCCGAGACGATATGGCCGCCCAGTTCATCCCCAACTTTCAAGGCCCGCTCCAGGTTGACACGCTTGCCGAGCTCCCAACTGTCAAGATTGGTTTTTGAAACCGTCTCGGCGCTGATCTGTACGTCGTACCAATCATCGCCAAGTGCAATCACGGTCAGGCAAACGCCATCGCTTGCGATCGAGGCGCCGATATCAATGCCCGCGGTATCGTAACGTGTCTTAATCCGAGCCCGCAGGTCGCCCTGCTGGTCCAGTTCGGTAACAGTGCCGATATCAGTGACGATCCCTGTAAACATTTCATCAACCCTCTGAACCTAACTTCAACCGCCGAGGTAAAGGCCCGCGACCCCACCGACAAGCCCTGCCTTGCCGTGAAACCAAGAAACAGGCATATTTTTGTGCAAACGCACCACAAAGCGATCACCCGAGCAGACAGCATGTCACAATTTACCGCTAGCCCCGATCGGCGTGTGTTCCTGTTTCTGCAGGGACCACATGGCCCGTTCTTCAACGCGCTTGGTCGGATGCTTCGTGCGGCCGGGGCTCAGGTCTGGCGAGTTGGTTTCAACGCGGGTGATCAGGCCTTTTGGGGCGACAATGCGAGCTATATTCCGTACCTTGGCGAACCCGACGATTGGTCTGAAACTTTTGGCGAACTGATTACGCACCACGGTGTGACTGACATCGTGCTTTATGGCGATACTCGACCTATCCATGCCCACGCAATCCAGATCGCTAAAACGCGTGGGATCACCGTGCATGTGTTTGAAGAAGGATATTTGCGCCCTTGGTGGGTGACTTATGAACGGAACGGGTCGAATGGGAACTCGCGTCTTATGGAGTTGGACGTTGCGCATATGCAAGCAGCACTCGCGCAATCCGAAGGCCATGCACCTCCGCCACCGACCCATTGGGGGGATATGCGGCAGCACATCTTTTATGGTGCGCTTTATCATTGGTTCGTTCTGTTTCTGAACAGACGCTACAGAAATTTCCGCCCTCATCGAGAGCTTCCGGTCTCAAAAGAGTTTCGCCTGTATTTCAAGCGCTTAGCATTGATGCCAATTCATAGGTTGCAACGCGGTTGGGCCACAGCACAGGTCAGGTGGAGCGGTTTCCCCTATCATCTTGTGTTGCTGCAATTGGGGCATGATAGCTCGGTCCAATACCACTCGGGCTTTTCGTGCATGGCTGATTTCCTGGAGCAGGTCATTGCGGGATTTGCAAAAGGCGCTCCGTCGCACCATCACTTGGTCATCAAAGAGCATCCTCTAGAAAACCACCGTGAGCCACTACGGCAAAGGGCGCGTCAGATTGCAGAGCAGCACGGCATAGCGGATCGTCTTCACTATGTCCCCGGCGGAAAGCTGGCAAAACTGCTTGGCGATGCAAAATCTGCAGTGACCGTCAATTCAACTGCGGGTCAGCAAGTTCTCTGGCGCGGCATTCCGTTGCGAATTTTCGGGCAATCGGTCTATGACAAACCGGAATTCGTATCGCAGCAATCGATCAAGGCGTTTTTCGCCCGTCCGGATGCCCCGGGTGGCAAAGCCTATCGGGCCTATCGCCAATTTCTTCTGGAAACCTGTCAGGTGCCCGGCGGATATTACTCTCGCCGGGGACGTCGTCAATTGCTGAGGCGGGCTGTCGACATGATGTTGTCGCCTCAGGACCCTTATGAGGTGCTGCTTTCGGATAAAGAGGCCACAACGCCACAGTTGCGCCTTGTTGATTGAACGAGGCCAACCTGTTGCTGGATGTTTCAAAGCGAAGCGGATAACCTTTCCAAAATAAAAGACGACTGAGGTAAATTGGCAGTGCATTGCTTTCCTACCCGATGGATCCGGGGGGCGTCGCTTGTGGCGGCCCTTTGCCTGCTGGCGGCGTGTCAGCTGCCCAAATCCGGACCGAACAAGACCGAGATTCTGGCCGGTTCGGTCGAGAATGGCGGCAATGCCTTCGTTGTCGAAGTCGACGACCGCGTCGCGCGCGCAACCTCGGCAGTTCCGCAATATGGGTTCTCGCAGTCATTCCGCAGCGCACAAAGCGTCGCGTCGGACACCGTGCGACCGGGTGATGTACTGAGCCTGAGCATTTGGGAAAACGTCGATGACGGTCTGCTGACTTCGGAAACCGGTGGAGCGACCATTCTGGACCAAGTGCAGGTCGACAGTGAGGGCTATATCTTCGTCCCCTACGCCGGGCGCCTGCGGGCGTCGGGGAACACACCCGAACAGCTGCGTACATTGATCTCCTCGAAACTGGAAGAACAGACACCAGACCCCCAGGTTCAGGTGACCCGCACGCCGGGCGACGGATCGACCGTATCCCTGACCGGGACCATCGGCGCGCCGGGTATTTATCCGATTGAACGTCCGACCGGCACCTTGTCGACCATGCTTGCACAGGCAGGCGGCGTTGCGGTGGCGCCGGATATTGCGTTGGTGACGGTGATACGGGGCAAGCAGAAGGGAACCATCTGGTACAACGATCTGTTCCGCAACCCGGAAACCGATATCGCCCTGCGTGGTGGTGACCGTATTCTTGTCGAAGAGGATAGCCGTTCTTACATCGCGCTGGGTTCGACCGGCGGCCAATCCCGCGTCGCCTTTGAAAGTCAGGATTTGTCAGCCCTTGAAGCGTTGGCGCAGGTTGGAGGCTTGCAATCGCTGTCCTCGGACCCCACCGGCATTTTCGTCCTGCGCAATGAACGGCAGGACATCGCGCGCAATGTGATGGGACGGCCAGAGCTGAATGGCGATCAGCGTATGATTTATTTGTTGAACCTGACCGCACCCAACGGGCTGTTTGTAGCCCGCGATTTCGTAATCCGCGACGATGACACGATATACGTCACCGAGGCCCCATATGCACAGTGGAGCAAATCCGTCTCGTTGATTGCCGGAGGTTTGACGCCATTTGCCAATGTGGCGACGCTGACGGGTAACTGATAAATGCTCTCTGAACCGGAGAACATGGCCGGGGGCGAGCGCTCCCGGCTTTTTGTTTACAACGGCGGTTTCCTGACACAGCGGCGTGTGCGGCGCATGCTATCTTTGGCGGGATATGACATACGGCTAGGGCTGCCTCAGCCGGATGATCTGGTTGGGGTCTGGGGCAACAGTCCGACAGCCCATCGCGGCCTTCGTATCGCGCAGAAACACAATGCGCCTCTTCTCAGGGTCGAAGATGCGTTCCTTAGGTCGCTGCATCCCGGAAGAACCGGAGACGCCCCGCTGGGCTTGCTTCTGGATCGATCAGGACTGCATTTTGATCCGAGCTCATCCTCGGATTTGGAGACCCTGCTGGCCACACATCCTCTGGATGACACCGCCCTGCTGGATCGCGCACGGGGCGCAATCGCGCGGGTCCAAGAGCTGCATCTAAGCAAATACTCGGCATTTGATCCTGATCTTGCCCCCCCCGATCCCGGTTACGTCCTGGTCGTTGACCAGACCCAAGGAGATGCCGCCGTCACTGCAAGCAATGGCGATTATGCACGGTTCCGCGAAATGCTTGTCATCGCGCAAGAGGAAAACCCCGGCGCGCGCATCATCATCAAAAGCCATCCCGAAACCATATCAGGACACCGAAGCGGGTATTACTCGGATCAAGACCTCACCGATCGTGTATCAATTCTGGACAGCCCCATCAGCCCCTGGTCGCTGCTGGAGGGGGCCATCGGCGTCTATACTCTGTCATCACAAATGGGGTTCGAGGCCATCTTGGCAGGGCACAAACCGCGCGTGTTCGGGCAACCCTTCTATGCCGGATGGGGGTTGACCCAAGACGAGGCGCCCCTGCCCCGTCGGCAACGCAACCTCACCCGGGCGCAGCTTTTTGCAGCTGCCATGATCCTCTACCCTTGTTGGTATGACCCTTATCATGATCGTCTGTGCGAATTGGAAACCGTGCTCGATACGCTTGAGGCGCAAACCCGCGCCTGGAGGCAAGACCACAAGGGCTGGACCGCATCCGGGATGCGGGTGTGGAAGCGCCGCCACCTGCAGCGCATGTTCGGGCAACATGGCAAGCTGCGTTTCGTGTCTGAGCAACCGAAAGATACTGCACAACCGCACATGGTCTGGGCCAGCCGAGCCGCTGATACCGTGAACGCAACTCGGGTCGAGGATGGCTTTCTGCGTTCGCGTGGATTGGGGGCGGAACTGGTGCCGCCGCTGTCGCTGGTGACCGATGATATCGGCATCTACTACGACCCTACGCACCCATGTCGGCTGGAAGAATGGATCACCACGCGCGAGACCTTGCGCCCGGATCAAAGGCTTCGTACCGAACGGCTAGCGGCCCAACTAATTGCTGAGGGTCTGAGCAAGTATAACGTCGGCCACCCTGCCCCGGATCTGCCGAAGGGGCATCGTATTCTTGTGCCGGGTCAGGTTGAGGATGACGCTTCGATCCGCTTGGGAACCAGCAATATTCGCACCAATCTGGACCTGTTGCACGCCACACGTGAAGCCAATCCTGACGCTGTTTTGATCTACAAGCCGCACCCAGATGTTGAAGCTGGATTGCGCGAGGGCAAGATCGAAAGTGATCTGGCCGATATCATATTGGAAGGCACGGATCCCGCGACCCTTCTGACGCATGTGGATGAGGTCTGGACCATGACCTCACTTCTGGGGTTCGAGGCATTGTTGCGCGGCGTGAAGATCACGACGCTGGGCGCGCCATTCTATGCCGGTTGGGGGCTGACGACCGATCTTGGGGCCGTGCCTGCAAGACGTGGCGCGCGGCCTTCATTGATGGGGTTGGTCCATGCAACGCTGATCGATTATCCGCGTTATTTTGACCCCGCGACTGGGCAGGCCTGTCCTGTCGAAGTCGCGGTCGAACGGCTTGCACAAGGCACGCCGTCCCCCACCGGCCCTCTCAATCGCATTCTATCAAAGCTACAGGGTGCACTGGCGACCCATGCACGGTGGTGGCGCTGAGCCTTAGTGCGTCACACGTCCCCAGCGATGCAGGACGTCACCATCGACAACCTGTGTTTCGATCAGATCGAACCTCGGTGCTGTCTCCAAAGTCTCAAGACCAAGCGCCCCGAGTGCGGGGAGGCCCTCGGCCCCGATCGTCAAACCGGCTGTGAATCCAACCAGCTCATCCACCAGATCACGCTCCAGCAAGGACGCCGCCAACGCTGATCCGCCCTCACAAAAGATGCGCGTCAGCCCGACCTGCCCAAGTTGCTGCAACAGATCCGAGGCATCAATGTGATGATCATCCAAAACGCAGGGGATCAATCTTGCGCCCAGCCCTTCCCAGGCGCGCGCACGTTCAGGGTCTGGATGAGGGCCATGGCAGAGCCAGACCGGGACCTTGGACGCTGTGCGAGCGAGATGTCCCATCAAAGGCAAGTCCAAATGACGAGACACGACCACACGCACCGGCTGATATTCGATGCCAAGATCGCGAACGGTCAGCGATGGGTCATCGGCGCGCGCCGTTCCAGCGCCGACCATGACCGCATCATGTCGAGAGCGCATGGCATGCACCACGCGGCGCGCCTTAGGGCCGGTGATCCATTGGCTATGACCGGTTTCCGTAGCAATGCGTCCATCAAAGCTGCTGGCTAGTTTCAACGTCACAAACGGGCGGCCTTGTTCGGTTTTCAGAAAGAAACCTGCGTGGTCAAGTGCCGCCTGTTCTGCCAGCACCCCGGTCGTGACCTCTATCCCGGCCTCGTGCAACATGGCAAACCCTTGGCCTGCGACGCGTGGGTCACTGTCTTCAATTGCTGAGACAACGCGCGCAACACCTGCCTTGATCAAAGCCTCGGCGCAGGGCGGCGTTTTTCCGTAGTGAGAACAGGGCTCAAGTGAGACATAGGCTGTAGCCCCCCTTGCAGCCTCACCCGCCTGGGCAAGCGCCTCGGGTTCAGCATGTGGGCGTCCTCCGGGCTGTGTCCACCCACGCCCGACGATGCGCCCATCGCGCACGATGACACACCCGACAGACGGGTTCGGCCAGCACGTGCCTTGTCCGCGCCGCCCCAATGACAGAGCCAGCGCCATAAATCGCTTATCTGTTTCGCTCACTCGTCCGTCGAAGGCTGCGGCGGGCGCAACTCGTGGACAAACTCCTCGAAATCGTCGGCCGCCTGGAAATTCTTGTACACACTCGCAAAGCGAACATAGGCGACAGTATCGATCCGGGCCAGCGCTTCCATGACGATTTCACCGATTTTGTTGGATGGGATATCGGTGTCCCCCATGCTTTCCAGACGGCGTACGATACCCGAGATCATCTGATCGATCCGATCAGGTTCAATGGGTCGTTTCTGCATCGAAATGCGTATCGAACGCTCAAGCTTGTCGCGGTCGAAATCTTCGCGTTTGCCGTTGGTCTTGATCACGACCAGATCGCGCAGTTGCACACGCTCATACGTGGTAAAGCGTCCACCACAAGCCGGGCAAAACCGGCGCCTGCGGATCGCGACGTGATCCTCTGCCGGGCGTGAATCCTTGACCTGAGTGTCGATATTTCCGCAAAACGGGCAGCGCATCCGCCGTCTCCTCGTCCCTAGCTGGCCTCTTTTTGTAAGCGCTGCGGCTTACTTATCCACAACTATAGGGCAGCCGCTAGGGTTTGGGTAGTCGGAATTTTTCACCGCAATATAAAGCGTCACATAAAATGCGCAGCGACCTTTCGCGCGTGCGGCGCGCTGCGATGTTCAAACAGGTATAATCCTTGCCAAGTGCCCAGCCTGGGAACCCCGCCCGAAACCGGTATCGATAAGGACACAGGCATAACGGCGGCCTTGATATGGGCGGGCATGTCGTCCGGCCCTTCATAAGTATGGCGCAGGTAAGACATTGAGGGATGATCCGATGGCGGGACAAGCCGCTCAAAGAAGGCATGCAGATCGGTCTGGACCTCGGGATCTGCGTTTTCCTGAATGAGCAAGGAACATGAGGTATGCCGTACAAAGAGCGTCAGCAGACCGTCTGAAACCGGGCTTAGCCAACTGCGCACAGGGGCGGTGAACTCATAAAGCCCCGCGCCCTGTGTCTGGATCGTGAATTCCGTTTGCATCGGGATCAGTTGATAAAGGGGCGGACGCCGCAGCGCCCATTCGCGCCTTGAACCGACATGCTGTCACCCGGCTTGAACCCAGAAGAAAAACTGCTCTGCTGTTGAACATTGGCGGGCTGCGTCAAAGTGAACTGGACGGCTGTTCTGCGCCCTGTCGTCACGCTGGGCCCATAGCCTCGCAGGACATAGATTTGTTGCTGCCAGCCAGCGCCCAGCTTGCGCCGCGCAAAATCAGCCGCCGCACACCAGTACCCGTCGATATCCTGACGTGTCCTTGGAATGACTTCAAAGTTGTCACCACTCATGAGTTCAGTTCGATACCCGTTCGGCGCCGCTTCAACCACGACTGGGGAACTTGCCATGAGCATCGCTGCAAATGTACATAGTACTGTCTGTTTCATCGCAATCATCTTTCTGTTTCTACCTGAAATATAGACTAGCGCGCCGATATCGTCAGCAAAGCGAACTTAACGATCATGTCAGTTCGACCCTCTTTGTTCGTGATCAGATGTCAACCATCCCTTGTATCGGATCAGCTGTCCCAATCCGGGCGCGTGCGCCGAGATGTCGAACCGAAATCGCAATTGCGCATCCTCGCTTTCTGTCGATGCAGAGCTAGGAAGCAGAAACCCCGGGCATGGTAGGCCAAACAGACTGAGGCGTCGGATCTCGACGCCCAATCCCATATCGGTTTGAATTGGCTGCAACCAAATTGTCAGCCCACCAATCTGCTCTCGCACGCATTCTAGGCGCGAGTCATAACTGATCCGTGAACGGGTTCGATGCCCTGCAAAATCACGATCCCACTGCCAGTTCGAGCCGCTCTTTTTGATGCGAAGGTTGACCAGCAAATCCCTTCCTTCGGGTGGAAACCGCCCGATGCGCAACATCAAGGCAACCAGCCGCCCTCGACCTCGCGTGACGCTGCAGCGGCCGGAATACCGCCCTTCGCGGCTGTGCAACTGCTGGATCGATGCGGGTAGGCCGTTGTACTCGCCAAGCGCCTGAAGGAATGGATCAGCGTCAGAAGCCATCAGGCGCGAACCTAGACCTGAGACGAGTATCCGGCACCAGACATTTATCCTGCCGTCCGAACAAAGCGTATCGATTTCGGGCAATCACGCGATAGATCGGTTCTTTCAAAAACTTAGGCAAGAAGCGACAGATGGAGAGCACGCGCCATGGCCCGGGCAAAGCCCTCATTGCTGCGGCAAACGCGTCGAGCTTTTGATGAACCTCACCATCTACGATCACCAGATTGGTTTCGAACTCATCCGTTGGCAGGTTCAGGTGGGAATATAAATTTTGCCCAAGCGGGGATTGGGCAGTCGCAAAACAAAACCTCTCGTCCCGATCATGTTGCAGCATGAAGTGAAAGAACCCCGAGCACAGCACGCATTCACCGTCAAAGGCGATTAAATCAGTATTTATGGGCAGATTTAGGGGCACAAGAATTCAAATTTTTAGCATGCTGTTGCGCGGATGCTTTCATGCGAGATACCTCGCGACAATGCGACATGACAGACCAACCATAAGGATAGAGTGTGCCGGGGAACCCGTTGAAACGGTTTGGTGGACCGTTCGCCCAGGCTCTGACCTTATCCCCAAAAGGCGCTGACCCGACAACACCGGCTATTTAGGTATCCGATCACACGACTAACATGGCCATTTCAGCCAAATCCTTGTGATAAACAGACAGGCCTCGCGCGCGGCCTTCAAGACTGGCGCATTGAAACGAATTGCCGCTAAGGTAACAGGATTACAGGAATGAGTTTTGGACTAGGTTATGGATGTCGATGTTTCGCGTATTCAACTGCTAACTCAGACGCTTGAGAAATACGCTGACGCGCAGATGGTGAACCGGGCACTGAAAGACAGTGCGCTGACCCGCGCTGATATCGATCCGCCAGCCGAGCAGTATAGCGCCCACAAAGAGGCACTCTTTGTTCGCAATGCCTGTGATGCGCTTGGTGATATCACCTTTGGTGCCCGCGCGGGGCTGGAGTTCAGCTCATCCTCCAGCATCACTGCCTATATCAGTAAATACTCGCGCGATCTTAGACAGGTCATGGAAAACACCACGCGATTCCACGGTATCATAGACCCGGCTCTTGTCTTCAATCTGCGTGTGTCGGGTAACGCCGCCTCGCTTGAGGCGGATTGGAAAGATCCAAGCTTCTCCCGGTACCATCGGCGGACCGAGTTCCTGCTGTTCGCCGCCATCGCGCGAATGCGCGCACTGACGCAGCGGGATCTGAACCCAATCGAAATGCGGTTTCAGCACAGCGTTGGACAGCACGCCGCAACCTATCAAAAGATCGGAGGGTTTCCGGTGACCTTTGGTGCTGAGCGTCTGGAGATCATCCTGTCTCTTCCTTCGCTCGATGTCCCGATCCCAACTTATGATCCCAGCCTGCGCGCGCATCTTGTGGAATATGGCGAACGTTTGCTGGCTGAGAGGCAATTTCCCAAACAAAAGACACGGGCACAAATCGAAGGGTTGGTCACGCGTTCCATGCCCGGAGCCATTATTCACGCAGATGATGCAGCGGCACAGCTTGGTCTCAGCCCTCGGACTTTGGCGCGCCGCTTGTCCGATGAAGGAACCTCGTATCGAGAAATCGTTGAGGATCTGCGCTCCGATCTGGCGCAAACATTTATCAAGAACGGCATGCACTTATCCGAGGTTTCTTACGCGCTGGGCTATTCCGATCAGCCTGCGTTCTCAACCGCCTTCAAACGATGGACCGGGCAGGCCCCCAGTTCATTTCGCAAGCGCGTATCGCACCCGCTGTCTCGCGAATGAGAGTGGCCGGGGGTCAACAGCTCCATCACCTCGCCCCGGCCTGTCCATGAGTGGACACCAGCGATATAGGCAAAGCCTGGGGACTGCTCTTGTGAGTTCTCGCCAATTTGAATCGAAGTTCAGACAATGTGATCGGCGCAAAGTAAAAAGGCGCCTCGGATGAGGCGCCTTTGATTTACTGATCCAGGAAAGACCGCAATTTTCGCGACCGGCTGGGATGCTTGAGTTTCCGCAGCGCTTTTGCTTCGATCTGACGAATACGTTCACGTGTCACGCTGAACTGCTGGCCCACTTCTTCCAGCGTATGATCGGTATTCATGCCGATGCCAAAGCGCATCCGCAGAACCCGTTCCTCACGCGGCGTAAGCGAGGCCAGAACCCGTGTGGTGGTTTCCTTGAGGTTCTCCTGAATGGCGCTGTCCAGCGGCAGCACGGCATTCTTATCCTCGATGAAATCACCCAACTGGCTGTCTTCCTCGTCACCAATTGGCGTTTCGAGGCTGATCGGTTCTTTGGCGATTTTCATCACCTTGCGAACCTTCTCCAGCGGCATCTGCAGCTTTTCGGCCAGTTCCTCCGGCGTCGGCTCGCGGCCAATTTCATGCAACATCTGGCGGCCGGTGCGGACCAACTTGTTGATCGTTTCGATCATGTGCACCGGAATACGGATCGTGCGCGCCTGATCCGCGATGGACCGCGTGATGGCCTGACGGATCCACCAGGTCGCGTAGGTCGAGAATTTGTAGCCGCGGCGGTATTCGAACTTGTCCACCGCCTTCATCAGGCCAATGTTACCTTCCTGAATAAGATCAAGGAATTGCAGGCCACGGTTCGTGTACTTTTTGGCGATCGAGATCACCAGACGCAGGTTGGCCTCGACCATTTCTTTCTTGGCCTGCCGCGCCTCTTTCTCACCCTTCTGAACCTGCTGCACGATGCGGCGGAACTCAGGGATATCGAGGCCGACATACTGCCCGACCTGAGCCATGTCGTTGCGCAGTTCCTCAACCTTTTCGGTCGAGCGTTCGATGAACATCTGCCAGCCCCGGCCCGGCTTTTCGGCCATCTCAGCCAGCCAGTTCGGATCAAGCTCGCGCCCACGATAGGCGTCAATGAATTCACGGCGGTTGATCCTGGCCTGGTCGGCAAGCTTGACCATCGCACTGTCCAAAGACATGACGCGGCGGTTGATGCCATAAAGCTGGTCAATCAGTGCTTCGATCCGGTTGTTGTGCAGGTGAAGGCCGTTCACCAGTTCCACAATTTCGGCCCGCAGCTTTTGATAGGTTTCTTCATCTTGCGCACTAAAAGTGCCGTCTTCGTTCAACGTGGCCGAAATCCGGCTATCCTGCATCTCGCTTAGCTGAGCGAAGTCGGTCGAGATGCGCTCCAGCGTGGTCAGCACCTGATCCTTCAGCGCCGCTTCCATCGCGGCCAGAGACATATTGGCCTGATCGTCATCGTCGTCGTCATCATCGCTGGCAATCGGGTTGCCATCAGCGTCAAGCTCTGGCCCTTCATCCTTTGCTGGTTTAGCTGCCTGAACCGCTGACGTATCAACCACCGGTTCTTCGACTTCGCCATCTTCACCCATCTGATTGCCGAAGGTGGTTTCCAGATCGATAACATCGCGCAGCAAAATGTCTTCGGATAGAAGTTCGTCGTGCCAGATTGTGATCGCCTGAAAGGTCAGCGGGCTTTCACACAGCCCCGCGATCATCGTGTTGCGCCCGGCTTCGATCCGCTTGGCGATGGCGATCTCGCCCTCACGGCTCAGCAGTTCGACCGACCCCATCTCGCGCAGATACATGCGAACTGGGTCATCTGTGCGGTCCAGCTTTTCGGTAGCAGCCCCAGCCAGAGCAACTTCGCGCGGGCCTTCGGTCGTGACTAGTTCGGTCGAGCCTTTGTTCTCTTCCTCTTCGGCCTCTTCATCTTCGATGATGTTGATGCCCATCTCGGACAGCATCGACATAACGTCTTCGATCTGTTCCGAGCTGACCTGTTCAGGCGGCAGAACCTGATTGAGCTGGTCGTAGGTGATGTAACCTTTCTCGCGAGCCTCGGCGATCATCTTCTTGACCTGGGCCTGGCTCATGTCCAGCGAGATTTCCTGTTCCTGCTCGTCGGATTTGCGGTCTTCGTTCGTATCCTTGGCGGCCATTCAATGCTCCTGCAGGGATGGGTGATTCGTTAGAACCGAATCATTAGCGCGTAGAAGTGATTCGGCCACCCGTTTACCTGTTTTTCTTTTCCAGTGCCTTACGAAAACACCACTAACGGCGTTTCCGCTCGAAATTGATACCCGACATGATGGCCTCAAACGCGTCTTTCTCGTCGCGGTTGATTCGCGCACCATTGTCAGCGATGTCGAAAACGGCCCTGTCTTCATTCTGGCTGCGGCTTGTACGGTTGCGCTCTTCGGCGGCTTGCGCCAGCCGATATGTCAGCGCCTCATCGGCCAGATCAGACTGTTGTTCCTCCGCCGCTTCGGCAATCTCAGCATCCAACCCCCGGAGCGCTTTGATCTTTGCGAGTTCCTCGGCCAGCGTCATCTCGGCCTTTTCAACGTCGCCCGGTTTGTACACACAGGGGATCACAGCGACATGGCGAAGGGCCAGAAGGTTTTCAAGGGGTTCTGGCCCCAAAGTTTGCATGATGTGGTCTTGCAGATTCTCAGGATCGTCGATTGCATGGCGCAGGATTGCGTGACGCAACGCGGCGTGATCGGGATCGAGACAATCCATTTCCTCAAGCTGGTGTTCGAATTGCACCACAACCTGCGGATTTAGAATGGCAATTGCCAGAATGGCCGCTTCGCGCAACTGAATGTCAGCATTCTCGGCCGAGGCCAGAAAAGATGCCCGCGCGCCGGGCGTGGCGGGCTGAGCCGGCGGTTGCCACTTGCCGCGCGGTTGCCATGGACGACTTGGCGATTGTCGCTGCGGGCGAAACAATTGCCACCGTAGGTCCTTAATTTCCTGTCCGTAATGCGACCGGATTGAGGGATCGCGGATCAGCTTGATCTTCTCACGCAGGGATTTATCCAACGCCGCCTTTCGTTCGGGGCTGTCAAAAACCTTACCCTCTGTCTCACGCTGCCACAGCAGTTTGACCATCGGGATCGCACCTTCCAGCACCGCTTGAACTGCCCCCGGCCCGTCAGCGCGCAGCAGATCGTCGGGATCTTTGCCTTCAGGCATTAGCGCAAAGCGCAGAGATTTCCCGGCCTCTAGCAACGGCAAGGCCAAATCGACCGCCCTCATCGCCGCGCGCAATCCTGCAGTATCGCCATCCAGCGCAATGATTGGCTCATCAGAAATGCGCCACAGCAATTGCAACTGATGCTCGGTGATCGCGGTTCCCAAGGGCGCGACCGCAGCGCCAAAGCCAGCCTCAGCCAGCGCGATCACGTCCATATACCCTTCGGCCACGATCAACGGTTGCCCCATCCCCGCTGCCTGGCGCGCCGGCCCGTGATTATAGAGGCTTCGCCCTTTGTCGAATAACTCGGTCTCGGGTGAGTTCAGATATTTGGCGTTGTCATTGGGGTCCATCGCCCGACCGCCGAACGCAATACAGCGCCCGCGCGGGTCGCGGATCGGATACATGATCCGGTTGCGGAATGTGTCATAGGGTTTCTTACCCTTGTTCGATGGCTTGGCCAGCCCGGCCCCGAGGATCAGATCTTCGGCCACGTTCTTGCCGGTCAGATGATCCCATAGCGCCTGCCAGCCATCGGGGGCAAACCCGATCTCCCACCGATCCAATGCCTGTGCTTCCAGCCCGCGCCGCGCAAGATAATCGCGCGCGCCTGTCCCGGCTCCGGTCTTGAGTTGAAGGCGGAAGAATTGCACCGCCTGCTCCATCACATCGGCCAGTTGCGAGCGGCGATCCTGTTTTTCCTGCGCTTTCGGATCACGCGCGGGCATTGGCATTCCGGCCTCGCGCGCCAAAATCTCAACCGCTTCGATGAACGAGACATTCTCGGTCTCTTTCACAAAGCTGATTGCGTCGCCTTTAGCGTGGCAGCCAAAGCAGTAGTAGAATCCCTTTTGGTCATCGACGTGGAACGAGGCGGTTTTTTCATGGTGAAACGGGCACGGTGCCCACATGTCTCCTTTGCCCTGATTGGATTTACGCTGGTCCCACATGACCTTACGCCCAACAACCTGAGACAGGCTGAGGCGCGTGCGCAGTTCATCCAGAAATCCGGGGGGCAAAGACATGGGTCAAACCTGCCAGAAATGAAAACGCGCGCCAAGGGGATGGCACGCGGTTGTCCACAAAGAAATGATCTGGCTGTGGATTATTGCTGCAAACACAGCTCCAGCCATGCGGCGCCGAGGTCTTTCTTACGCACATCGCGCATCTTTTGTTCATAGACCCAAGGTGTGATCAGCGGAACCGCCGCGTTGTAGTTTTCCGGCCAAGTCGGGCCGCTATCTGCCACTGCCTGCGCCACATCACGCTCTTTCACCCGATCAAGGCGCGCCTGCTGAATCGCAGCAACAACATCGGCCTGATACTTGCAGCTCTGCTCTTTGGTTTCCTGAGCAAACGCAGGGGTGGCAAGCAAGGCCGTGACAATGGCGATACGCAACATGAAGGTCTCCGAGGATTCGTTTCGTTCAAAGAAGTCTACCCGCGCGCGGCGATGCCTTCCATCGCCCTTTTCAGATCGTGAATCAACGTCTCAGCCATTGACCGGAAGACCATGATCTGAAACGTATTTTCGCCGACACGCGTGATCGAAGCGGTCATGTGGAACAGTAAAGTCCGGGCGGTATGGCCCCGCTTGAACTGCGTTACGCGCAAATCAACTGGTACGACACGAGCCAGCACGTCCTCGACATCAGCGCCCTCTAATCGGACAACCGTCCACGCATCCGATTGATCCACGATGGCCGCATGCTCCAACAACCCAGCATCAGGCACCGGCCCCATCAGCATCGCATGCGCCGGTCCAAACCATATTGCCCGAGACCCTGCCTTTCCGGTCGCCCGGTTAGCCGACGGATAAGCCATCCCATGCGCCGCTTTCAAAGCCTCAGACACAGTCTTTTGCTTGCTTTTCAAAGGCGAAATCGAATGGATCGCCCCTGCATCCTCTTCGCTGAGCGTGACGGAACCAACGGTCAGAGGCAACATCCCGTCGCAAGGCGATTTAGCGATCAGTTTATCCACGAACGCGTCCTCCTTCAGGGTCAAAGAAGACCGGGTTTACGACTTCACACAGGGTTGTCACACCACGCAGATGGTCAACCATCTTTACGATTTCTCCATACCTTTCTGGTCCGTCTGCCAGGAATCCCAGCCCCAGCATAGATTCCATCGTTGGTGAATAACCGACCGAGGTCAGATAGCCCTGATCATTTGTCCGAACGGGCTCAGCCTCTTCGTTGTAAAGATGCGCTCCGGCCAGCAGTTCCCTGCTTTCACCGATTGGTTTCAACCCGACCAATCGCTCACGACCCAGCTCTTCGAGCCCGGGACGTTCGGACATGGTCTTGCCGATGCAGTCTTTCTTCTGAGACACCATCCGGCCCATGCCGATATCATAGGCCGTTATGCGCCCGTGAATCTCGGAATGCGTAATAAAGCCCTTTTCGATCCGCAGAACGTTCAACGCTTCCATCCCATAAAGACCTCCACCCAGCGCTTCTGCACGCTCGGTCAGAATGTCGAACAGGCTTGCGCCATAGCGGGCAGGTACGGCGATCTCATAGGCATGTTCACCCGAGAACGAGATGCGGAACAAACGCCCCTGAACCCCCAGCACTGAGATCGGGCCACAGGCCATAAAGGGCCAGCTTTCATCATCCAGAGGTGTATCGAGCAGACCGTTCAACAGCTCTCGCGATTTTGGACCCGCCACTGCAAACTGCGCCCACTGCTCGGTAACCGACGTGAACGAGACATCCCAATCCGGGCGCAGGCCTTGATGTACGAATTCCAGATGCTTCATGACGTCGCCCGCACCGGCGGTCGTCGTGGTCATCACGTAATGCGTTTCACCCAGCCGCGCGGTCGTACCGTCATCCATGACGAACCCATCCTCACGCAACATCAGGCCATAACGTGCGCGGCCGACTTTGAGGGTGGAGAACATGTTGGTATAGACAAAATCCAGAAACGCACCCGCATCCGGTCCCTGAATGTCGATCTTGCCAAGGGTCGAGACATCGCACACCCCAACAGACTGGCGCACCATATTGACCTCACGGTCGCACGACTGCCGCCATGTCGTCTCGCCATCCTTGGGGAAATAGCTGGGGCGATACCACAAACCTGCTTCGATCATCGGAGCCTTACGCGCCACTGTCGCTTTATGCGATGTGGCAAATCGCTGGGGTTTGAACCCCTCGCCTTCGGCTCCGGCACCCAATGCGGCCATGGCAATCGGAGAATATGGCGGCCGGAATGTGGTGGTCCCGGTTTCCGGTATTCCACGACCCGTCGCATCGGCCAGAATGGCCAGCGCTGCCACGTTCGAGTTTTTGCCTTGATCCGTCGCCATGCCCTGAGTGGTGTAACGCTTCATATGCTCGACCGACCGGAAGTTCTCGGTCGCGGCCTGCTTGACGTCTTTCACTGTGACATCGTTCTGGAAATCCAACCACGCGCGCCCTTTGCCGGGAACAGACCACAGCTGAGTTATTTCGTATGGCGTATCTTCAGCTTGCGGCAGCGCGGTTTTGACAACCTTCAAACCAAGGTCAGCAGCAACGGCTTCTCCCGCTTCAACCCCGTCGCGCATGCACGCCGCGGTCGAGAATGAACCGTTACACGCCCCTGCCGTCATCATACCCGGCACCGCCCCCGGTGAGGGCACAAAAGCTTCGATCTCACGCTTCCAAGTTGGGCGACCGTTCATGTGACACGTTAGATGCACCGAAGGATTCCATCCGCCAGTCATCGCCAAACAGTCGGTATGAATACGCTCCTCGCCGCTGGCGCGACGCACAGTGATCGCCTCCAGCCCTTTGCGCCCCGAGCTTCCGCAGACCTGCGCACCACGCAGCACTTCATAGTCATCTGACAATGGGGCATCATGTCGGCTGTCGATCACGGCGGCCACGTGGACGCCTGCCTCCAACAAATCCCGCGCAGTGCGGTGGATGTCATTGGTGTTGCCAAAGATCGTCACGTTCTGCCCTGGGCTGACACCCCAGCGATTCAGATAGGCCCGCACGGCACCAGCCGTCATGATCCCCGGCCGGTCATTGTCGCGGAACGCCACTGGGCGCTCCAGCGCCCCCGCTGCCAGAACCGAGCGTTTGGCCACGATCCGCCAGTATGTCTCCAGCGGCGCCCCGTTCGGTCGCCGATCCGTATGATGCAGCACTCGTTCCAACGCCGCATAAGTGCCTTGATCGTAGGCCCCTGCCACGGTCGTGCGGGTCATCAGGCGCACGTTGTCCATGCCGCCGAGTTCCGCCAGAACCTCATCCGCCCATACGTGACCCGGTTTTCCGTCAATCTCATAAGTCTCTGCCAGCAACCGCCCGCCCATGCGCGCATTCTCATCGGCCAGTATGACGTCTGCCCCGGCACGCGCGGCTGTTAAGGCCGCCATCAGCCCGGCAGGCCCCGCACCAATGACCAACACATCGCAGAAGGCATAGGCGCTTTCATATTTGTCGGTGTTATCGTCACCGGACAACGCGCCCAGGCCCGCCGCGCGACGGATTACAGGCTCATAAAGCTTTTCCCAAAAGCTCTTGGGCCACATGAATGTCTTATAGTAGAACCCTGCACCCAGAAACGGAGCGGCCAGATCATTCACGGCCATCACATCAAATCCGAGGCTGGGCCAACGGTTTTGGCTGCGCGCCTCAAGCCCTGAATAAATTTCCTGCATCGTGGCCCGCACGTTCGGTTCCTGTGCACCTCCCTGCCCCACTGTCACCAAGGCGTTAGGCTCTTCACTTCCCGCCGTCAGAACGCCGCGCGGGCGGTGATACTTGAACGACCGCCCCATCAGTCGCACGCCATTGGCCAACAAGGCCGACGCCAGAGTGTCGCCTTGAAACCCTTCATAGCTGACACCGTCAAATACAAACGGCACCGTTTTCGTACGATCAACCAGCCCCTTGCCTGCGATCCTCATGCGTTCACCTCTGAGGCCAATTGCGTGCCCAATATCTCATGCGTAACCGTGTTGCGTGTAACCACGATCCAGGCACCGCAGCCGCCCTCGTGATACCAAAGCTCGCGGGTCACTCCGGCCGGATTGTCGCGCAGATAGACAAAGTCATCCCACGCAGCTTCACCCGCGTCCGGGGCGGGGCGTTCCAGATCAACGGCTGCCCCGCGATAATAGAACTCGCGGCGATCCCGCTCACCACAACATGGACAGGTAATCCTCACACCCGCACCCCCAACTTCATCTTTCCAGAAATACTCGAATCCGACATCGCCGATCTCAATGCAGATTGTGTTGAGAGCCCTTGCCCTCTTCATCGATGATCCCGCGACCAGTGCGGAAGCGATCGAGTTGGAATCCGGTCGCATTCTCATGATACCGATCCGTTGCGATCAGATGCGCAAACACATTGCCCGAGCCCGGAACCGCCTTGAACCCACCATAGTTCCAGCCACAATTCAGATAGAGGCCTTCGATATCCGTTCGGTCGATGATCGGTGAGCCATCGGGTGACATATCCATGATACCACCCCAGGACCGCAGGACCCGCGCCTTACCAATCATTGGCATCAGGGCCATCCCGGCCTCCATCACGCTCTCCACGGTCGGCAGGTTACCCCGCGCCGCGTAGGAAGCGTAGAAATCCAGATCACCACCGAAGACCAGCCCGCCTTTGTCCGATTGGCTGATATAGAAATGCCCCATGCCAAAGGTCACGACATGATCAATGCAAGGCTTCAGCCCCTCGGTCACAAAGGCCTGCAGAACATGGCTTTCGATTGGCAAGCGCATGCCAGCCATCGCCGCCACTTGCCCTGACCGGCCTGCCGCAACCATCGCAACCTTCTTTGCCCGGATCGGCCCACGCGTGGTCTGAACCCCGCGCACCGCCCCGTTTTCTATATCTATCCCGGTAACTTCGCAGTTCTGGATAAGGTCTACACCGCGTTGATCCGCGCCACGTGCATACCCCCACGCAACCGCATCATGCCGCGCCGTGCCGCCGCGCGGATGATAAAGCCCGCCATAGAGAGGAAAGCGCAAATCATCGTAATTCAAATAGGGCAACATCTCGCGCAGTCGATCCCTGCTCAGCAGAACGGCATCATCCCCCTGGCTGATCATCATGTTTCCACGCCGCGCAGCCGCGTCGCGCTGCCCGTCCGAATGAAACAGGTTAATGATCCCCCGCTGAGAATGCATGACGTTGTAGTTCAGATCCTGTTCAAGGCTTTCCCACAATCTCAGCGAGTGTGAATAGAACTCGGAATTGCCCTGCAGAAAGTAATTTGCGCGCACAATCGTCGTGTTGCGCCCGACATTCCCTCCGCCGATATACCCCTTCTCCAGCACTGCCACATTGGTAAGGCCGTGTTCTTTGGCGAGATAATAGGCCGTGCTCAACCCATGTCCTCCACCGCCGATGATGACGATGTCATATTCAGATTTCGGCTCGGGTTCACGCCAGTGCGGTGACCAGCCTTTGTTGCCGGACAAGCCCTCTTTCAGGACACGAAGGCCGGAGAAACGCATACAGAACTCCCTACGAGTATGTTGGTATCAAACCAATTTCGCCAAGAAGTAACAATGTCGGTGTCCGACGCCACCTCTATTTTCGACTGAAACTTGTCAGTTGGCGACTAATCCACCCACGCGGGCGACATCCTCGAAACACAAAACGACCGACCCAAAGGCCGGTCGCATCTTTGTAATTGGTTTGTAGGGGGCTTAAAGCCCTTTGGCGCGATAGCTTTTGGAAACGCGGTCGATGGCAACGATATAGGCCGCTGTCCTCAGGTCATCGACGTCAGCACGATTATGCCAGACTTCACTCATGGCCTGATAAGCAATGCGCATCGTGTCATCGAGACCCGAACGTACCAGCTCCAACTCACCCGCGCCCTTCAGATATTTGGTTTTGAAGTCGGGTGACATCGTCCAAGCGTCCCCTAGATATCGATCCAACCGCTCCAGTTCGCTGACGATCAACTCGTGCCGCGCCTCTTCCTGGCGGCGCTGCATCCGGCCAAAACGAATGTGGCTCAGGTTCTTGACCCACTCAAAATACGAAACCGTCACACCGCCCGCATTGGCATACATGTCCGGAATGATGACGGTACCTTTTTTGCGCAAAACCTCATCCGCACCAGCAGTCACCGGGCCGTTCGCGGCCTCGATAATCAGCGGCGCCTTGATCCGTTCGGCATTCGACAGATTGATCACGCCTTCCAATGCGGCAGGGATCAGGATGTCACATTCTTCTTCAAGCACTGCGCCACCTTCAGCCGAATGCGTCGCATCGGGATAGTCTTTGACCCCGCCATGCTTAACGATCCATTGCCGCACGGCTTCGACGTCAATGCCGTCGGGATTGTACAGCGCACCATCCCACTCGATGATCCCAATGACACGAGAACCGTCTTCTTCGCTCAGGAATTTGGCGGCGTGATAGCCCACGTTGCCAAGCCCCTGCACAATAACGCGCTTGCCGTCCAGCGTACCTGACATGCCTGCCTTGGCAATGTCTTCCGGGTTTCGGAAGAATTCGCGCAATGCATACTGGATGCCCCGCCCGGTTGCTTCGACCCTGCCCGCGATACCGCCGGCATTCAAAGGTTTACCGGTCACACAGGCGCGCGCGTTGATGTCGGTCGTATTCATCCGCGCATATTGGTCAGCCATCCACGCCATTTCACGCTCGCCTGTCCCCATATCGGGCGCTGGGACGTTCTGAGACGGGTTGATCAGATCACGTTTGGCCAACTCATAGGCAAAACGCCGGGTGATCTGCTCCATCTCATGCTCTTCATATTGGCGGGGATCAATGCAGAGCCCCCCTTTCGAGCCACCGAAGGGCGCTTCGACCAATGCACACTTGTAGGTCATCAGAGCAGCGAGGGCTTCGACCTCATCCTGGTTCACTGCCAAGGCATATCGAATGCCGCCCTTTACGGGCTCCATATGTTCTGAGTGAACCGAACGATATCCCGTGAAGGTGTGGATATCTCCCCTCAAGCGTACCCCGAACCGAACGGTGTAGGTTGCATTACAAACCCGTATCTTTTCCTCAAGCCCGGGCGGCAAGTCCATCAGAGACGCCGCTCTGTTGAACATGAGATCAACACTTTCACGAAAGCTGGGTTCTTTAATGCCGGTCATAAAATCCTCCGTGCCGTTAGACGGGATACGTCATGACTTTTTGTCGCACTGCTTGTGTAATACCGCAATCAGTAACTGCACGTATTTTGATCAGTTTGAGAACTTCACGCCAACGATAAACAAGTGAGTCGGTCGTTAACGATTGCCACGCGATTGTCCACAAGCCAAAGACAGAGACGCGCCTAGTCGCCAAATTATCTACGAAAAGTCCGCAAACTGGCCAAAAGCAAGCATATTTCGCCCAATTCCCGCCATGTTTGAAAACTAGTTTAGTACAGTAAATTTTTCCTTGGGGGCTTTCGGCCTGCTCAGTGGAGTCACTCAGATATGAAAAAAAATCTAATAGAAAATGGCTCTGCCAAGCCAGTGAACAAATTTACAGCCATCCGGCAATTCGCCAAAAATGAGGAAGGCTCGTTTACAGTTTTCGTCTTGATCGTCTTTATAGCGGTACTTGCCGCGACTGGGATAGGCGTCGATTTGATGAACTATGAGCGTGATCGCGCAACGCTGCAGTCAACGCTTGATCGCGCTGTTCTGGCGGCCGCTGACCTTGACCAGACCGAGCCGCCGAAAGCTGTTGTCGAAGCCTATCTCGAAAAAGCGGGCCTTGGCGACAAACTAAAATCCGTCAAGGTTGTAGACAATTTTGGCACGCGCACAGTCTCTGCGACTGCAGAAACAGTGGTCAGCACCAATTTTATGCGCCTAACGGGTTACGACACGTTGACTGCGCCAGCAGCAAGCGTTGCGGAAGAATCGATCGGTGCCGTAGAGATTTCTCTTGTTCTGGACATATCCGGATCGATGAGCGAACGCTCTGCTGACCCGTCGTATTCGAAGATCGCGGTCCTGAGAGATGCAGCGACCGATTTTGTGAACCTGATGCTGAACAAGCCGGGTGAAAGCGAGATTTCGATCTCGATTATCCCTTACGCGACTCAGGTAAATGCAGGCAAAGACCTGTTGGACAAATTCACAAATGTGACTCAGGAACACAGCTATTCTCACTGTGTTAACTTTATTCCGGAACAGTATAGCGACGCAGATTTGCATCGTGCTGACACTCTGGAACGTACGGCGCATTTTGATCCGTTCACGTACTCTGAGAACGGTATTAGCATCCCGGTTTGTCCGGTGCGCGCAGGAAGTGCGATCACCGCCGTCACCAACAATCGTGCAAAATTACTGAAGCATATCAGCCAGTTGACACCCAACGGCAACACTTCAATCGATATCGGCATGAAATGGGGCGTTGCGCTGTTAGATCCCAGTATGCGTGATGTTGTGGGGCTGCTGGCTCAGCAAACAGATCCAGATCCGGAGTTTTCGTCTAATAAGATTGTTCCAGCGAATTTCAGCCAACGTCCGACCAACTATGACTCTGACGTACTGAAGATCGTTATCGTCATGACTGACGGCAAAAACACCAATCAGTACATGCTGAACCCTTCACTTCGCCAAGGCTACTCAGATGTTTGGTACAACCCGGATTCTGGTAACACCACCAACTGGCGCCCCTATTCTTACGGTTCCACTAAGACTGCTCATGGCGACTACTCAGTTTATCACTCACAAGGGAAGCCGAATTTCTTTTGGCCCCAGCGTGATCAATGGGCAGATCATCCCTATGGCACACCTGACCCTGAGAACGCTGATAACAACGAGCCCGGTGAAGCTGTGCGCCTGACTTACCCGGAACTGTTCAATCGCGTTTCGTTGGCCTGGAATGCACAGTACAACTACTACTGGCAATCCAGTGCATGGGCCGAATGGTACAGTAAAGCATTCTCGAAGGTGGAAACGTCCGCCAAAAATCAGCGCACGAAACACGTTTGCGGCGCGGCTAAAGACAAAGGAATCGTCGTTTACGGTATTGCCTTCGAAGCTCCCCGAAGCGGATATCGCCTGCTAGAGGATTGTGCGAGCTCGAAGAGCCACGTCTACAACGTAAAAGGATTGGATCTCGAAGACGCATTTGCGTCGATCGCCTCTTCAATCCGCAAGCTTAGATTGACACAATGATGGTTAAGCTCGCTTCTTTCACACGGCGTTTTTGCCGATCAGAAGATGGGAATGCGACCATTGAGTTTGCGCTAATATTCCCCGCCATAATGTTCTTCATCCTGTCAGCAGCAGAGCTAGCCCTGGTAACGATGCAGCAATCCATGCTTGAAAGAGCAGTCGACTTGACCGTTAGAGACATTCGTCTTGGAACAGGCACTGACCAGCAGCATGATGACATTAAAGATTCCATCTGTGAACGCGCTAAATTCATTAATAACTGCTCTAAAAACATGCGTCTTGAGATGATCCAGCAAAGTGCGTTTGATGGCATAAAACTGGATGAGGTACCAGACTGCACGGACAACTCTGAAGAAGTCAAACCCGTCAGAAACTTCGTCAATGGCCGGTCGAATGAATTGATGATCCTGCGTGCTTGTGCCCGGATCACTCCGATCTTTCCAACCTCGAAGCTTGGTAAAGTGATCGTTGACGATACTGGCCAATATTCTTTGACGGCCACTACGGCCTTCGTTCAGGAGCCGACTTAACCCATGAAACAAGTAAGAAAACTCCTAAGAAATTTCAGATTGTTCAAGCGCAGTGAATCCGGGTCATTGACTGTTGAAGCCGTTCTTGTTTTTCCACTACTGCTTTGGACTGCGACTGCAACCTTCGTCTGGTTTGATGGTTTTCGTCAAAGTGCCTTAAATGCGAAAGCCTCGTACACGATCGGAGACCTCATCTCACGCGAGACCGAGACCATAAATGATACGTATATCACTTCGCTCTATTTGTTGATGCAACGAATGATCAACAATGAATCGCGATTGTCGATGCGCGTTTCCCTTCTGGTTTATGACGGGGACGACAAACGCCACTATGTTCAGTGGTCGACTGCCCGTGGCTATAGTTGGATATGGACTGACGACAATGTCGGGCAGTTGCGCGATGCGCTACCGCCGATGCCGCATCGTGACACATTGATCCTTGTTGAAACATCGAACAAATATGATCCGGTTTTCAGCGTAAATCTTTTGAACGCAAACCTTTCCAAAGATATTTCATTCGAAAATTTCGTCTTTACGCGCCCGCGTTTCACAAATGAAATAGCGGCAGTGTTCAAAACCCTGATTATTGATCAGGAAGATGTCGGTAATGACCTTGATGACGCCGAAGAAGCGACCGGCACCTGAGTGGGGTTGTACTAGACCCTCTCAGCCAACATCGCTGATAGCATTTCTGACATGAACTTGGTCTCGGCGGCGGCCGTCATTCCGCCGATGCCAACCCTGCGGCCCACGCGCCACCACAGCCCTGGTGCCCAGCGATTTGAACTCGGTGCCTGCGTTTTCAGCAAAAATCCGTTTGAAGGCTTAAAGGCGAACACGCCGCGATCGACGGCTTCCACATCCTCGACATTGCAGATCACTTGCCCCGAGCCCGTTCGCAACTGGGATGGGGTGAGTTCAATCCTGTCTTGGGTTGCGTACCACATGCGATGTGCAAGCCAGAATGCGGCAGCTCCGATGACAAACAAGAATACTTGCCAGCCGAACTGAGGTGGTGATGCAAGAGCCACGTAAATCACCAGCGTTCCGACAGTGGCCAGCATCCCTACCCCGGTCCAGCGTCGTGCCGCTGAGGCCGCGACCGTGGCCAGCACTTCTTCTTGCATGTCATTCTCCTGATTGCATGCCTGCTCTAGCCGCTTTGATACGCAAAGGACAGGGCCGCGTCACCCGTCTGAGCATCTTTGCACAGCATCGGTGTTCCTGCGCAAATTGATTGCTTCAGCCCACAGCATATTTTGCGGTCAAAGGATCAGGAGGCTGCAATGTCACTCAGACCAACTCTGGAATTCCGCAAAGCGGTTCCCACGATCGAAGGTGCCGGCGTCAAGCTGCATCGGGCCTTCGGGTTTCAGGACCCATCGGAGCTGGACCCGTTCCTGCTGTTTGATGATTTCCGAAATGACAATCCTCAGGACTATATAGCTGGTTTTCCATGGCATCCGCATCGGGGCATCGAGACGATCACCTATGTCTTGTCCGGTTCGGTTGATCACAGCGACTCGTTGGGAAACAGTGGCACGCTGGGGGCTGGCGACGTTCAGTGGATGACAGCCGGGTCGGGTATCTTGCATCAGGAAATGCCCAAAGGTGCTGCAAGTGGTCAGATGCACGGGTTTCAGCTGTGGGGCAATTTGCCGTCGGATCAGAAGATGACATCCCCGCGTTATCAGGATGTTCAAAGCACCGATATTCCAGAGATTATTGATGATGACGGCACCAAGGTGCGCGTGATCGTTGGGTCCTTCTGGGGGCGAACCGGCCCGGTCGATGGGATTGCGGCGGATCCTCAATATCTGGATATCAGTATACCGGCTGGCGTGAAAAAGACTTTTCGTATCGATACGTATCGCCGGGCCTTCGCTTATATCTTCGAAGGCAACGCTGCATTTGCGGATGCGTCCAAACCAACCGGTGTTCTTCTGGAAAAAGAAGTTGCCGGGCAAGAGGTCAACATCCGCGACATGTCGGGTGACAGGACGCTGGTTCGGTTCGGAACGGGGGATGAAATCACCGTTCAGGCCGGGCCAGAAGGTGTGCGATTTCTTTTGATATCAGGCGCTCCGATTGACGAACCAGTCGCGTGGCACGGCCCAATCGTCATGAACACGCAAGAAGAATTGCAACAGGCTTTTCGCGAGTTGCGAAATGGAACCTTTATCCGTCCGGCCCACTAAGGGCCGGTCAGGCGGTAACCGCCTTGCGCACCATGTCCCAATAAACTTGTTCAACCTCGTCAAGCGACAAGCGCCCGCCACTGCGATACCAGGTGATCACGCCGTTGAGCATGGCAATCACCGCAAGGGTGGCGATCTTGGTATCGGTCACCGAGAACTGGCCGGATCGCTGACCTTCGCACAGAATACGCTCAAGCGAATCTTCATAGCGACGGCGCAGGGCCTCGATTTCGGTAAAGTTTTCGGGGTTCAAGTTGCGCAGTTCCATATAGGCGATGAACACCTCATCTGGGCGCTGTAGGTGAAAGCGAATGTGAAACCCAACAAATTGGCGCAAGGCATCTTGCGGGTCGTCAAACCGGTCAAGGTCGTCGTAGGCCGCCATCAGATCTTGCATATGCTCACGCATCAGGCGGAACAGCAGGCTTTGCTTGTCTGGTGTGTAATTATAGAGCGCCCCTGCCTGAACGCCCACCTCGCCCGCAATCTGCCGCATCGACACGGCGGCATAGCCGTGACGGGCAAATAGCCTGAGTGCCGCTTCGCGAATGCGAGGGCCGGTGATGTCGGAATGAGAACCTTGTGTACGCGCCATATCGCCACTCTATCTGAACGACCGTTCAGATAGAACCCCGCTTGAACCAATCCAGCAAAACGTGCATCACGTGGGAAACACTCGAAATCAAAGGTCAGCGATGAAGCGATTGCCACCGATATTCCTTATGCTTGCTGCAGCAGGTTGCGCGAATATCCCTGAGTTGGAAGGCAGCGAGACCGCCGCCCTGCGCAAAGCGCCCTATCCCAAACTCATCGCACTGGATCCGGCACTTGGTGCCCCCGCAGACCCGATCAGCGAAGCCGAAGAGGTTGAGGAAGATCTGACCACACGCAGCGAAGCGTTGGCGAAAAAGGCAGAAGCGCTGCAAAATGCCGAGATTGAATAAGAATTCGATCACGCCATTCCCTCAGACAGCTTAGACGGATTGCACCCCTGCCCTGAACCCGCTAAGGCAGCCCGCAAAGGACGTTTCGCCATCGCGGGCGGTATTTCGAGCAGAAAGGACCCAAGGGAATGACACAGGCGCTGAGGCTGGGAATTGCCGGATTGGGAACCGTAGGCGTGGGCGTGGTCAAAATCGTACGCCGTCACGCGGATCTTCTGCAAGCACGCACCGGACGGCCGATTGAAATCACTGCTGTCTCGGCCCGTGATGCGAACAAGGATCGCGGCGTGAACCTGTCTGATTACGCGTGGGAGATCGATCCCGTTTCTCTGGCCAAACGCGATGACGTGGATGTGTTCGTTGAGCTGATGGGCGGTGAAAACGGACCAGCGAAAGCTTCTGTAGAAGCCGCTTTGGCAAGCGGCAAGGATGTTGTCACAGCCAACAAGGCGCTGCTGGCAATCCATGGTCAGGAACTGGCAGAAAAGGCGGAAGCCGCGGGTCGCGTCATTCGGTTCGAGGCTGCTGTCGCCGGTGGCATCCCGGTTATCAAATCTTTGACCGAAGGGTTGGCAGGTAATGAAATCACACGCGTCATGGGCGTGATGAACGGGACCTGCAACTACATTCTGACCCGGATGCAATCGCAAGAATTGGGCTATAACGCTCTGTTCGAGGAATGCGCACAGCTTGGTTATCTCGAGGCTGATCCCAATCTGGACGTCGGAGGCATCGACGCGGCGCATAAACTGGCGCTGCTGTCTTCGATTGCCTTCGGCACCAAGCCCAACTTTGGTGGTATCGAGATTGAAGGCATTCAACAGATCAGCCTAGATGACATTCATCAGGCTCATGACATGGGATATCGCATCAAATTGCTGGGCGTTGCACAACGCACCCCGCGGGGTCTGGAACAGCGGATGCAGCCCTGTCTGGTACCCAGCGACTCGCCGCTGGGTCAGTTGGAAGGCGGCACCAATATGGTTGTGCTGGATGGCGACGCGGTTGAACAGATTGTGCTGCGTGGTCCGGGCGCGGGCGAAGGTCCGACCGCGAGCGCCGTAATGGGTGATGTTTGCGATCTTGCGCGCGGTCTGCAGATACCGACTTTTGGCCGCCCCGCCACATCTCTGCAGGAGGCAGCACCTGCCGTAACCGGGCTGCCTGCACCCTACTATCTGCGGCTCGGCTTACTGGACAAGCCCGGCGCGCTGGCCAAAGTGGCGGCCATTCTGGGCGACGCCGGAGTGTCCATCGATCGGATGCGCCAATACGGACATACAGAGAGCACGGCGCCTGTATTGATCGTGACCCACAAAACCACTCGGACCACGCTGGACCATGCCCTGGACGGCCTGCGCGCCACCGATGTTGTGGCCGGAGAGCCCGTCGCATTGCGCATCGAACAGGTCTGACCCCTTGCGGCCTGCACCGAACGCAGGCTATGCCGATTATAACGCCTTAGCTGTCCAAAGGATTTTCGAAGATGAACGCTGCCAAGATCGATTTCAACGACCGCCTGCTCTCTCTGGGGTTGGCAAGGGTGGCGGAACAGGCCGCTCTGGCCTCTGCCTCGCTGGTTGGTCGCGGAGACGAAAAAGCCGCTGATCAGGCTGCTGTGAACGCCATGCGCGAGCAGTTGAACCTGCTGGATATCGAAGGCGTTGTCGTGATCGGTGAAGGCGAGCGCGATGAGGCGCCGATGTTGTATATCGGCGAAGAGGTTGGCACCGGCAATGGCCCGGGCGTGGATATCGCGCTAGACCCGCTTGAGGGCACCACCTTGACCGCCAAGGACATGCCCAACGCCTTGACCGTGATCGCCATGGGGCCGCGCGGTTCGATGCTGCACGCCCCGGACGTCTATATGGACAAGCTGGCCGTAGGGCCTGGCTACCCCGAAGGTGTCGTGAGCTTGGACATGAGCCCGCGCGAGCGCGTTGAGGCCTTGGCCAAAGCAAAAGGGTGTGAGCCTGCCGATATCACTGTCTGTATTCTGGAGCGCCCGCGCCACGAAGCAATAATCGCCGAGGTCCGCGACACTGGCGCCTCGATCCGACTGATCACAGATGGTGACGTCGCTGGCGTCATGCATTGCGCCGAAAGCGAAGTGACCGGCATCGATATGTATATGGGCCAAGGTGGCGCGCCCGAAGGTGTTCTGGCCGCTGCGGCACTGAAATGCATGGGTGGTCAGATCTTTGGCCGCCTGCTGTTCCGCAACGATGACGAACGAGGCCGCGCCGCCAAAGCGGGCATCACTGATCTGGACCGGGTCTATGCCCGTGATGAGATGGTGACGGCTGATGTTATCTTTGCCGCCACTGGTGTGACTGGCGGCTCTTTGCTGCCGCGCATCAAGCGGGAACCGGGCTGGGTTGAAACAACAACGCTGCTAATGCGTTCGAAAACCGGCTCGGTCCGTCGCATGTCCTATCGCACACCGATGTGGTCGCATACGGACACATAGCGGCTTGCGCCGCTGCCTTCGGCGAGAGTATTTGTGAAAAGATGAAGAGGCCGGGTCCGAAGGGGTCCGGCCTTGGTACATGAGGTGAGATGTGGCGTTTCTGGGAGTAGAGCAGTCATTGACTGGTCGACGTTGGGTTGGACCGGGTATCGAGGTCGAGCGGTCGGCCGAGATGATGGCGCAGCAGACCGATCTGCCACGGGCGCTGTGTCAGGTTCTGGCACGGCGCGGTGTACCGGTGATGGAGGCCTCAGGATTTCTTGAGCCCAAGCTCAAAGAACTGCTGCCCGACCCACGCTCAATGAAGGATATGGAGGTGGCGGCGACCCGGTTTTTGGAAGCTGTCCGCAACCGCCAAAAGATCGCGATATTTGCCGACTACGACGTCGATGGAGGCAGCTCGGCGGCGCTGTTGCTGGTGTGGTTGCGCCAAATGGGGCTTACTGCGACGCTCTATGTGCCCGACCGGATCGATGAGGGCTATGGGCCGAATGTGCCCGCCATGCAGGAGTTGGCTGCCAGCCATGACCTGATTATCTGCGTGGATTGCGGGACCCTTAGCCACGAGCCAATCGCGGCTGCAAAGGGTGCGGATGTCATCGTGCTTGACCACCATTTGGGCGGAGAGACCCTGCCCGATTGTGTCGCCGTGGTGAACCCGAACCGACAGGATGAAAGCGGCGATCTGGGCTATTTCTGCGCTGCTGCTGTGGTGTTTCTGATGCTGATTGAGGCGGGTCGCCAATTGCGCGAGGCTGGTGCCAAAGGGCCCGACCTGATGGCGATGTTGGATCTGGTGGCGCTGGCCACGGTGGCCGATGTTGCGCCGCTAATTGAAGCCAACCGGGCCTTGGTGCGGCAAGGGCTGAAGGTGATGGCTCAGAGGCAACGGCCAGGGTTGGTCGCGTTGTCGGACGTGGCGCGTATGGATACAGCGCCCAATAGCTATCATCTCGGGTTTCTGCTGGGCCCGCGCGTGAATGCGGGTGGGCGCATCGGTCAGGCCGATTTGGGTGCTCGGTTGCTGAGCACGGACTCGGTCACCGAAGCGCAGGCCTTGTCCGAACGGCTGGATGCCCTGAACTCTGAACGGCGTGAGATTGAGAATGCTGTGCGTGCGGCGGCGTTCGCGCAGGCCGAAGAACGAGGGTTGGACGCGCCGCTGGTCTGGGCCGCCGGTGAAGGCTGGCACCCCGGCGTTGTCGGCATCGTCGCATCGCGGTTGAAAGAGACCGCAAACCGCCCCGCTATCGTGATCGGATTCGATAGGAACGAAGGCAAAGGCTCGGGCCGGTCTGTCGCGGGCGTCGATCTGGGCGCGTCGATCCAGCGCCTTGCGTCCGAAGGGCTGCTGATCAAAGGCGGCGGCCATAAGATGGCAGCCGGTCTGACAGTGACGCGCGATCAGTTGGAACCCGCAATGGCGCGCCTTTCAGAGATGTTGGCCAAACAGGGCGCAGGGCAGAGCGGGCCCGCTGACCTAAAGCTGGACGGGGCACTGATGCCGGGCGCCGCGACGGTCGATCTGATTGAACAGATTGAAAAGGCAGGCCCTTTCGGCGCTGCGGCCCCTGCCCCGCGCTATGCTTTGCCCGATCTGCAGGTACGCTTTGCCAAACGCGTGGGCGAGACACATTTGAAGCTGTCGCTGTCGGATGGCATGTCCAGCGGTCTGGACGCCATCGCCTTTGGGGCCTTTGATGGGCCACTTGGCGACCGGCTGTCCAATCACGGCGGCGCGCGGTTTCATTTCGCAGGTCGGCTTGAGGTCAATTCCTGGGGCGGACGGCAAAGCGTACAACTCAGATTGGAAGACGCGGCAGAAGCGGTCTGACACCTGTTTCAAACCGCCCCGAATACGGTCAAAAAAGTTTCGCAAGCTTGCGTTTTTCGGCTTGCGGGGGGGAAAGGTAAACCGTAAAAGGCCCTCCACAAGCCAGCGTGGCCCGTTCGTCTATCGGTTAGGACGCCAGGTTTTCAACCTGGAAAGAGGGGTTCGATTCCCCTACGGGCTACCATTTTGCTTGTCTGGTCTAGTTGGCCCGTTCGTCTATCGGTTAGGACGCCAGGTTTTCAACCTGGAAAGAGGGGTTCGATTCCCCTACGGGCTACCATTTCTTATGAAAGCCAAATCGTCACGGGGCAACTGCCCATTCGGGATTACTCAGCGCGCCGATCCTGTGTTCTGTATTTAATTGGCAAGTTTCGTGGCATTACTAGAATGTTGAAAATCCACGGTTATGGGACGTTCTAGGCTCGTTGCGCTATGGAAATTTTCAGGTTCAAAAATCACTTCCTCATGCAGCCTTTCGCAGCTTTCTAATGGCAGCCACGGTCTTTTGATCTTCTGACAAGCCCTTTAGCAAACGCGCCAGTTCTTTCTCTTCGACAAGCTTCGCGGCCTTGGCAGGTGAGAACCAGTGGCGCTTGCGCTCGTCGCGTTCTTTCCAATGCCGCTTGAGCTTTTCTACAATCAGCGGGTACAACGTCACGCGGCATGGAACGCTGTTCTTTCCTTCATACCGCTTGTCATAGTGAAAACGTCCGATCGGATTATGGGAAATGAAACCGACTGCGCCGGCCTCTTCCAGTGCTTCGATTTCGGCCGCATGCCACGGCTTTTTTCCATCCATCATCCAACCTTTGGGTATCACCCAGCGGCCACGATCACGTGAGGTAACCATCAGAACTCGCAGCTTGTTTGACTTGTCCCAACGTATCGGAAGCGCGCCAATTTGATCTGTGAACGCGACTTTACTCATGCACGTCCCCAACGCACCAAACCTGTGCGAACGGTCAAAGCGATGCCCGGATCACACCGGTTCATTTGTCTGGCTTTGCGATAACGTTGGCACACATTGAATTCTGCACCTCGAAATTGAACATGTCACCTAAAGTCTCACAATGAATCGTGACCTTTGCAACAGATTTTGTTGCAAAACGCCCGAAACCCCACAAAGCTGAGCGAAAGCCGAGTCGGGTTGCCACATGTCCAAAACAAATACGCGCGGTGAGAATTCCAACAGCGGGCAGAGTCGAATTAAGAAATCCGACCGTCGCCGCGAGATATTGTTAGAGCTGAAGCTTCGTCCGCATGTCCGGATCAGCGAACTGGCGCAGCGCTTCAATGTTTCGGCTGAAACGGTGCGCAGGGACTTTGATGCGCTGTCGGATGATGGCCTGATTTCCAGGGCCCATGGTGGAGCTTCGGCTCCAATACAGGGACGTTACCCAAGTTTGAACGAACGCACGCATTCGCGCCTTGAAGAGCGTGAAAAGATTGGAAAATGCGCCGCCGACCTGATTCAGGAAGGCGAAACCTTGATGATCGATTCCGGGTCTACCACGATTGAGATGGCGCGTATGCTCGCCTATCGTGGCACCCATTGTACGGTAATTACAAACTCGATACCGGTGGCCATGACCTTGGGCCACGCGCCGGTCGAAGTCATACTGTGTCCAGGCGAATATATGGCGGCAGAGTCTGCCACGATCGGCACGGAAACATTGGATTTCCTGGCACGATACAGCGTCGATCGGTGCGTGATCGGTGCGTCGGGTATTTCGGAAGAAGGCCCATCAGAAACTGTACGCGGATTTGCCGCCGTCAAACGAATGATGCTGGGGCGCGCCACAACACGGCATCTTGTGATCGGGTCCGAGAAATTCGGCCGCAAAGGACTTAACCAAATCAGCGCGCTTGATGGGTTGGATTCGATTTTGACAGATACCGAACCAACAGGCGACCTATTGCGTGCGATCAGTAGTGCTGGAGTGAAGATCGACGTCGCCAAGCAATCCTTACAAAGAATTACAAACCGTGGACAGGTTAGCCACGCATGACTGGGAGGAAGAAATGAATTTGGATATCAAACTACTAATCGGGGCTTCGGCCATCGCGCTATTGTCGCTTTCTGGTACGGCATCGGCGCAGGATTGCCCGCGCGGTGATCTGGATGAGCGGTTTTGTGATGCAGATGGCGATCTGATCGCGGACATCCCCACCGATCCTTCTGAACAGATTGATCCTGACACGTTGATCTTCGCTTATACCCCAGTTGAAGACCCCGCCGTTTACAAGACGGCCTGGTCTGATTTCCTGGATCACCTGAAGGCGGAAACCGGCAAGGATGTTGTCTTTTTTCCGGTTCAGAACAACGCAGCCCAGATCGAGGCCATGCGTTCGGGGCGGTTGCACATCGCGGGTTTCAATACTGGTTCCAACCCGCTGGCCGTAAACTGTGCCGGTTTCCGGCCGTTCACGATCATGGCCTCAAAGGATGGCAATTTCGGGTATGAGATGGAGATCATCACCTATCCCGGTTCAGGCATCGAAAAGGTCGAGGATATCAAGGGCAAGCAATTGGCCTTTACTTCCCCTACTTCGAACTCGGGCTTCAAAGCGCCCTCGGCGATCCTGAAAAGCGACTTTGATCTGCTGCCCGAACGCGATTTTGAGCCGGTTTATTCGGGCAAACACGACAACTCGATCTTGGGTGTCGCCAATAAGGACTATCTGGCTGCCTCGATCGCTAATTCGGTCAAATCGCGGATGATCTCGCGCGATGTGATCAACGAAGACGACGTCATCACGATCTACAAGTCGCAGACCTTCCCGACGACAGGCTTTGGAACCGTGTACAACCTGACGCCGGAACTGCAGGAGAAAATCCGCAATGCCTTCTTCAGCTTCGACTGGGAGGGAACGACGCTTGAGGCTGAGTTCTCGAAATCGAATGAAGGTCAGTTCCTTGAGATGACCTATCAGGAGTTCTGGGACGTCATCCGCAAGATCGACGCGGCCAACGGCGTTTCCTACGCCTGCCAGTAATCGATACTACATCCAACGGGCCCTGCGGGGCCCGTTACCACCCGAACCGGGGGCGTAAATGCTGCGGCTTCAAAAGCTTACAAAAACTTATAAAACTGGTGACCAGGCCCTGAAGGCAATTGATCTTGAGGTTCCCAAAGGTCAGGTTCTGGCGCTGATCGGCCCGTCCGGCGCGGGCAAATCCACTATGATACGGTGTATCAATCGTTTGGTTGAACCGACCAGCGGCGAAGTTCTTCTGGACGATGTGGACTTGGTCAAACTCGGCTCGGGTGCGCTGCGGAAAGCACGTCGTGAAATGGGGATGATCTTTCAGGAATACGCTCTGGTCGAACGCCTAACGGTTATGGAAAACGTGCTGTCCGGGCGATTGGGCTATGTCGGGTTCTGGCGCAGCTTTCTGCGGCGCTATCCGCAATCCGATGTGGACGATGCATTCCGCCTGCTGGATCGCGTCGGGCTGTTGCACATGGCCGACAAACGCGCGGACGAGCTTTCAGGTGGCCAGCGTCAACGCGTCGGCATCTGCCGCGCCTTGATCCAGAATCCCAAGCTTTTGTTGGTGGACGAGCCGACCGCCTCGCTGGACCCGAAGACCAGCCGTCAGATCATGCGGTTGATCACAGAGCTCTGCCAAGAACGCGGACTGGCCGCGATTATCAACATTCATGACGTGGCGCTTGCGCAGATGTTCGTACCACGTGTCGTTGGCCTGCGCTTTGGCGAGATCGTATTTGACGGCCTGCCCTCTGGCCTAACACCCGACATGCTGACCGAGATTTACGGCGAAGAAGATTGGGAAGCGACCATCGAAAAAGTCGATGAAGAAGAAGAGATCGAGGCCGCAGAATGAGCCATCCCGAACTTGACGACCTGCTGGGCAAAGGCTGGCGCAAACCTGCCTTTGTCAAGAACCCAGTGCTCCGTGGGACATTGATCTTTGGGTTCGTCGCCTACTTGGTCGCAGCTTTCATGACAATCACAGTCGATTGGGGCCGGGTCTATGAAGGGCTGGACCGTGGATGGGCCTTTGTTCTTGCCTTCACCAGCCCTGATTTCACATCGCGCTGGAGCGATATCTGGAGCGGCCTTTTGGAAAGCATCGTGATGACGGTCGCCGCCTCTGTCGTGGGCATTCTGATATCAATCCCTATCGGTCTTGGGGCTGCACGCAACATTGCACCGCTTCCCGTGTATGTCATCTGCCGGGGCATCGTCGCCATCAGCCGTGCCTTGCAAGAGATTATCGTCGCCATTCTATTGGTGGCCATCTTCGGCTTTGGGCCCTTGGCTGGTTTCTTGACGCTCTCCTTTGCGACCATCGGCTTCCTCTCCAAACTTTTGGCGGAAGACATCGAAGCCATGGACAAAGTGCAGGCCGAGGCGATCAAAGCCTCGGGCGCGCGTTGGATGCAATGGATCAACTATGGTGTGCAGCCGCAGGTCATGCCCCGACTGGTCGGGCTGTCGATGTACAGGATCGACATCAACTTTCGCGAAAGTGCAATTCTTGGACTTGTTGGAGCCGGAGGCATTGGGGCAACGTTGAATACGGCGTTTGACCGCTATGAGTACGATACCGCAGCAGCCATTCTGATCCTGATCATCGGGGTTGTTATGGCGCTTGAATACCTCTCGGGCATTATCCGCGCGAGGGTTCAGTAATGCCGGTCATCGAAACAGATAATGCTCCGATCTGGCGCAAACGGACGACTGGTCAAAGCCTGGTGCGCTGGTTCTGCTGGCTTTTAGGAGTCGCCGTCTTTGTCTATTGCTGGCAAATCATTTCAGCCTCGACCACATGGTTCTTTGTCTGGGATGCGCCCAGAATAGCGAACGATATCTGGACCCGGGCAACACCGCCAAAATGGGATTACATCACCCAGCTAGGGCGCCCGATCTGGGATACGCTAAACATCGCCACATTGGGGACGATCATCGCACTCATTCTTGCGGTTCCGGTTGCTTTTCTGGCGGCGCGCAATACGACACCATCTGCTTTGTTGGTTCGTCCGATCGCTTTGTTGATTATCGTCTCGACCCGGTCGATCAACTCGTTGATCTGGGCCCTTCTTTTGATTGCAATCATCGGCCCCGGAGTGTTCGCGGGCGTCATTGCCATCGCGATCCGTTCAATCGGATTTTGCGCCAAGCTTCTGTATGAAGCCATCGAGGAAATCGATCACACCCAGGTCGAAGCAATCACCGCCACGGGCGCATCACGCTGGCAGGTCATGGCCTACGGTATCGTGCCACAAATCTTGCCTGCCTTTGCGGGCATCGCGGTCTTCCGCTGGGATATCAACATTCGCGAGTCCACAGTACTGGGACTTGTGGGCGCAGGCGGCATCGGGCTGCAACTATCAGCCTCGCTGAACGTTCTGGCCTGGCCGCAGGTCAGCCTGATCCTGATCGTCATTCTGATTGCTGTCATGATCAGCGAATGGGTTTCTGCCAAAGTGCGAGGGGCAATCATTTGACCGGCTTCTCGGCCCAAGAAGCATTCGAGGCTTACGAGGCCGTTCGTCATCGGCTTCCGGTCGCAGACGCGGACACTCAACCCTATCGTTTTGCGGAAACGCTTGAGGATATTGCTGAAGGCTTCGATGTCTTCCTTCTAGATGCCTTTGGTGTTCTCAATATCGGTGAAACCGCAATCCCTGGCACGGCTGATCGGATCAAGGCCTTGAGAGCCATGGGCAAGCGGGTCCTCGTTGTCTCGAACGCCGCGGGCAAGTCGCATGGCGCGCTTGTCGAGAAATACAGGTGGCTAGGTTACGATTTCGAGCCCGAAGACGTTATTACAAGCCGCGCAACGCTTTTGGCGGGTCTGAATAGTAAACCTGAAATGCATTGGGGATTGATGGCCGCACCCCGCGCAGGTCTTCGCGATTTCGAAGACTTGAAACTAACCTATCTAGAAGAGGATTCCGCGCCCTACGCTAACGTAGATGGGTTTTTGATGATTGGCTCTTCAACCTGGACCGGGCCGCGTCAGGCCCTTCTGGAAGCCGCCCTGCAAAATCGCCCGCGACCGGTGTTTGTTGGAAATCCTGACATTGTTGCACCTCGTGAGCACGGGTTTTCGACTGAACCCGGGCTATTCGCCCATCGCCTTGCTGATCGAACCGGAATTGTTCCTCAGTTCTTTGGGAAACCATTCCGGAACATCTTTGACCTGGCTTTCGCACGACTTGGTCGCGTCGACAAATCGCGAGTTCTGATGGTCGGCGACAGCCTGCACACTGACATCCTGGGCGCGCAGGCTGCTGGGATCGCATCTGCGCTGATTGCAGGCTATGGCTTCTTCGCAGATCAAGACGTCGAAGCGGCGATCGCACGCGCAAAGATCGTACCGGACTTTGTGGTAAATCGACCATGAATTTTGGAACGCTCAAAGGTTATCACTAAAGCAGCTGCATCGCCACAGAACCTCGCCGATAACCCCCCAGTGTTCAGTCAGCAAATTCATCGCAAGTCGACGTCGGCTCGTTACTCCCCAAATTAAATAATAGACCCAAGTGGGAACTTGGGTGGGCCGATAGCGACGTGCCGGGTGATTTGGGGATCAATTCAACCACCGGATGAATCGCGACTTCAGAGCCATTGGGAAGTAGTAAAATAGCGGCATCGCTGAAATCAAGCGCGCGCCTGAGCGAACCACATACCATTGTATGGCCTGCTATTGAGTAGCAACTGAAGCCATGAGAAGTTCTTGCGAATACGCGTGTTTGGGATTGCCCGCGCGGAGAGTATCAGAAGACATCACTTCGACGATCTCGCCATTCCGCATGACTGCCAGTTGGTCACACATATGCGCAATTACAGGTAAATCGTGAGAGACCATCAGATAGGTTAACCCCCTCTGCGCACGCAGATCGGTCAGCAAGTTCAGTACCTCCGCCTGAACGCTGACATCCAGGGCTGAGGTCGGTTCATCCAGCAGCAATATGTCCGGCTCGCCAGCAAGCGCTCGTGCAATAGCGACCCGCTGACGTTGACCACCCGAAAGCTGATGCGGGTAACGAAACCTGAACCGATGCCCAAGGCCAACATCATTCAGCAGCCCGGTTACACGTTTGTCGATCTGGTCAAGCCCGTGCAAATGCAGTGTTTCGCTTAGCACCTGATCAACTGTGTGACGTGGGTGAAGCGACGCGTATGGATCCTGAAAAACCATCTGTACGGTTCTGAAGAAACTTCGATCTCGCTTCGCCCCCGGAAGCGCCTCGCCTTCGACTTGAATGGTGCCCGACCATTGCGAAGCCAGACCGGTTATGGCTCGCAATATGGTCGACTTTCCCGATCCGCTTTCGCCGACCAATCCGAAACTATCACCCTGCTTAACGCTAAGACTAGCATCCATGACCGCATCCACGCGATCATGCGCGTAACCAAACCATACGTTCAGGTGGTTGATCTCCAATGCGGTCATTTCACCCCCTCACGCTCGGCGCTTCTGACCAATCGGGATCGCGGGTCAGAACACTTAGATGCGAGCACTTTTCGTCAAGGCGCGGCAGCGAGTTCAGCAGCCCTTGGGTGTACGGATGTTGCGCCTGATGTAGCTTGTCCGCTTCACAGACTTCAACGATCCGGCCTGCGTACATAATAAGGACACGATCACAAAACTCGGACACCAGATTCAGGTCATGACTGATGAATATCAGGCCCATCCCCCGTTCTTTGACCAATCCGTCCATGATGTTCAGCACTTGACGCTGGACACTGACATCCAATGCCGAGGTCGGCTCATCCGCGATCAGAATCTTGGGGTTCGGGATCAGCATCATGGCAATCATGATACGCTGCCCCATACCACCTGACACTTCATGCGGGTAAGCCCGCATTACCCGTTCGGGATCACGGATCGAGACATTTTCGAGCATCTCGATCGCCATCTTTTTGGCCCGCGGTTTTGAGCCGGAATTGTGCTGAAGGTATGCCTCCATGAGTTGCTCGCCAACTGTGACCACGGGATTCAAAGAGAACTTTGGGTCCTGCATGACCATCGAAATCTGCTTGCCCCGCACGCTGCGCATTTCGCGCTCTGTAAACTGCAAAAGGTCGCGACCTTCCAGATTGATGTGGTTTGCCTCGACTATACCCGGTTTGCGGATCAGGCGCAGAATGGCCCGCCCCGTCATCGACTTCCCGGACCCGCTTTCGCCCACGATCCCCAGACGTTCACGCCCCAATGAGAACGAGACACCGCGTACAGCATCGAACACGCCCTGACGGGTTGGGAAGCGGACCCAAAGGTCTTCGATGTCGAGTAACTTCATTGCCCACCATCCTTTGGGTCCAGAGCATCTCGCAGCCCATCGCCCAATAGGTTGAAGGCCAGGGAAACTGTGAAAATTGCAAGCCCGGGCACAGTGGCAACCCACCAATGGTCAAGGATGAACCTGCGACCTTCGGATATCATCGCCCCCCATTCCGGGCTCGGAGGTTGCGCCCCCAGCCCAAGAAACCCAAGACCGGCTGCCGCCAGAATGATCCCAGCCATGTCGAGTGTGACCCGCACGATCAGTGATGAAATACATAGCGGCCAAATGTGTCGGGTGATGATCCGCAGTGGCCCGGCCCCTTGAAGGCGGATCGCGTTGATATAGTCGGTCGACCTGATCGTAAGTGTTTCCGCCCGCGCCATGCGCGCGTATGGTGGCCAGGCTGTTAGCGAGATTGCCAGAACCGCGTTTTCAATCCCTGCCCCGAGTGCAGCAACAAAAGCCAACGCCAGAACCAGCCGTGGGAAGGCGAGAAATATATCGGTGATCCGCATAAGGATCACATCTGTCCATCCCCCAGCATACCCCGCAACCGTACCAACCAACAGCCCAGCAATCGGCGCAATAATCGCGACCAGTGCAACGATATAAAGGGTGATCCGTGCCCCATAGATCAGACGTGATAGAAGATCGCGTCCCAGACTATCAGTCCCCAGCAAATGTCCTTCGGACCCGAGAGGAAGGAGTCGGCTGGACAGATCCTGAACAAATGGATCATGCGGCGCGAGGATAGGCGCAAAAACTGCAGTCAGAACAAGGATAACAAGGATCGCCAACCCAACCATCGCCATCGAGTTTGATCGCAAGGTCAGCCATCCTTTGTACAAGCTGGCCAATCTGGCATGGCGGCGTGATGTGGGTTCGTCGGTCAGCAGCCACTGACGCAAAGTCATGTCGCTCATTTCGACCTCGGATCAAAGAAACGGTACAGAAGGTCGGAGAATATGTTCAGGCAGATGAAAATCAGCCCAACCACAACAGTTCCTCCGAGAACGGCATTCATATCAGCACTCAGCAAAGCGGTCGTGATATAGCTACCGATCCCCGGCCAGCTAAAGATGATCTCGGTCAGAACAGACCCTTCCAGAAGATTGGCGTAGCTTAGTGCGATGACTGTAATAAGCTGCACTCGAATATTCTTGAAAGCATGGCGCCAAATAACCTGTCGCTCGGAAAGGCCTTTGACGCGAGCGGTGATGACATATTCCGCCGATAACTGCTCCAACATGAAGGATCGCGTCATCCGGCTGATGTAGGCCAGCGAGTAATACCCCAGCAGAGCGGCGGGCAGGATGATGTGTGACAGTGCATTGCGGAAGACGTTCCAGTCTCGGGCGATGGCACTGTCGACCAAGATCATCCCGGTACGCGTGGGCACGATATCCTCGTAGAAAATATCCAGCCGCCCCGGCCCACCAACCCAGCCAAGAATGCCGTAGAAGACCAGCAGTCCCATAAGCCCCAGCCAAAAGATCGGCATTGAGTAACCAACAAGGGCAACGACACGCGCAATCTGGTCGATCCAGGACCCGCGCTTAACGGCAGCAATCACTCCCAATGGAACTCCTAGAAAGATGCCGATCATTACACCCAGTGTCGCGAGTTCCAGCGTCGCTGGAAAAACGCGCGCAATATCTTCGGACACCGGACGCGCATTCAGCAGCGAGTCTCCAAAGTCTCCGTGCAAAACATCCCAGAGGTAATACCCAAACTGCACCAGCAGCGGCTTATCCAAACCGAGTTCCTGGTAGACTGCGTCGTAAGTCGATTGCGAGGCGCGTTCACCCACGATCGCCAAGACCGGGTCGATCGGCATGACCCGCCCGATTATAAAGGTCACGAACAATAGTCCGAGCATCGTAATTGCAATTGTACCAAGAGTTTTCAGGATACTCTTGATCCAATGGATAAGAGGCGCCGCGCGGCGCCCCTCAGTTGGTCTTTCGGCCAGAGCCATTTACTTGGTCACCTGCCAATATGACGCCGACGTGATCGCCTGACCGGTTGAGAAATCCGTCACATTCTCACGCATTGCTGATTGTTCGATTTGCTGGAACATCACGACAAATGGTGATGTCTCACGGAACTGAGCCTGGATTTCCTTGTACATATCTGCACGCTTCAAAGTGTCGTTCTCTACCACTGCTGCAGCCGTTTTCTCGGTCAGCCCGCCGGTATCCCACGAATTCCGCCATGCCAACAATCCGGTCGCATTGGCCGCATCCGAATTGTCCGGATTATAGGCAAACGTCCCTGCGTTGGTCTGCGGGTCAGGATAATCCGGCCCCCATGCACCAAGATAGACGTCCAACTCTCGTGCACGATAGCGTGCCAGAATTTGTTTCGCGGTACCAACGGTGATGTTCATCGTGATACCAACCTGACCTAGCGCATTTTGCAGTGACTGAGCGATCTCAATCCGCTCCTGTGCTTCGCGCACGCCAACTTCGATTTCTAGCCCACTTACACCGGCTTCATCCAGCAAGGCCTTGGCTTTTTCGACGTTGAAACTAAAGGGATTTTCATCAGACGCACCAAGATAGGTTTGCGGCAAAAAGTTCTGATGAATAGTGTACTGACCTTTCAGGAAACTATCGCGCATCCCTTCATAGTCGATCAGATATTTGAAAGCCTGGCGGACCTGAGGTTTGCTGAGCTCAGGGTGTTTCTGGTTCAGCGAGACATACATCAGACGGCCTTTCAGCTCGTCCGCGATCTTGACGCCAGCAACCGATGACACTCCAGCAACGTCCTCGGGGTTCAGGTTGCGGGCAACGTCGATATCACCACGTTCCAACAGCAGACGCTGACTGGCGCTTTCCTGTACGTGACGAACGACAACGCGCTCCATCGATGGGGCACCCAGATAGAAATCGGGGTTGGACTGCAGGGTCACACTTTCATTAGGCTTCCAGCTTACCAAACTGTAAGCGCCGGAACCTGCCGTGTTGGTCTTGAGCCATTCGTTCCCCAGATCCCCGTCCTTGTCGTGTTCCATCACCGTCTTCTTGTCGACGATACCGCCGATCGTGGCCGTCAGGCAGTTCAGAACGAAGGATGTCGCGTAGGGTTTGTCTGTCGTGATCGTCAGCGTGTTGCCATCGGCAACAATCGTTTGCTCGACGTTTTCCGGCGTAAAGCCAAACTGGGTTAGGATAAATGCCGGAGTTTTGTTCAAAATGATCGCGCGGCGCAGCGAAAACTGAACATCCTCAGCAGTCACGGGGTTACCGGAATGAAAGGTCAGCCCTTCTCTGATTTTGAAGGTTATCGATTTGCCGTCATCCGATACATCCCAGCTTTCAGCAACGTCCGGCTGATACCCAGCATCCAGTTCCAGCGGATCAAAATTAACGAGTTTTTGGTACACATTCCGGCTGACATCCGACCCGGCAAATTCAAAACTTTCAGCAGGATCCAGTGTTGTAATGTCGTCAATACGGTTCGCAATCACCAGCATGTTCGGCGGCGTTTCCGCCATCGCCGAAGTCGAGGTCACGGCCAGCGCCAGCCCTAGCGCAGCACCGGTAAGCAATCTATTAAATGCGTTCATTTTGTCCTCTCTGTCATCAAGTTATTCAATAACGGTTACGATCCCCAGGTTTTCTCAAGTACACGCAACCAGTTTTCGTGGCAGAGCTTCTTGATGAGCTCTTCGCCATATCCATGGTTTTCCATGGCATCTCTCAATCGGGGCAGCATCGAGACGTCAGTCACATCATCGGGAACCACTGCCCCGTCATAATCTGATCCAAGTCCTACGCGGTCCTCTCCTATTATCCCAATCATGTGGTCGAGGTGCCGTAGAACTTGGGTCAACGGCACGTCGGACAGCATCCGCCCATCTTCGCGCAAAAACGCCGCTGCAAAGTTCAGACCAACCATCCCATCGCTTTCCGCGATGGTGCGCAGCTGGTCATCCGTCAGATTTCGGGCGTGCGGGCATATCGCATGCGCATTTGAATGCGTGGCCACCAGTGGTGCATCGGAATGCCGCGCCACGTCCCAGAACCCTTTTTCATTGAGGTGAGACAGATCAAGCATGATGCCAAGGGCGTTGCAGCGCTGCACAAGTCGCAACCCATGATCCGTTAACCCCGGCCCGGTATCCGTCCCGGATGGATATCTGAACGGCACACCATGGCCAAAAATGTTAGGCCGACTCCAGACGAGCCCTAGTGACCGCAACCCTGCTGCATGGAAAACATCAAGTGAATGCAGATCAGCATCAATCGCTTCGGCGCCCTCAATATGGAAAATGGCAGCCATGCGACCATGCGCAATACAGTCCCGGATATCGGCGACAGACCGAACCACCTTCAATGCACCCAACCGTTCCAGCTCAAGCAATATTGCAATCTGGCTCAGGGCGGCAGGCAACGCGTCTTCGGCATCAATTGGACCAGGAAGCGGGAGGTCATAGCTCGGCTGAACCATTTCTTCCATCTTTGCGTCGGCATCCATTGGCGATGGAACCCAGATCGCAAAGAAGCCACCGCCGAACCCACCGTGCTGGGCTTTGACCAGATCAATCGCGCCATCGAGGCCGGTTAGAAAGCGGCCAGCCTCAGGCAGGCCCGCTGAGGACGACAATTTCGACAAAACGTCGTTATGTCCGTCAAAGATAGTAGGGGAAGTACTCAACCTCGCGCCACCCAAGATAGTATCATTTCGATACACGTTAGCAGGAGGTATCATCATGATTGTAAAAAAATTCGATGAGTTTTACTCATAGAGCTAGTCAAATTTGAGAGGGTGCATGGAACCCAAAAAACCACGCAATTGGCATTCGTTACCCGAATATCAGGCGTTGCGTGCACTCATGCAGGCCGGAACGACCGCGGCAGCCGCACGGCAGCTCGGATTGTCTCAGTCTGCGGTAAGCCGATCTGTCGGCAGCTTGGAATCCCGGCTAGGTAAAACCCTGTTCGAACGGGATGCCGGAAGGTTGCGACCGACACAGGAGGCCGTAAGGCTCAATATGCGTTTGGATCCGTTGTTCGAGGCCTTGGACAGGATAGACGGACCGGGTGAGACCGTGCAGGAGACGCTGCGACTTGTCGCCCCGCCCAGCTATGCCCACCGTTACATCGTTTCACTGATCGCAAGCTTTTTGCGGGGAAATCCCGGTTTTTTTGTCAATCTGGAGGTGACGACGTCAGATATGGTGACGCTTGGGGTGTTGGAAAATCGCTTTGATCTGGCGGTAACCGGCATTGAACAAAGCCGTGCAGGTATAAAACTAATTCCCTTCAGGGAATCCCCCGCTGTCTGCGTGATGCGGCCAGAGCATCCGCTGGCAAATCGCAGCAATCTTTCTCCATTGGATCTGCACGAGCAGGATTTGATCGCATTAACCTATCGCCACGGCAGGCGCGGTCAGCTTGACCGCTTGCTCCATCAGGTGCGGGCCGAACCAAAGATAGTCGCCGAAGTTTCAACGTCGTTTGCCGCCGCCGACATGGTGCGCGAAGGATTGGGGCTGGCAATCATCAACCCCTTTCCGGTCTACATGTATCGCTCACCAGACCTGACCTTCATCCCGTTTGAATCACCGATGAGATATCGTGGTCACTTTGTCGTATCAGACCAGAGGCCGGTTCCAAGAATTGCGCGCGCCTTCATGCGTCATCTTCGCTTGAACACCCCGCCAGATCCGTTCTCTGAGAAAGCCTAGCTATACAGCTCATAAAGCCGGGTTAACCTAATGGTGTCCGGCTGCAGCAGCCGCCAACAATAGATTTTTGTGCACCGCCTTTGGGCGCCAAACTAAGCGCCAAACGTCGCCGTTAAATACGGTAGAACCGTTTCGCCGTATTGTAGAATACATCATCCTGAATAGGAAACGGCACAAGTTCCAGATGCCGCAAGACGGTCTCTTCATACGTGGCACTCAGGCTGTCGACAGGGAAGTTCGAGCCAAACATGCAACGATTGGCTTCGAACTGCGACAGACATGTTGATACGATTGGCGCGACGCTTTCGGCACTCCAACCGTGATCGAACATTCCAAGCCCCGAGAGCTTGCAATAGACATGCGGCAAATCCGAAAGCGTTTTCAAGGCGTCCGCCCAAATCTGCAGGCCCTCTGGCGTTCGATCATGCGGCGATCCGGCGTGACATAGCGCGACTTGAGTGTTCGGTGCTTGCGCCAGAACACTCGCCGCTTGCGTCATCAGTTCCGGCAAAAGCTGAAGGTCAAAAGTCAGGCCACGTTCGCCCAGCTGCCTGAGGCCAGACAAGAATTTTGGGTCCTCAAGCAACGCGTTAGTGCCCGTTGCGGCATCCTCACCCGGAGCGCGGCCGATGATCTGACGAACCCCGCGTAGGGACGGCAAACTCTGAAGCCGGTCGAGTTCTTCGCTCAGATTGTACGCCGTCAAGTCGCAGAATGCGACCTGCACCAGAGGCCAGTCCGGGGATTTGTCAGCCACAGACTGGACCCACTGCGCCTCGGCCCATGGGTCGGCAGCACCAACCTGAATATGGACCGAAGCGGTAAAACCCTGAGCCTCAGCAGCAGCACGAAATTCAGGCACTAAATAGTCCCGCTGGATCGGAGCAGGATCGCCGAAAAAACGGACAATGCCTTTCTCGCTGAGCCATGGGTAGTCTACGGCACTAAGATCCCATAGGTGATGATGCGCATCGATTCTCATGAGGTTTCAATCCCTGCAGTACGTTCTAGGATATCGATGCCCTGCCCCTTCCAGAAATGCAGCAGGTCGATGAAAATCCAGTTTTCAGCCAGCTTGTCGCCCTCGCGGCGATAGATATCGATCACGCGGAATTCACCGGCTTTACCTGTCGCTGGCATGCCCATGAACCCTCCGGCCGGAACTGCGGTGAAATTGGGCCAGCCAAAGAAGCCTCCATAGTGTCCTTCGGCCAGACGACAGATATGTTTTGTCTTCGCGCGTTCAGTAAACCCGGCGCGGAACGGGCCAGCGTGCTGTTTCGCATATCGCTCAATGGTGTAGGTCGCGCCGATCCCTTCCGGGCCCCACCAGATCATATCCTTGTGCCAAGTTCGCGCCAGTTCATCCTCAAGCGACAGCCCGCTATTCCACTGCCCAAGGTCTGCGATCATCGCGTTGATAAGGTCGAGCGTCATGTGGCTCGCTTCCTGCGGCTGTTCGTCGAACAAAAGGCCATCATGGGTCGCAGGTCCGGGCTGCACGAGGTGAGCCGCTGTTTGTGGAGGGAACGGGTTCTGCCCTGCCTGCACCATCAGATGTGGAATGTCGAAATACATCGCAGTTTCGACTATTCTGCCATCAACAACTTTGTAAAACGCGCAATAGCGCAGGAAGGCCATTTTCCCGGTCGGTCGAATCCCCAACCACGAATGGTCAAACAAGCCCATCAGATGTCCCATGGTCACCACCCAGACATCGGCGTCTTCCGATAGTGAATTCTCACCGGCAAACAGAATATCCATGCGATTGCGCAAGCTAGTCAGACTGTTTTTGAGCGGCTGCCAGAATTCCTGCGCGACCTGCTTGGCACCGGTGATTTTGTTAAAGGGATGAAATCCGTGCCACTCCAATTCCGGCGCGCAGAATCGGTTCATGACATCTGGAGTTTCTTGCACGCCCGCTGTCTCCAAGGCCTGATGGAAAGCGGTGATAAGTTTTTTTTCTGCTTGGAAGGTCACGATATTTGCCATTGTGGTCAGCTGTTTACGTTTGGCGATGGGCCGGTTTGAGTCGGGGCTTTTCCAGATAATTGCATACGTATGCAAAAATGTCTTGCCTGATTTGATACATGCGAATTACAGTTTTGCAATCGTATGCAAAATAGTGATTCCTTGCAGGGGGCTCCATGGCGGAAATTCAGTTACGGAACGTCGGAAAGAGGTGGGGCTCATTTATTGGGGTCCATAACTTTGATCTGACCATTGCGGATCGCGAATTTCTGGTGCTGTTAGGCCCCTCGGGCTGTGGCAAAACCACGACGATGCGCATGATTGCGGGCCTTGAGGACGTAACCGAAGGCGAAATCCTCGTTGATGGCAAGGTTGTCAACGATCTGGAACCCAAAGATCGCGATGTGGCGATGGTGTTCCAGAGCTACGCGCTCTACCCCAATATGAACGTCTACGAAAACATCCGTTTTCCACTGAAAGTGCGTGGCATCGACCCATCGACACACGACGAAAAGGTTCGTCGTGCCAGTGCGATGGTGGAACTGGATGACTTCTTGCATCGCAAACCCGCCGAATTGTCGGGTGGTCAGCGGCAGCGAGTTGCGCTGGCGCGGGCAATCGTTAGGGAACCCAATGTGTTCCTTATGGACGAGCCGCTGTCGAACCTTGACGCCAAGCTGCGCGTCTCGACACGGGCGCAGATCAAGAATCTCAGCCACGAACTGGCGGTGACAACGATCTACGTGACCCATGACCAGATCGAGGCGATGACACTGGCCGACCGCGTTGTCGTGATGAAACAGGGTGTGGTGCAGCAAGTGGGCAGCCCGACCGAAATCTATGACCGTCCCGCCAATACATTTGTTGCCAGCTTCATCGGCTCGCCTGCGATGAACCTGATGGATGGCGAAGTGTCTGGCGGCGTATTCCGCGCTGAAAACGTGGCTATTCCGGTCGATGCCGCAGACGGTCCGATGACCCTGGGGTTCCGCGCCGAAGATGCCAGCCTTGCAGAAAGTCAAGGCGAAATCACTGCTCCAATTTATACGCTGGAGCTGTTGGGCGACGCGACCATGATCTCGGTCCGGGTTGGCGGTGCTCTGGTTTCCGTCAAAGCTGACAAAGCATTCCGCGCCGAAATCGGCGAGCCTGTCTCGTTCTCGGTGCCCAAAGAAATCTGTCACCTCTTCGAAGCTGGAAGCGGTGCGCGGATCGGGGGCTAACCCCATCACGCCCAACCGGGCAAATCACCGGTCCGGACGTCGACGACGGACCGATCCTGACAGGGAGACATTTATGAAACTCAAGACAATCCTCATGGCTGGTGCCATGTCCATCGCCTCAAGCGTCGCTTGGGCGGACTGTGCATATGACAATACAGTCGATATCAAATCACTGACAGCCAGTTTCGAAGCCTGGAAGGCGGTCACCGATGCGATGGCCGAATGCGGTAACTTCAGCGCTTCGCTGGACAATGAGTTCCGGGAAAAGCAACCCGAAGCGTTCGCAGCCAGTCCATCGCTCTATCAGATCGGCGGCGTCTCAAATGCGACCATCATTCCGCTTCTGAACGCAGGCACCATCCGCCCGCTGGACGATCTGATCGAGAAATATGGCCAGAATTTGCAGCCGAACCAGCTTATCAAAGTTGACGGTCAGACCATGGCGGTCGCGTTCATGGTGAACGCCCAGCACATGATGTATCGCGACGACGTTCTTGCCGAGCTGGGCATCGAAGAGCCAAAGACCTATGCCGATGTTCTGGCTGCAGCGGCCAAGATCAAAGAAGCCGGTGTCATGGACTATCCAATCGGCGGTACGTTCAAGACCGGTTGGAACCTGGGTCAGGAATTCGTGAACATGTACCTGGGTGAAGGCGGTTCGTTCTTTACCGACGGCAACATGCCCGCGATCAACAACCCTCAAGGTGTTGCGGCGCTTGAAACCATGAAAGCGATGACCGAGTTCATGGACCCGGAATACCTGGTCTCGGATTCGACCTATGTTCAGCAGCAGTTCCAGCAGGGCAAAATCGCTATGGCGAACCTATGGGCCAGCCGCGCCGCTGCGATGAATGATGAGGCCGAAAGCCAAGTTGTGGGCAAGGTCACCATGTCGGCAGCGCCCATGGGCTCGGCGGCACCTGCCACGACCATCTGGTGGGACGGCATCGTTTTGGCGTCGAACATCAGCGACGAAGAGGCTGAAGCTGCATTCCAGGTCGCACTGGAAGGTATCGACGGTGAAATGGTTGCAGCCAATAACGACACAGCCGTTTGGTTGAACACAGCCTACACACCCGGCGATCTGGCTGCTGGTGCTGCGGCGTCGGCTCAGAACGGCGCAAGTGCTTATCCGTCCTCTGGTCCGATGGGTATCATGCACACCGAACTGGGCAATGGTCTGGCGGACTATCTGACCGGCGCCAAGGATGCCGAGACCACGCTGGCAGATATCGAAGCGGCCTATATTACCGCCGCGAAAGAAGCTGGTCTGATCAACAACTAACACTCCCCTGCGGGAGGGCCTCGGCCCTCCTGCTCCTTTTTTCGAGAACCATGAGAAAGGCAGAGCCATGAATTTCAGGACATTTGCCGCCTTTGTAGGCCCCTCTGTCTTTATGATGCTTCTCTTTATCGCGTTCCCTCTGGTGAGCGTTTTTCAGCAGAGCTTCTATGTTACTCAACCGGTTTACGAGACGGTTGAAAAGGAAACCTGTACACCGGGATTCCTGACCCAGACCTGCGTGACCGAAGAAGTTTCGCAGCCCGTGCTGGATGAGCATGGCGAAATTGTCACCCGAACCGAATATGTCGGGCTGCAGAGCTATCGGAACGTGCTTGAGCCCGAGCGTGCCTGGCGCGCGGTGACGGAAGGCAATTGGAGCGTTCTGTCCACGATCAACTTCTGGAAAGCGCTGCGTTTTACGCTGACCTTCACACTGATCACCCTACCCTTGGTGATTGTCTGTGGATTGGGGATCGCGGTGTTGATCAACAATGCGGCGAAATCAATCCGTGGGCCAGTGATCTTCATTTCGCTGCTGCCCTTTATCATCACGCCTGTTATTGGCGCCCTTTCGATCAACTGGTTGTTCCGGGGCGATGGTATCATGACGGCCTTCCTTGAATGGTGGCTGCAACGCGATATCGCATTGTTCGCACAAGCCTGGACCATCGAAGTGCTGATGATGTTCTACCGCGTCTGGCACGTGGCCCCATTTGCCGCCATCGTCTTCTATGCCGGCCTGCAGACCGTCAATCAGGACAGCTTGGAAAGTGCTGTCATTGACGGGGCAACCCGTTGGCAACGCATGAAATACATCGTGATCCCGCACCTGATGCCACTGATCATCTTCATCTCGATGATCCACCTGATGGACTCGTATCGGGTATTCGAAGAAGTCGTCGGCTTCTCGAGCCAGGGCTACGTCATCTCGCTGCAATGGCTGACCTTTGATTTCCTTGTTCCGGATCAGGCTGGAAACCGGTCAATCAGCCGGGCCTCGGCCAGCGCGATGCTGACTATGATCGGTATCGTCATCCTGCTTATCCTTCCGCTGCGCCGGACCTGGCGCGATCACAAAGGAGGTCACTAACATGTCCTCGCGCGCCCTTCGCCAACCCCTTAGCCTGCGGCTGACCTCGAACATCTTCCTCGTGATCTGGTGTCTGATTGCCGCCTTCCCGATCGTGTGGATCACGGTTATGAGCTTTAAGTCTCCGGTTGATGCCTACGACAGCAACGCGCTTAACGTGATCCTGGGCCCTGCGACGCTTGCGACGGGCAATGGGTTATCGATACTCGACATCATCGTAGGCATCGCGGCGATCTGGGCGGCCGCGCTTCTGGTCATGAAAAAGCTGCCGTCGATGATCAAATCCTACAGCAAACCCGGGCAAGAGTGGTTGGGTTGGGTTATCGGTGTCCTGGTCACGCTGATCGCGCTGTTGCTGGTCTTCGTCGTACTTTTGCCCACTGCACTCAACATTTTGAACCCCCTGTTGGGACCGCTTGGTCGTGACGTATTGGGCCTGACCACCGAACACTACGAAACCGTATGGATTGATCGGGGGTTTACGAACAACTTTAAAAATTCTCTGATCGTGACAACCGGGGTTGTGACTGTATCACTGACTGTGGGTACTCTGGCGGGCTATGGCCTTGCGCGGTCGGGTTCAACGCTGGCATTTTGGCTGTTGATCGTCGCGTTGATCTTTCGCGCGCTGCCGCATTCGGTTCTGGTTGCAGGCTACCTGCCGGTTTTCATCAACTCGGCCGAATGGCTGTCGCCGATCCTTGGCGAAAATGCACCAACCCTGTACGGAAAACCCTTTGCCGTAATTGCGGTTCTGGTTGCGATCAATCAGCCTTTCACGATCTGGATGCTGCGCTCGTTCTTCCAGAACATTCCTGCCGAACTTGATGAGGCTGCCCGAGTTGATGGCTGCAACCACTTCCAGGCATTCCGCCGCGTGATCATGCCTGTCATGTGGCCGGGTGTGATCACCACGGGTCTGTTCAGCTTTCTGCTGGCTTACAACGACTTCCTCGTGACCTCGTTGCTCTTGGATGCGCAGAACCAGACCATGGTTCCGGCAATCGTCGGCATGTTCAATCGTGAAACCACCACCACAGACCAGGTTGTCGCTGTTGCCGCAGCTGTGTCGATCATTGCACCTCTGTTCTTCCTTGTGATGATCTTCCAGCGCCAGATTGTCAGCGGTCTGACCGCAGGTGCGGTGAAAGGCTAATGAGCAATCATGCTCGCCATAACGCCATGTCGCGCCATCCGGCGCTGAACAGGATGCCCAGGGATTTTCTGAGCGTTGGGGGACCCCTCTCCCAATCTCTTCCCTGGAAATCCTGAAAGGATATAGACATGAAAGGTTCCCGTCCCGAACAGGCGGTTCTAACCCGCGATACGGACCTGAGCAAAACTGACGATACGCGCCGCGTTATCGAGACCATGGTGGACGGTCTGAATGACCACCGGATTGACGACATCGGCGAGTTTTTCTCGCAAGGCTTTCGCTGGATGGGCAATCAAGGCTGCGGGACCAAAACCGGCCTGAAGGAATTTCAGGACAACTGGCAGCGCCCATTTCAAGCGGCGTTTTCAGACAAGACCTGCATCGATGAGGCGCGTCTTTACATGGGCGAATGGGCCGCCGCGTTTGGCCGTCAGGAAGCCACCCATTCAGGCGAATTTCTGGGTATCGCCCCCACCGGCAAGCGCGTCGAGATCCGCTATATGGATTTTTGGAAAGTGGTCGACGGCAAGATCGTCGACAATTGGGTGAATGTCGATTTCGCCCATGTCGCCGCTCAGCTGGGTGTCGACCTGTTTAACGGTGAAGGCTGGGAAGCATTTGACCGGGGGGAAAAGGTTCCGCCCCGGCCCGAAAACTGAGGATTGAAAAATGACAATCGAGTATCTGAAACGCGGTAAGTCTGACGCTGACCGGGCTGAAGATGACGCCAAAACCCGTGCAGTGGTCGAAGCAACGCTGAAGGACATTGAAACGCGCGGCGACGCAGCCGTGCGCGAGCTGAGCGAGAAGTTCGACAACTATTCGCCCGAGTCGTTTCGCCTGTCTCAGGAACAGATTGATGAGCTGATCAGTCAGCTGACTGACCGGGAACTGGCTGATATCAAATTCGCGCAGGAACAGGTGCGCAATTTTGCGCAGGCACAGCGCGATTCGATGTTGGATATCGAGGTCGAAACCCTTCCCGGTGTCATTCTGGGCCACAAGAACATCCCGGTTCAGTCGGTTGGCTGCTATGTGCCCGGCGGCAAGTTCCCAATGGTGGCTTCAGCACACATGTCTGTGGCGACAGCCTCGGTTGCCGGGGTTCCGCGCATCATCGCCTGTACTCCTCCGTTCAACGGCAAGCCCAACGCAGCCGTGATCGCGGCGATGCATCTGGGTGGAGCGCATGAGATTTACGTCATGGGCGGCATTCAGGCCATCGGCGCCATGGCGCTGGGAACCGAGACGATCGATCCCGTGCATATGCTGGTCGGTCCCGGCAATGCGTTCGTTGCCGAGGCCAAGCGCCAGTTGTTTGGTCGCGTGGGCATCGATCTGTTTGCGGGCCCCACAGAGACGATGGTGATCGCTGACGAGACCGCCGCTGATGCCGAGCTTTGTGCCACCGACCTGCTGGGACAGGCCGAGCATGGATACAACAGCCCCTGCGTTCTGCTAACCAACTCGCGTAAACTGGCCGAGGATACACTGTCCGAAGTCGACCGCATTCTGGGCATTCTGCCGACTGCTGGGACCGCGAAAGTGTCGTGGGAAGAATACGGTGAAGTCATCGTCTGCGATACTTATGATGAGATGCTGCAAGTCGCCGATGACATCGCGTCTGAACATGTACAGGTCATGACGGATCGCGACGATTGGTTCCTTGAGAATATGACGTGTTACGGCGCGTTGTTCCTTGGGCCAAGGACCAATGTCTCGAACGGTGATAAGGTGATTGGCACCAACCATACGCTGCCGACGAAGAAAGCAGGTCGCTATACCGGTGGCCTCTGGGTTGGCAAATATCTGAAAACGCACAGCTATCAGAAAGTTTTAACAGACGAAGCCGCGACGTTGATCGGCGAATACGGCTCGCGCCTATGCATGCTGGAAGGTTTTGTGGGACACGCCGAACAATGCAATGTCCGCGTGCGTCGCTATGGCGGTATCAATGTACCCTATGGCGAACCCGCGCCTTATCGGGACGCTGCTGAATGACTGACAGGCACACGCAGCACAAGGCCCTGATCGCTCCGCTCAGGGCCGCCATGTATGACTTCTCCGAGGCCGGCGTTCGTAAGACGCTGGCCGAGTTGACTGAACCGGACGCTGTGTTTCACCTATGTCACCCTTTCGGGGACAGCACAGGCAGCGATGCCTATTACAACAGCGCCTACAACGACCTTTTGACCGCATGGCCCGATCTGGAGCGCCGCGATTACATCGTCATGGCTGGCCCGGACGAAGCTGGTGCGGATTGGGTCGGTTGCGGTGGCTATTACACAGGCACCTTTAAAGGACCATGGCTGGACATTCCGCCAACAGGTCATCAGGTGACGATACGCTTCCACGAGTTCTATCGATTTGTGGACGGCAAAGTTGTGGAGATGCAGGCACTTTGGGACATTCCCGAAGTGATGATGCAAGCCAACGCATGGCCGATGGCACCCAGCTTGGGGCGCGAATGGCATGTCCCCGGCCCCGCAACGCAGGATGGGATCGTAACCGGTCCATATGATGCTGCGAAAGGCAAAGCGACCTGCCAGCACATCATCGACATGTTGGAGCACCTAAAGAAACACCCATCACAAGGCGGTCCCGAATTGATGGAGATGGAACGGTTCTGGCATCCGCGCATGAATTGGTACGGCCCATCGGGGATCGGAACCGGGCGCGGCTATGCAGGCTTTCGCAACTGGCACCAGATCCCATTCCTCAGCGGGATGCCAGACCGCGGTCAGTATGTGGACGAAATCACCTATCACTTCTTTGGTGATGGTGAATATGCCGCTGTGACCGGCTGGCCCAACATGATCCAGACCGTCACGGATGACGGTTGGATGGGCATCGCACCGTCAGGCAAGAAAATCACCATGCGCAGCCTTGATTTCTGGCGGCTGGAGAATGGCAGAATCCGTGAGAACTGGGTCCTCGTCGATTTGCTGGACGCCTATCGGCAGCTAGGTGTTGACGTTTTTGCCCGTCTGCGGGAATTCAACAAAGCCCGAAACATGGGCCGCATTGAAATACCGGATGGAATGAGATGATGACCGACCTCCCCCGCACCCCTTCGTTTTCCCTGAAAGGAAAAACCGCTCTTGTCACTGGGGCATCCTCGGGCATCGGGCAAGGCTGCGCTGTTGCATTGGCCGAAGCTGGGGCTCACGTGGTCTGTGCGGCGCGCGGTGCAAATCGATTGAACGAAACCGTTGCTGCGCTAAAGGCACAGGGCTGGTCGGCCGAGACGCAGGTGCTGGATCAGGGTGATCTAGGTGCCATGCAAGCCTTGTTTGACAGTCATACTTTCGAGGTCGTGGTAAACTCTGCTGGCCTGGCCCGTCACGGGCCAGCTGTCGAAACAACACCCGAAGACTTTGACGCGGTAACGGCGGTTAACCTACGATCGGCCTATTTCCTGTCATCATATGCGGCCAAGGTATTGATCGCGGCTGGCAAGCGGGGTTCGATCATCCATATCTCAAGCCAAATGGGTCATGTGGGGGGCGTCGACCGCGCGGTCTATTGCGCCACCAAGCACGGGCTTGAAGGGATGGTCAAAGCCATGGCAATCGAATGGGGCAAGCAAGGCGTTCGGATCAATACCGTCTGCCCAACTTTCATTCGCACGCCGTTGACCCAATCCACTTTCGACAATCCCGAACGGGCTGCCTGGATTATGGAGAAAATCAAGCTGGATCGCGTGGGTGAGGTCGAGGATATCATGGGCGCGGTCGCCTATCTGGCCTCGGACGCATCAGCCTTGGTCACTGGCACTTCGATGCTTATCGACGGGGGGTGGACAGCGGACTGATGGCCGAAAAAGTCACCTCTCTTCAAGTTGCGCAACTGGCAGGCGTCAGCCAGTCGGCGGTCAGTCGGGTGTTTACGCCCGGCGCATCGGTCAGCAAGAAGACCGAAGAGAAGGTGCGTAAAGCTGCAGCCAAGTTGGGCTATCGACCCAATGTTCTGGCAAGGGCGATGGTGTCGGGTAAAAGCCGGATCATAGGCCTGGTGGTCGGCTATCTGGACAACTACTTCTACCCCGAAGCGCTTGAGAAGTTGTCGAACAGATTGCAGGAACAGGGGTACCACGTTCTAATCTTCATGGCGTCTCGCTCAGCGGGCAATATCGATGACGTGATGGACGAGATTCTGGACTATCAGGTCGATGGGGTCATTCTGGCGTCGGTCCCGATGTCCTCAGATATCGCCACGCGCTGCCAACAAGCGGGCGTACCGGTGGTTCTGTTCAACCGTAGTCAGGATATCGAAGGCATTACCACGGTCACCTCAGATAACTATGCCGGGGGTCGCAAAGTCGCCGAGTTTCTGGTGGCCGGTGGCCACAAACGGATCGCATATATTGCCGGTTGGCAGGGTGCCTCAACCCAGCGCGACCGCGAGGCGGGATTTCGGGCCGCATTGGGCGAAGCGGGGCAGACCCTATTTGCCCATGACGTCGGTGAGTTCCATACCGAAAACGCACGCGCAGCCGCCCGCCGCATGTTTGACGTGGCACCAGAAGATCGGCCCGATGCTGTGCTGGTCGCAAATGACCACATGGCCCTTGCCGTGATGGATGTTATTCGGTTCGAGCTGGGCCTGCGCGTGCCCGAGGATGTCTCGGTCGTGGGGTACGACGATGTGCCACCTGCCGCGTGGCCTGCCTATAATCTGACAACAATCCGGCAGCGCGCCAATCTGATGGTGGCGGAAACAGTTGCTGCGCTTTTTGAACATATCGACACCCCTGAGACAGCCAAACCACGCAAGGTGGCCATTGATGGGCCGCTGATCGTGCGCACTTCAGCGCGGCTGCCAAAGGGCTGGACACCACAAAGGACCAATGGATGAGAGGCTTTTCCAACAAGTTCAAGGACTTTCCCGAGTATATCATCGGGATAACCAAGGAAATCTGGGAAGATCGCGGAATTTCGACGCTGCACCAGTATTATGCCCCGGATATCGTTGTGCGGATGCCCGGCAGCGTTTCTACCGGGAATATGGGCGTCATCGGTTCGACCATGGCGACTCTGGCCGAGTTTCCTGACCGGACGTTGTTGGGCGAGGATGTGATCTGGTCCGGCACGCCCGAAGACGGAATGTTGTCCAGCCACCGCATCATGTCCACCGCAACGCATCTGGGCGACGGCGCATTCGGACAGGCTACAGGCGCAAAGCTGCAATACCGCATTTTGGCCGACTGTCACGCCATCAACAACGCGATTGATGACGAATGGCTGATCCGAGACAATGGTGCAATCGTGCGGCAGATGGGATGGGATCCGAAAGAGTTCGCCCGCGATCTGATCGTGCGCGAAGGTGGCCCGGAGAGTTGCGTCAAGCCTCTTACGCCGGCCGATGATATCGCGGGCCCCTATTCAGGTCGTGGTAACGACAACGAATGGGGGCAGCGTCATGCCGAATTGCTGACGTCGATGATGGAAGCCGATATGGCCGCTGTCGAGCGCACTTATGACCGCGCCGTGCAATCGGAATATCCCGGAGGCGCAACCGGATATGGTCGTGAGCCGGTGGACAAGTTCTGGATGTCGCTGCGTTCGGCCTTGCCCAGCGCAACTTTCACCATCCACCACCAGATCGGCCGCGACGATCCCAATATGCCGCCACGCTCTGCGATCCGTTGGAGCCTGCATGGCAAGCATGACGGATGGGGCGCATTTGGTGCACCCACTGGTGCCGAACTGTATGTTCTGGGCATCAGCCATGCCGAATGGGGTGAGTTGATCGGCGGTGACATCAGGCTGCGCCGCGAATGGACGCTGTTTGATGAAACCGCGATCTGGAAACAGCTTGTGCTGGCAACCGGGGACGTTTGATGCCTCTGGTGCCTCACTTTCTTGACGCCCGTGAAGCGACCCGGCGGTATCATTGCCACCGGGCGTCGCTGCGGGCTAAGCGTTTGAACAATCGTCCTCCCGGTGCGCGATAGGCCAAGTCCCTATCGCATGCACCAAACCAATGGAGAGATTTATGAGCACTATCCAACAACGCATCGTCCGCTACGGTGAGCTTAAGCCCTGTAAAACCGCGTTTATCGACGCCCATACACCGGGCAGCGATCAGAAAGAGAATTTTACTATCGTCGGCGGCGGCGTGTCGGAATCACCCGATCAACACGTGCACATCACCGACAAGATCGGCTTTAACATCGGCGCGGCGGGTCAGCCTCCGAAATGCCGCAACTCACTGCACAGCCACACAACTGCCGAGGTCTTCTTTGTCGCCAAGGGCCGCTGGCGGTTCTTCTGGGGCCGTCATGGCACAGCAGGTGAGTTCATCGCTGAAGAGGGTGATATCTTTAACATCCCGACCGGTATCTTCCGTGGTTTCGAGAATGTTGGCCAGGACTACGGCATGATCATGTCGATCCTTGGTGGAGATGACGCAGGCGGCGGCGTGACTTGGGCACCGCAGGTGATCGAGGACGCGCGGGCGCATGGTCTGATGCTGGGTGACAACGGCGTTCTCTACGATTCTAAAAAGGGTCAGGAACTGCCCCACAATGTGCGCCCAATGCCGCTGCTGACCGAAGAGCAGTTGAAAGATTACCCTGAGGTCCCGGTCGAGGATGTGGTGGGCAAATACGTCGCTCGTTACTGGGACCTGATGGCTCTGTCGGCCAACAAACCGGCGGTGGTGATCGGCGAACATGGTCTGATCAAAGACAAACCGGGGTTCGAGGTCGACTTCCTCGGGCGCGGCTCGAGTGCGACCGAAGCGGTCAAAGCCGATAAGCCGGTGGTTCTGATGCCCGCCAGCGGTCATTGGCTAGTGTCGGTCGACGGGTTTGAGACTACCCTGTCCAATGGCGATACAGCTGTGGTTCTGCCCGGTGAATCTTACAGTGTCCAACCTTCGATGACAGGACAGGCAGGTCTATACCGGATCACTGCAACCGATGATCCTGCCGGGGCAACCTGGACAGGATGAGCGCAGGTCCTGACGATACGCACGGTGTCTATGAGCGGCAGGCGTCAGAGTATGACAAACGTCGCTCGAAGGCTTTGTTCGAAGCGCGCTGGTTGGCGCGCTTTACCGCCAGCCTTACACCGGGTGACCACGTGCTGGACCTTGGATGTGGCACGGGCGATCCGATCGCCCGCTGGTTCATGGCCGAGGGCTTTACTGTCACCGGTGTCGATTTTTCGGAAGCGATGCTAAAGATCGCGCGCGACCGTTGGCCGGACGGGGATTGGCGCAAAGCGGATATGCGGGAATTCGAACTGGATCAGCAGTTCGACGGGATCATTGCCTGGAACAGTTTCTTCCATCTGACGGCAGATGAACAACAGGTCTGTATCGCACGGATGGCGCGTCATCTGCGGCCCGGTGGTGTGCTGATGCTGACTGTCGGTCCCCGCGCCGGTGAGGTTACCGGCACTGTTGGCACAGAGCCTGTTTATCACGCCTCGTTGTCCCCTGCTGGCTATGCCATGTGTCTGGAAGAAAACGGGCTGCAAATGACTGGCTTTCTGGCCGAAGACCCTGAAACACAAAGCCATACGATCCTGATGGCAAGAAAGAACTAAGGTACCCTTATGACCATAAAAACCACACATGTTGGGTCTCTTCCCAGAACGCAAGAGGTCGTGGATTTCATCTTTGCCCGCGAAAACGAAGAAGCCTTCGACGCCGACGCATTTGATGCTTGTATGGCTGATGCCGTCGCTGAAACTGTGCGCAAACAGGCCGAGGCCGGTGTCGATATCGTGAGCGATGGCGAGACCTCAAAGATCTCATATGCGACTTATGTCAAGGACCGTTATACTGGCTTCTCGGGTGACAGCCCGCGCAACGCACCTGCGGACCTGAAGATGTTTCCTGGTTTCTTGCAGCGGCTGGCAGACGATGGTGGCACACCCCAATATGCCCGCCCCATGTGTACCGGCGAGGTCCGCTCGAAAGGGCAAGGTGAGCTGGAGAAGGATATCGCCAACCTCAAAGCCGCTATGGCACAGCATGGGGTTGAACGCGGCTTTATGAATGCCGCATCGCCCGGCGTGATCTCTCTGTTTCTGCAGAATGATTTTTACCCCACGCGCGAGGCTTATCTGGCCGCCTTGGCCGATGCGATGAAAGAGGAATACGAAACAATCGTAGCCGCCGGGCTGGATCTCCAGCTTGATTGCCCAGATTTGGCTCTCTCACGCCATATGCTGTTTACCGATCTGTCTGATGATGAATTCCTCAAGATCGCCGACATGCATGTCGAGGCCCTGAACCATGCGCTGCAGAACGTCCCGCAGGATCGGGTTCGGGTGCATATTTGCTGGGGCAACTATGAAGGCCCACATTGCTGCGATATCGCGATGGACAAGGTGTTCAGCACCCTGATGGCGACCAAGTCGCGCTATGTTTTGTTCGAGACCTCAAACCCCCGCCATGCCCATGAATGGACCGTGTTTCGAGACCGTAAGGCCGAAATACCTGATGACAAAGTATTGGTGCCCGGAGTGGTCGATACGACCACCAATTTCGTCGAGCACCCTGAACTGGTAGCTCAGCGGATTGAACGGTTTACCGGGATTGTGGGTGCCGATCGCGTGATTGCAGGTAGCGATTGCGGGTTTGGTACCTTTGCGGGCTTCGGTGCGGTCGATCCGCAGATCGCCTATGCCAAACTGGCAAGCTTGTCCGAAGGGGCAAAACTGGCATCGGCATGACACCCCTCATCCTTCTGCCCGGGATGATGTGCGATGCGCGGCTGTTTGGTCCCCAGATAAACGCGCTGTCGAACAGCCGACCTTTGATGACCTTTCCGCTAAGCCAGCATGACAGTGTTGAGGCGATGGTTGACGACATCCTGCGAAACGCCCCGCCATCGTTCGCGATCGCGGGTCTGTCGATGGGCGGTATCATCGCCATGGAGGTGCTGCGTCAGGCGCCTGACCGAGTCTCACACCTTGCGTTGCTTGACACCAATCCGCTGGCGGAAACGCCCGAGGTAAAGGCACGCCGCGCGCCTCAAATGGTCGCCGTGCGCGAGGGGCGTTTGCGGCATGTCATGCGCGACGAGATGAAGCCCAACTATCTGGCTGATGGGCCGCGGCAGGGCGCAATTCTGGACCTTTGCATGGAAATGGCGACCGATCTGGGCCCCGAGGTTTTCCTGCGCCAGTCGCAGGCCCTGATGAACCGTCCCGACCAGTGTGAAACCCTGGCGGCCTACTCTGGCAAAGCGCTGGTCTTATGCGGGCGCGACGATGGGTTGTGCCCGGTTGCACGCCACGAGCTGATGCACGACCTACTGTCCAACAGCACGCTCCAGATTATCGAAGGGGCGGGTCACCTGCCCACACTTGAACAACCCAATGAAACGATAGCGGCGCTGTTCCGCTGGCTGGAGGACACATGACCCCGTCCCTTTTAACCCTGCTCCGCAAAGTTGATACACCAACCGTCTGCAACGCCATCGAAGTGGCGCAAGGCAAGCGTGGGTTTGACCGGTTTACGCGCGGCACAATGCTATGCTCGGCCCCAGAAGAGCCCGCGATAGTCGGCTATGCGCGCACCGCCAAAATCGCTGCGGTCAACCCGCCGACCGAAGCCGCAGATGTCATCAAGGCCCGCCGCATGGCATACTATAGATACATGGCCGAAGCCCCCAGCCCATCGGTCGCCGTGATCGAGGATCTGGATTTCCCCGATTGCATCGGCGCTTATTGGGGTGAGATCAACACGACGGTCCACAAAGGGTTCGGCATGTCCGGCGCATTGACCAATGGCGTCATGCGTGATCTCGGGGACGTACCCGAAGGCTTCCCCGTTGTCGCCGGTTCTGTGGGGCCAAGTCATGGTTTCGTGCATATCCGTGAGATTGACACGCCGGTTTCTGTGTTCGGCCTGACCGTCCAACCAGGCGAGCTGATCCATGCTGACCGTCACGGCGCGCTGGTGGTGCCCAAAGACGTCATTGATCAACTGGAAGGCGCAATTCAAAAGCTCTTGTCGACCGAGCGGATCGTCCTGGACGCGGCCAGCAAGCCCGGCTTTGACTTCGACGCTTTCGAACAGGCGTGGACAGCGTTCGAAAAAGCACGCGTCTGACGACTGCATCTGAAGCGATTGCCACAGCTAGTCATCAGACTGATAGAAATTGCGGTTCCCGGCCAAACAGAGTCGGGAACCACACCTATTTCGGATCATACAGGTATCCGATTCCGCGCACTGTTCTGATGATCTCGGGCTTTTCCGGGTTGCTTTCAAGTTTCCGGCGCAACCGAGAAATCCTGATATCGATGCTGCGATCAAATGGGTCCCAGGACCGATCATGCGCTTGTTCAAGAAGCTGGTCGCGGTTCAACACGCGCCCTTTGTTTTCTGCAAAAACCTTGAGCAAACTGTATTCCATCGCCGTCAGCGGAACCTCGGAACCGTCGGACGCAAGGAGTTTTGCTGCCTCCTTGTCTAGCGTGTAGTCGCCGAAACTTGCCTGATCGCCGTCAGAGCTGTCGCCTGACCCCTGATCGTTGATCGCCCCGCGGCGCAGGATTGCCTTGATCCGTGCTTCCAGTTCACGAAGGTCCACTGGTTTACCCAGATAATCATCGGCTCCCATCTCCAATCCGATGATCCGGTCAACAACGTCCCCTGCTGCTGTCAGCATGATCACGGGCGTCGTATTCTCAGGACGCAGAGACCTGAGAATGGAAAGCCCGTCCTCTTTTGGCATATTGATGTCCATGATCATGACGTCGACCACAGTCGACGAAATGATGGACCTGAGCTCATCTCCGCCAGAAGCAGCCGAGACTTTGTAACCGCGCTTATTCAGGTATTCCTGAAGCATCTCACGCACGTCGACCTCATCGTCGCAGACCAAAATATGGGTCTGTTGATTATCCATCTGATTGATCCTTCTGGTCGGCGAGAAGTTTTGCGACAAGACTTCTGAGTTCGGATGGCGATACCGGCTTTTCCAGATAAGGAAGGCCAGATTCCTTGAGTAAGCCCAAAGAGCTTTCGCCCATTGTGTCGCCCGTGATGTAAGCGGTTCGTTGCAACATGTTCGGGAAGCGCGATGTCAGCGCCTCGTAGATTTTGCGCCCGTCGACACCGGGCATGTTCATGTCACTCAGAAACACGTCATAAGTGTTGGATTGCAGGCAATTCAGCGCCTCTTCGCCCGACGAGACGAAATCAACGTGAAATCCATCTCTCCTGAGAATCTCGGCATTGATCTCACCCACTTCGATCTCATCATCGACCACCAGAGCCCGGTGTTTGCTCAGAGTCACGACCGGCTCGGGCGTCTCTTCTTTTACGCCGTTTTGTGGAACAGCAACCGGCAACGTGATACGGAAACAGGTGCCCGATTTCGCGGTCTGATCAAGCCTGATGTGCCCACCATGAGACAGAATGATCCGGTGGCAAAACGCAAGGCCGATCCCGGTTCCATCACCAACTTCTTTCGTGGTGAAAAACGGCTCGAAAATACGGGGTCGTATAGCTTTGGGAATTCCCGGTCCATTGTCTTCAACCGCGATCTCAACCAAGCCTTTGTCAATCTTGACTTCGGCCGAGATTCGGATGTGATCGCCAATTCCAGATGATGTCATCGCCTGTTCAGCGTTGAAAATAAGGTTCAACACGACTTGCGTAAGTTGGTCAGTGTCCCCCGCAACAGGCGGCAAATCATCAGGCAAATCTCGTTTGATTTGAATTTCGCCCGACGTACTTCCATACCCGGCAACATCAGCAGCGGTCTCGATCATGCCGGTCACGTCAACCTGTTCGATCTTGCTGGGTTGCTGGCGCGCCATCGCAAGGAAGGTTTTGACGATCTTCGCACAGCGCTCTGCCGCGTTACCGATCTTTTCGATCCTTGTCGTCAGGTCGGGATCGGTGATCTCTTCTTTCAACATCAACGAATGACCGACAACTACAGACAAAGGGTTGTTGAGCTCATGCGCCACTCCAGCTAGCAACTCACCCAGAGCCGACATCTTTTCGTTCTGAAACAGAAGCTCGCGCTGCTTCTCCAACTCAGCTTCGATGGCCAATTCATCTGTCAGATCACGCGTATTGGATACGATGACTTCTTCGCCGTTAAATTCGATCAACCGAGAAGAATCCGCGCCCCAGAACTTGCGCCCTTTTGCGTCGACGAACTCCATCCGCCGATCCTTTAGCGCACCGGCTTGTCGAAGGTCCCTTAGATACCGTTCGCGTTCATTCGGGTCCGCGTAATATGATTTTGAGCTCTCGGCCTCGCCAAACAGTGCCTTAATCTCAGGCGTGGCAAACAGCACCTTGCCTGTATTGGCGTGCGTCATGTTTATGGCGGCAGGATAGGCCTCCATCACTTGCCGGATCAGCGCGTCAGCCTCTTTCTGGACCGTCAAATCGATGACGCTGGTAACGATGACCTCTTCACCTTTGTAGTCAATCAGCTGTGATGAAATCGTTGCTGGAAAAGGAGTTCCATCCGCTCTTAAAAGATCGAGTTTGTAGTCGTCGACGCGACCATCAGCCAACAGCTGAGTAACAAAATCCGCCCGCTCTTCGGGATTCAGATAATGCTGTCGTGCCGATTTGGATGGACCGAACATCTGCAATGCAGCAGGCGTACGATACAATATCTGGCCATCGCCGATACGCGCCATCGTGACGATTGCCGAACTGGCATCCAGCACCTTGCGGATCAGAAGGTCGCCATCACGCTCTTCAACTTCGGCTTGTTTGCGTTCGGTAATGTCTTCTCGTGTTACAACGAAACCGCCGAATTTGGTTGGATGCACTGAAACCAGATAGGTACGCCCGTCCGTTTCAGTCAGTTCAAAATCCTGAATGAACTCGACCCCATTGGCCAACCTGTCTGAAACCCATTTCTGTTCGTTGCCAATGGCGTCCGCATATATCCCGCGGCGTGCCGTCTCACGCATCAGGATTTCCCAGTCCAGCCCCGGTTCCAGAAGGTCGGCAACCCCCTTGTTCATTTCGGCATATCGTTGATTGAACAGGACAAGGCGGCGGTCGTCATCATAGAGGGCGAACCCTTCTTTGAGAGACTCGATCGCATCACGAAGAAGGTTCCTCGCCTTCTCGATTTCTTCAAGATCGTTCGCCATGCCCATCGTCATCCTGAATTTTTAGGATATCATTGTTTCAATGCCATTTCAAAATCGGCGTCGTGTGTTTCAATTGTTTCAGTAAGTGCCAAATCCGCCAAGCACCGGTCTAAATTCCTGTTTGTTTTCGAACCCCATAGCGCGTTGTGTGACCTGCTTCACAGAGCAACAACTGAAACACTGGGCACCGCTTCCAGACATCACAATGAAACATAAAAAGGTCAGTTATTACCCATCTTAAATACGAGTGGGTAAGAACGATGACTATTTCATTTAAAATTACTGAGATGACCAACGCACCTATTTTTGCGTTGCATTCTTCGGCGTCCAATAGCGGACAATGGGACCAACTGATTAATGATCTTGAAGGTCGTTTTGAGGTTCATGCTGTCGATATGCCCGGTTACGGTCGCGCACCGTTGAATGGTGACATGTCCCAAAAAGGTGCTGCAATTTCCGCAGTTGCCGTTATCCGGGAAATCGAGGCTTTCGGACGTCCAGTACATCTGGTCGGGCATTCCAACGGCGGCGGTGTTGCCATCAAGGTCGCGCTGATGCGCCCTGATCTTATCAAAAGCCTGACAGTCTACGAGCCTGCAGCGTTTCATTTCCTCAAAGACGGCAACAATGTCAGCCAAAAGCTGCTCCAGCAAATCCAACTCCTCTCGGGTGTGGTGACTGCGGCGGCAGCGGACGGCAATGCCGCCGCAGGGATGCAGCAATTTCTGGACTTCTGGAACGAAGATGGTTTCTGGGATTCACTGCCCGCGCAGGTTCAGGATCGGTTCGCTGAAATGATCCCCTCGGTCATGTCTGATTTTGCCAATGGCTTTGCTGAAAGCTGGCGCCTGAAGGATTTGTCCAAGCTTGAAATTCCGACACTGGTGATGACCGGTTTGGAGTCGCCTGAGATCGCTCAGCACGTTTCAGTCGAGATCGCAAAAGCGATGCCAAATGCGCGGATCGCGCTGCTGCCAGAGCTTGGCCACATGGCGCCGGTTTTCCAGCCCGAGTGGGTCAACGCACGAATTTTCGAACATGTGGCCAATGTCGAACGGCCCATCGAAGCCGTCAGCTGGCCACAGCAGCAAGCTGCATAATCCTACCCGCATTTCGCGATGCGGCACTTCATCAAACCACTGGTGTTGAACCAGAACTACATCAAAAGGAGCAAGAACATGGGTATTCAAACATCAATCAATGCCACCACAGACTTTGCAGCGATCAAAGCAAAACAGAATGTCGCCTGGGGGTCCGGAGATTACAGCAAGGTTGGCGTGACATTGCAAATCACCGGCGAAGAACTGGCCGAGGCCATGGATATGATGCCCGGCGCCAAAGTTCTTGACGTGGCCGCCGGGAATGGCAACGCCACGCTGGCCTTCGCCCGCCGGTTTTGCGACGTCACCTCGACCGATTACGTCGAGGCCCTGCTGGATGCCAGCAGCCAACGTGCCAAAGCCGAAGGCCTTTTCGTCTCTTACAAGGTTGCCGATGCCGAGGACCTGCCGTTCGAGGATCAGTCGTTTGACGCAGTAGTATCTACATTCGGAGTGATGTTCACACCGAACCAACAGCAATCTGCAGCGGAACTGCAGCGTGTGGTGAAATCTGGCGGCAAGATTGGCATGGCCAACTGGACACCAGACAGTTTCATTGGCCTGCTGTTCAAGACGATCGGCAAGCATGTACCGCCACCCGCTGGCGTCAGCTCTCCGGCACAGTGGGGTAGTCGGGATTGGGTAGAAGATACCTTCGGTGCTGAGTGCGATATCGTTTCGTTCCGGCGCAAAAACTTCATGTTCCGCTACCGGTCTGCTGAACACTTCCTGGATTATTTCCGGACGTTCTATGGCCCGATGCAAAAGGCCTTCGACGCACTGGATAATGCGGGGCAAGAGGCGCTGCGTAGCGATATCATGGCTTTGATCGAGAAATTTGACATTTCGACCAATGACACGCTTTGCATTTCATCCGAATATGCAGAAATAACCCTGCGACGTGGTTGATACCGCAACTAACCCGCTCATCGTTCTTTGACCTTGATGGCAGAGAACGATGAGAGATGCCGAGTGTAGGCGATCCACCATTTTCTTGTTATTAATTGGTTTAAGGGGGATTTTGTTATGGCTGAACGCACACTTTACGAAAAATACGGTGGGTTCTCACAGATCAGCAAGATCGTGTTCTCATTCTATGACATCCTTCTGGACAATGATGAGGTTGGCCCTTTCTTCGACGACGTGGACATGAGCCGGATGGTCGATCATCAGACCAAGTTCATTGCCTCGCTGCTGGGTGGCCCCGCCTCCTACACAGACAATCAGCTGCGCCAGCTACACTCGCATCTCACAATCACAGATGACCATTTCGACGAGTTGGAAGTTGTGCTCCGCGATGCGCTGGAGAAACACAGCGTGGATGCCGAGGATATTGATGTCGTCGTCGCGGAATTCAGCAAACGCCGTCCCCTGATTGTTAGGTAAACCATGACCATCGAAGCCATTAATGAACAGCTCCTTCGTGCAATTGGCGTGGGCGTCGCGCTTCTGGATCGCCAGTCGCTAAAATTCGGGTTTCGCAATGACACCTTTGATGAATGGTTCAGCGCTGATGGCCCTGCGGATCAATTGCAGCAGCTTTTCCCCGATCTCGAAATCGATACTGTTCAGACAAGCCTATCCAGCACAGGCAGACACACATCCGAAATCACGTTCAAAAAGAAACGCCGAACGCTGGTGATCGCACTCGATTTCACGGTCGCGCATGATGATGTGCTCGTTCTGGTGTGCCAGAATATCACCCGCATCAAAGAGCTGGAGTCCATGATCGATTCATATTCGATGATGGTCGAGCGGAACACACGCGAGCTAAAGCGGGAGAAAGAGCAAGTTGAAAAACTGCTGCTCAACCTGATGCCGCGATCTGTGTACGAAGAGTACAAAACATTTGGCGTCGTCACACCTCAGCTCTATGATCCCGTATCCGTCCTGATGCTGGATTTCGTCGGTTTTACCGAGATGGTTGCCTCGCAAGATCCAAGCGTCACGGTCACCGAGTTGAATGACATCTACAGCGCGTTTGATCGCATTGGTGAGCAATTCGGCTGCGAACGCATCAAGACCATCGGTGATGCCTATATCACTGTTGCAGGTCTACCCGACCCGACACCGGATCACGCCAAATCGATTGCGAATACAGCCATTCGCTTCGTTCGCTATCTGAACCGCCGCAACCTGAGCCATCCGCATCAGTGGCGTTGCAGAATTGGATTGGCTACCGGGTCTGTTGTCGGATCAGTCGTGGGCATCCAGAAATACGTTTACGATATCTTCGGACCGGCAGTGAACTTGGCGTCAAGACTTCAGGAATTCTCTGATCCGATGAACATCACGGTCCAAGACGAAGTTGCGCAGGTTCTCAAGGATCAGTTTGACCTTGAGCACGTCGGCCCACGCGAGATTCGAGGATTTGGTGAACAAGAGGTTTGGAGTCTGACCGACAAGAGCTAAAACGACCGGCCCTGCTCACTTAGATCGCCAGAAACAATCCGCCTCAAAAGCCATGCGCGTCAGAGAATAAACCATTCCTTGTCATGCTGTTGCGCCGAAGGTTTCAAAAGCAATTCGGTCTCTGCTGATCCCAACCGTTTCCAATCCTGTTGCCAATTCGGTTAAAAGACCCGATGGGCCGCACAACAAATAATGGGCCCTGACACCGGCGTTCAAACCCAACAGATATTCCGCCGAAATCCGGCCTTCAACATCGAAGTCCTGCCCAGCAATATCGCTGTCATCAGGCCGGCTGAAAAAGACCCGTTTCATGACATTCGAACTGGCTGCGATCAGTCCACTAACTTCATCGCTCAGAGCATGATAGCGCCCATTGCGGGTTCCGTGAACAAACCAAACCGGGCGATCAGGATCGTGATCCGCAATCTGGTGGAGCATCGCAAGCATCGGAGTAAGACCAACACCTGCGCTGACAAGAACCAATGGTTCATCCCCAGCGGGGATCACGAAATCACCTGCAGGTGGCTTGGCCTCAATTACATCCCCAACTTTGATCTGATCGTGAAGATAGCGCGACGCCAGACCACGGGCTTCGCGCTTTACGGTAATCCGATAGTGATCCGCGTCTAACTTCCCAGACAATGAATATGTCCGCCTCACTTTCGTGGCCTGCGCGGGAATATCAAGCGCGATTGGCAAATGCTGCCCTGCTTTGAATGATGCCAGCGCGTTGCCCTGGGACGGGGCCAGGAGAAACGATGTAATACCTTCGGCTTCTACAACTTTCTTGGCGACGACCAACCTGGCCGATGGCGTCGGATCGGTTGACCACCTTAGTGAAATCGCCTCGTTCCGCTCGACTACGGCGTCGATTTCGACATCGATCACACGAAAAATGTTTGGATCACGGGCCTCTGGCGGTGTCCAATCGATCTTGGCGCGCCCGGTCAGGTGCAACAGCCCTCCGGTTGCGAAATCGATGAAAAGAAGCCCGATGCGCGGATCTTCGATGATGTTACCGATCGTATTGAAAAAATTGTTGCCCGAATAATCAGGTATGCGCAGTCTGGATGGGCTCATGACACGGACAAACCCCGCCTCGCCCCCCCGATGCGAGGCATCATATCCATTCGATGCCGCCCCTTTCGATCCATATCGTCCCGACCCGATAAACAGCGTATCCGCCGCGCTGATACGCGCGATCTGCTCCGGGCTCAGACGGTCAGACACCACCGGTTGTGACGTGGGAGTATGGCTGACCCGCCACCAATCCCGTTCGCTGATGTTTTGCGGGCAGTTCCCGAATGATTGACGAATGTCGATTGAGATCCCGCTTTCGGTTCGCCGCGCTCTGCCGCTCAGACGATTGCGGCGCCGGGTTGCAAGCTCGATCCCGATGACGCCGATATCAGCGTCTTCGTCAAAGGTCTGCGCCAACGGGTCGGTCGGATCGATCTTGGTGTCCAGGGTCATACGACGCGGATCGGGGGATTGAATGAAGCCATCAGCCCCTTCAAGTAGTGTCGTCCATACCCGACCGTCCGCGTCGCTTGAGGACACAATCAGAAATGGTTGATCCTGATAGAATTGACGATGCTGATCAGGCATGAAATCGCGAATGAACGGGGCGATCTTGGCAGCAACTTCCCCTACACCGGCGCGGTGCTGCGCGGCAAGTTCACCTGAATGGAATGGGTTATCTCGGGTCGACATCGCCCTGCCCTCTCTAAACTTCTAAAACGTCACAGACCAAGATCGCTGAGACCTGGGTGTTCGTCCGGGCGCCGACCCAAGGGCCAGCGGAACTTTCGTTCGATTTCAGTGATCGGGTGTTCGTTGATGCTGGCAAAGCGATAGGCCATATACCCTTGTGCATCGAACTCCCAATTCTCGTTGCCATAGGCCCGGAACCAGTTGCCGCTATCGTCGTGATATTCATAGGCGTAACGCACCGCGATCCGATTGCCTTCGAAGGCCCACAATTCTTTGATCAGGCGATAATCCAACTCTTTAGCCCATTTGCGGGTCAGAAACGCCTGAATCTCGGCGCGCCCCTTGGGAAACTCGGCCCGATTCCGCCACTGACTGTCAGGTGTGTAGGCCAGCGTGACCTTGGCTGGATCACGGCTGTTCCAGCCATCTTCGGCCAGTCTGACCTTCTGGATGGCTGTCTCACGCGTGAATGAAGGAACGGGATGCCGAGGCGCTTCGGATGTCATAGGGGGCCTCCTAACGGCCTTAGAACGATGGGGAGCGGAGAGCTTGGAGGCCGGGAAAGCCGACCCCCGGCCAATATGGCATTAGGCGACCAGACCAGCGGCCGTGGCGGGCATCGGTTCGAACCCATCCAATGCCTCGAAGCGAGCGATCCAGGCGCGCACATTGGGATATGGATCAAGCGAAACGTTCCCTTCGGGCGCGTGTGCTGTATAGGAATAGGCCGCAACATCCGCGATGGTCGGACGCTCACCTACAAGCCATTCGCGCCCCTCCAGCCCCATCTCAAGCTTCTGCATGGCCTTGGCCGCAGTCGCTGCTGTAAATTCAGGGCTCAGAGGGGCACCAAATACTGTGATAAGCCGCGCCGCCGCTGAGCCAAACGCAATTTCCCCTGCGGCGAGGGTCAGCCACCGCTGAATCTCGGCTTCACCAACCGGATCATTGGCGATCCAATTCGGCGCGTATTTCCGTGCGAGATAAACAAGAATGGCATTCGAATCCGATACAACGACATCACCGTCTTCCAGAACTGGCACCTGACCATTTGGGTTCATTGCCAGAAACTCGGGCGTTTTATGCGCTCCGGCAGCCAGATCGACAAAGACGGGCTCATGCGTGATCCCGGCAAGCTTGGCAAAAACCAAGGCACGATGGGCATGGCCGGATTTTGGGAAGTGGTGGATACGAACTGCGGTGGACATTGTTGAGCTCCTGTCATTTTCGAACTGCGATCTGCCGCCACAGATATCGCTTGCCAACATAGATGATAATTGCCACTTTCGGCGGATCATTAAGCCCTGAAAGGGCGCAATTGACATGGACAAAATTGACCGCATGCGCGCCTTTGCGCTGGTTGCAAAACATGCCTCGTTCACCCTGGCTGCCCAGCGGCTGGGTCGGTCAGCACGCCTGATCAGCAAATATGTCGCCGATCTAGAGGACTCGTTGGGCGTTCAACTACTAAACCGCACGACCCGCAGCGTGTCCCTGACAGACGCAGGCGCCACCTATCTGGCCATGTGCGAACCACTTCTCGACGGGTTTGATGAACTGGAGGAGACGGTCAAAAACGCGCAAAAATCATTACGCGGTATCATCCGAATTTCCGCTCCAACTGGATTTGGGTCGGTGCGGCTGGCCCCATCCCTTGCTGCCTTCGCAACGAAACACCCAGAGGTCGAGATCGACCTCAACCTGTCGGACCGGCGTGTATCGATTATCGATGAGGGTCTGGATCTTGCGATCCGGATCGGCCCGATGCGCGATAGCTCACTCAAAGTTCGTCAGTTCGGTCCGATGCCCTTGGTTATCTGCGCTTCACCTGCCTATTTGGCGCGTGCAGGTACACCCGAACACCCGAGTGCCTTGGCAACGCATGAGTGCATTTTGGACGGCAACGCCACTGAGCCGACGATCTGGCGTTTCAACATCGAGGGCAAGGAATTGGCGGTTCCGGTAAACGGGCGGCTTCAGGGAAACGCACCTGCAGCATCGGCTCGTCTTGCGGCGGCCGGAGTGGCGGTAGCCAGATGTCCCGCCTATACTGTCGCAGATGCTCTGAAATCAGGAGAATTGGTCGAGCTTTTCGCCGAGCACCGCGTCACCCCCTACGTCGTAGCCGCGCTGTTTCCCCAGAACCGTCGACTGACCACTCGGGTGCGCGCGCTTATTGATCATCTGGCGGGAGATGATCTGATCTGCTCCGCTGGCGCATGACCTGAGCTTATGCCTGAGTGTCAACCGCTGCCGGCTGTCCACTGCGCTGTGATTTGAGCGCGGCAAAGGTAAGCGCCAAAGATTGCAGGTTTTTCCTTGCCGAATTGTCGGGTGAGCGATTTTCTTCGATGGCGCAGAGCAATTCACCCATTGCACCCTGAAATCCATCGTTGAACCACTTTCCTTGCAGCGCGGGCCGGGCAACTCCGTTTGCGGTTGTCAGAGTAATGGATTGCTGCCCCAAGTCGGGTCCTTGGGAAACTATGCTTCCGTCGGTTCCGGAAATATAAGTTGTATCCATTGGCCCATGTTTCGTGCTGCCGTCAAAGACAAGGCTTGCCTGCCCGCCGCCCAGTTGAACCACAGCCTGCGCCAAGAGCGGCACTTTGTTGGATTGGTCCAAGGCATGCGATGCGCTTGCGAAAACCGATTTCGCCCGATTGCCGACGATCGACGAAACGAAATCAAACCAATGAATCCCGAAGTCATAAAGTATCAAATCTTCGATTTCATCGAAATGTGTTCCTGCCGTCCAACCATGATCCCAATGAATGGCCGTATGGATGGTTTGAACCTTTCCAACATGGCCTGCACGACAAGCTTCGCGCATCCATGCCATGTGAGGAGACCACCGCCCATTTTGGTTCACGGCGAGCTTTAAGCCTTGAGAATCTGCCAATTCGACCAATGCTCGCCCGGTTTCCAGATCGGGCACGAAGGGCTTCTGGCTGAGCACATGCTTCCCCGCTTTCAAGGCAGCTTTGATTACGGGCGCACGTATTTCGGTTGGCAGAGTAATGTCCACCACGTCGATCTCAGGATCATCTAGTAGGTTCTGAAATTCTTCTTCAATGCGAGCGTCAGGATAGAATTCAGCTGCCTTTTCTTCAGCTTTCACGCGGCTGCGATTCCACAGCGCCACAACCTCCCATCCGGCAGTGCGATAGGCATCAAGATGACTGTTTGAAATCCCGCCAGTTCCTATCATCCCGATGCGTGGCCGATAGGTCGTTGGTTTTGGGGGATAATAGTCGACATCTGGAGCAGGGATTTCAGCCAGTTCTTTCGACTTCAATGCATAGGTGTCGGTATCGGCGGCGTCCTCACTCATGGCAACAACTCCAGAGTGCGTTTCTGAGCGGATGATTGAACCGCGGTATCGACGATCCTTTGAGCCGTTAGGCATAGTTGCGGATGCAGCGGGCCAGCCACCAGCTCACCACTTTCGATACATCCCAATACATACTCGATCGCGTTGGTCTGACCCTTTGGCAGCGGATCAGCAGGAATCTCGTGCCGCTCGGGCCGCGCCCGTGTCTGGACAGTGATGTGGTCAGCGTAGTCGGGTGAAGCGATCGTTCCGTCTGTCCCGACGAATACAAAGCCGCAGGTGGGTTGTGGTTGCGTGGTCCAGGGATCAGTGAAAGTTCCCCAGCGGGTTTCCATCTTCGACAATCCGCGCGAATAGCGACACACGGCGATGGCATGTTGATCAACTTCGATGCCCTGAGTTTCATCAACCGTACAGGTTACCTCGATCGGAGCTTCGCCATTCATGTACCAAGTTCCCAGAGTCGCCCCATACCCCAGGTAGTCCAGCAGCGAGCCGCCCCCCGAAGATTTCTTGTACCACCAAGAAGTTGGTTTTTGTTGTTCAACCTCTTCGGGGTTGACCTCAACCTTGTCGGCCAGATGGAACAATGGCCCCCGGTTGCCGTCGTAGAAATGAACCTCTCGCAGTTCCCCGATCATTCCTTCGTCGATCAAACGCTTGGCCGTGACATGGCTTTCCACCCATCGCAGCGGCCAGTTGATGATCAGTTGCCTGCCCGTCCCTTCCATGGCCGCTATCATGCGGCGGGCCTCATCCGCCGACGCCGCGAATGGTTTTTCGACGAAGACATGCAGGTTGTGGTCTGCCAGCTTTTCAGTGTAGTCGGCGTGGGACGCGGTGGCGACGCAGAGTATGGCCATGTCGTACGGTCCGGCTGCCATGCAGGCATCAAAATCGGTGAACACGCGGTCGCTTGATAGGTCAAATGTCTCGATAGCCGATGCCATCTTGGACATGTCTGGATCAAATATCCCGGCAATCTCGGCGTTGGGATGGTCGTGCACCATGCGAAGCAGGTCGCCCATGTGCATGTGGTCAAAGCTTATTCCAACAATTCGAAACCTGGACATGGGCCCTCCTCCCTTTTACCGGTTTCCAGTGATCCTGACATAGATGGCAGTGACCGCCAAAATGATCAGACCAAACAGCGCGGTTCTTGCGCCTTCGGGCATTTGCATTAGCGTCAGCATTGTATCCAATACCCTGATAATCAACGCGCCCACGATGGCGCCCGCAAAGCTTCCACGCCCTCCAAAAATCGAGGTTCCGCCGATCACCGCTGCGGCCACAGAGGGCAGCAAGAGTGGATTGGCAAGGCTAAGCGAAGTTTGCCGGATCATGCCAAGATACAGCAAACCGGCGACCGCCGCGATCACGCCCGAAAGCGCGTACAAAGCAAGGTACACCTGCCAGGATTTGACCCCCGACAGCTTGGCGGCATTTTCGTTCGAACCGAGCGCGAACAGCAACCTGCCAAATCCAGTGAACCGCATCAGCCAGAAGATGAACAAGGCGAAGGGAACGAACAGAAACAGACCGTTGGGCATAGACATAGTACGCCCGGTTCCAAGCCAGGCCAGAAAGGCTGGTATCTCGGACCCCGCGTTGATCACCATTCGCTGATACACCTGCAGACACCCGGTGGCGATTAGGCCAGTGCCCAAGGTCATGATCAACGGGTGCACCCGTACCAACCCGACGCCCAGGCCATTGACGATCCCAACGAGCAAACCGGATGCCAGAGCGATCAGCACCGCCGGGGCGACACCCCAAATCGAACTTAAGGTCGCACAGACGAAGGCCGCCACAGTCGCGACGATGCCAGCCGACAAGTCGATCCCGGCGGTTAGCATGGTCAGCACCTGACAGGCTGACAGCATCGCCAGCGGGATCGCAAACTTGATCAGATTACCGACCCAGAAGGTTGAGACCAGCCCATCGCGCCCGGCCCGAAATGGGGTGACGATTCCGGGTCGCATGATCTCTAGAACAGCGACCAGCAACACCAGAAAGGCGATCAGTGGGATCACAGGGTTATCCCGCAGATATCGGCCAAAGCGCACCATGGGCGGGTCGTTTACGGCCATACTCATCGCCCTGCTCCTCGCATGGTTGCTGCTGTTCCAAGCAACACGACTGCCACCATGATCGTACCTTCGATGATTGTGGTGACATTGGGATCGACAGCCAGAAAGGTCAGGATCGTTCTGACGATCCGGAGAATGAAAACAGCGACGATTGGACCAAGCAGGCCGCCACGTCCCCCGCCCAGAACAACACCGCCCAAAACAACTGCCGCGACCGAGGCAAGAAGGTAGGGGCCCGGCACCGGCTCGCCGATCCCTGTCAAGGCAGCAAGGCTTAGCCCTCCGAAGGCACAGAATACTCCGCAGATCCCGTAGGCCGCGATTCTCACGCGCCCGACGGATACGCCCGAACGGAAGGCTGCAAGCTCATCTGATCCTGTGGCGTAGATCGAAATGCCCAGCTTGGATCGCCGCAAAGGAAGCCAGATCAGGGCGATGCAACCAATCATGATGGCCAGCGCACTCGGTAATCCGGGCACTACACTGCCGCGAATGCTCTGCTGTACCCAATCGGTCGTCGATCCGCCTGGCGTCTCAAGGATCAACAGGGCGATCCCTTCCCAAACAAACAGCATGGCCAGTGTCACCACAATGTCAGGGACCCGCGTCAATACAATGAGCGCGCCATTGATCAAACCCATGGCCAGTCCGATACCTAACACGACAACAATGGCCGGCAACCCGGACATCCTCTCCATCAAAACAGCCGCTGAGACCGCACACACCGCCATCATCGACGCGACTGACAGGTCAATCCCACCGACGATAACAACAACGGCCATACCCGCCGTTGCAAAAGCAAAGGGCAGTGCGGCACGTGCGATGCTTTCAAGCCCGGATGCTCCGAAAGAAGGCTGTATGAGTTTAGTGATCGCCAAAAGAACCAGTAGCAGTGCAACCAAACCAATCAGCCACGCGTGTTTACGTAAAGCTTCAGTCACGCTGCACTCTCGTTTTCTGTTAGCCCATAAGCCGCGCGCAATAAGGTTTGTTCGTCAGCGTCTGTTGCTTCGATGACATCCACAACGCGGCCATTGAAAATGACCAATGCACGGTCGCAGGCTAGCGGAACCTCTTCCAATTCGGAGGTGTAGAACAGAACCGAAGCCCCGTTCTGGGCCAATTCGCGTACAAGCGGGTAGATCTGGCGCTTGGTGCGCACGTCGATTCCTCGGGTCGGGTCGAACAGTAAAAGCGTCTCGACGCCGGTGGCAAGCCATCTGCCGATGGTCACTTTTTGCTGGTTACCCCCAGACAAACGCTGCACCTCGCCCTGCGCGCGCGTGTCGATCTGCAACTTTTCGATGGCATAATCGACCCGCTCACGCTCGCGCCGCAGATTTAGTTGACCCCAATTCCGCAGGCGCGCAGAAAACGGCAGGGCAATGTTCTCGCGTACCGAACGTTGCGCCAGTAATGCTTCGGCCCGATCACCCGGCACAAAGGTCAGCCCGGCGGCAATTGCATCGGCGGGATGCCGAAAATCTGCGGACGATCCGTTGACTTTGATCTCACCCGAAGTCGGCGACAGAAATCCGGCCAGACATTCGAAAAGCTCGTCCTGGCCCTGCCCCTCAAGCGCCACAACACCAAGAACTTCGCCGGGATATAGCTCAAACGAGATGTTTGAAACTTTCGGCGCTATCGCCAGCTTCTTCGCGGACAGACGCGGGCGTTCTTTTGCGGTGGAATGTGCCGCCCTGTCTTCGCGGTCACCCAGGTCCAGCTTTTGCCCAAGCATAAGCTCAACTGCTTTTTCTTCGACGCCCGGCTCAATCATCAGATCACCAACGGTCATCCCGTCACGCAAAACCGAGGCGCGGTCGCAAAGCTCTGAGATTTCGCTGAACCGATGCGAGACATAGATGACGCCCATGCCTTTGTCCGCTTGCTCGCGCACGACTTTGAGAACCCGCTCGACAAGATCAGTGGGCAGAGCGGCCGTCATCTCGTCCAGTAAAACCACGTCGGGCTTGGACGCCAGAGCGCGCGCGAGATCAAGAATACGCAGCGTGGCCAGCGGGAGGTCGGCGATCATGTCCGAAAGGTTCAGCTCGCCAATTCCAAGTTCGCTGACCCAATGCCTGAACGGCTCAGTCGGTGTATTTGTAAGGCGAAGATTGTCGGCCACATCCAGATCGGGGATCAGCGAGGGTTCCTGATACACTGGCACAAGACCCGATTTTCGCGCCTCTGCCGGGCTTCCAACGCGCGCCACTTGCCCCCGGATCAGCACCTGACCGCTATCTGGCTTTAAGGCACCAGTGATGATTTTCACGAAGGTGGATTTGCCAGCCCCGTTTGCCCCCATCAAAGCGACAACCTCGCCTTCTGAGACGCGAAGACTGGCTTTAGTCAATGCACGGACGGCGCCGAAACTTTTGGCAATACCCGTAGCATCGAGGAGGTTTGTCACTGTCATCGGCACGCATTATTCCACATTAGCCGCTCCCCGCCCGAATTGGGCAGGGAGACGTTTTACAGTTTTCACAATGGCTTAGCTGTCGCCCGGACCTTTGCAGTCGATGATCTGTTCCATCGAATAGTCAGTCCAACCTGGCACCGTGACCGAGACGGGCCATTCAGGATCAAGGTTCGGGTTCTGGGCGGCGGTGATCGTTGCGACACCGTCATCAGTGGCGTTTTCCCAAAGCACCGGGTCCACCAGAACAGTCTTATCGCCAGGTGCGTTGCCATTCAGAATGTCGACCGCCAAGGCAATACCAGCCCCGCCCACGGACCCCGGATTGGTCACCGCAGCCCCCTGCAAGCCATCGACTTCGGTCAGGTATTGCACAAAGCCGGCATTATCCGCACCGACGATGGGCACCAACGGCGCGCCGGATTCCACGAACGCATCCACAATGACGTTATCGATGCCGCTGGTCCAAACACCATCGAACGGAATTCCAGTGGCCAGGAAGTCAAACATCTGCTGTTTGCCCTGATCTTGCTGCCAGCCTGTGAACACTTCATGAACCACATTGATGCCGTCATATTCGGCCAAGGCGCGCTTGAATCCGTTATCGCGATCGGTATCCGCCGACACACCGGCAATACCGCGCATATAGACTACATCGCCGGAACCGCCCAACTGCTCGAACAACCATTTGGCACCAAGATAGGCGTATTCTTCCTGATTGTTTGACAGAATGTAAGCTCCGTCCGCGGTCACGCCTGCGTCAACGGCAACGACCACGATGCCCTTTTCCATCGCCGCATCCAATGCGGAATTCAGCGCATCCGGGTTTGACGGGTTCAAAACGATAGCGTCCACACCGGCTTCGATCAGGTTGTTGATATCTTCCAACTGCCCCGCTGAATCGGTGTTGCGGTGAGCGACGATCAGATTTGAAACATCCGCTTCGACCAGAGCCTGTGCGCGCATCGCGCAGATCATCTGTTCGCGCCATCCATTCCCCTGAACGGTGTTGGACACGCCGATCGTGTAATCAGCGGCAAACGCCGCCGGAGTAAACGACGCAGCAACAGCTATCGCCGCCGCACCTGTGAATAGCTTTTTCATGTTAGTACCTCCCATTTGAACAGTCTTTGCTATGTTCCGAGCCTTTCAACCTTCTACTTGATGAACGGTTGCAGCACGTCGCGTGCCAGCAGAAACCCGCGCTTTACCTTTTCGTCGGTTCCCTCAAACAGCCTGTCTTCATGTTCGATGATGATCGGGCCATCATATCCAGCGCGATAAAGGCCTGAGAAGAAATCAGACCAATCAACATCGCCCAACCCGCAGAGGCGTGGCACCTGCCAGCCCATGCCCGCCGACATAATCCCGTGTTCGTACAGCCCATCGCGATCCACCATCAGGTCTTTGGCGTGGACATGTGCTATGTGCGGGCCGAACTCCTTGATGAACCTGGTTTGATCGATGAACTGCCAGATCAGATGGGACGGGTCAAAATTCATCCCGACGTCATCCTCCCATTGATCAAAAATCCTGCGCCAGATTTTTGGGGAGTAGGCTATGTTGTGTCCCCCGGGCCATTCATCATAGCTGAAGATCATCGGGCAGTTTTCAAAGCACAACCGAACACCCTGACCACGGGCATGATCTACGACCGGAGATAAGATGTCTGTCGCACGCGCCCAGTTTTCATCGATATTCAACGTCCGGTCGCCACCAACGAAAGTGTTGACGATTGCAAGCCCCATCGCCCCTGCAGCCGTGATCACCTTCTTGAGGTGCTCGATCACCTCATCCCTGTGCGATGCATCCGTGTGCAGCGGGTTAGGATAGTACCCCAGACCTGAAATCTCGATGCCCTTGTCGTGTAATTCGTCAACGATGTCTTTTCCCTGCACCGCTGTCAGACCGTCGACATTGATGTGGCTGGTCCCTGCATAGCGCCGCTTTTCACCACCCGCATACGGCCAGCACGCGATTTCAAGCGCGGAAAAACCATTCCCAGCGGCCCAAGTGGCAACCTCGGTCAGTTCGGTATCCTCAAATGGCGCAGTTAACAGCCCTAGCTTCATCGCAAACCCCCTACACCTCGTCCAATTCGACCCAACGACTTTCGCGGGCAGATTTCACAACCGCATCGCAGAACCGCATTTCATAGTGACCATCTTCAAAGCTGGCCCATGTGCTGTCAGGGCCGCGATGTCCGGCGCAAATATCCGTGTAGACGGCGCGAAAGAAGTTCAGAAAGCTATCTGCGAACCCTTCGACATGACCAGGTGGCAATGTTGCCGCCCGGGTCCCTGTGGGGTTCATGAGGGTGAAATCACGCATCAACACCTGATTGGCGCAGTCTCGATGGCCGACGAACAGGTGATCTGGCGTTTCGCTATCCCATGCGGCACTTGCTTTGCTCCCAGCAACATCCCAGACAAGCGAATTTTTGCGCCCTACGTTGATCTGAGATGTTGTCATCACCCCTTTCGCCCCGCCTTCGTAGCGTAGCATGATGGCGGCGGCATCATCAGTATCTACAGCGACCGGCTCGGTCGTTCCTTCTGCGCTTGAAAACGTCTCGACCGGCCCTTTGGGGCGCTGCCTCGTAGGCAGGAAAGTCGTCAGATCGGCAAAAACGGATTTGGCCTTCAGCCCGGTGACAAAGCTGGTCAGATCCACCCAATGGGTTCCAATATCCCCAACTGAACGCAAGGTGCCACCGATCTCGGATTGTAGACGCCAGTTCCAATCGGTTGGCTTCGCGAGCCAGTCTTGATGGTAGTGACCTGTGACATACCGGATGTCACCCAGTTCTCCCTGCTGAACCATTCCGTGAGCTTGCTGGTTCAGGGGGTAGAACCGGATGTTGTAGCACACAGCGCATACCATGCCTGATGCCTTCGACATCTCGACCATTTCAGCCGATTCCTTGCTGGTCATGGCCAGAGGCTTCTCGCAAATCACATGCTTGCCTGCCTTAAGGATCGCCATGACCTGCGGGTAATGCGCATGGTTCGGAGAGGTCACATGCACGACGTCGATACTGTCATCCTCCAACATGTCCTCCAATGTCGGATAGGCTTTGGTTACGCCGATTTCACCGGCGCGCTTTGCTCCACGATCGGCGGATGAACCAAGAACGCCGACCACCTGGACACCCAAACGACGCAATGCCTGAATGTGTACCGTCCCAATGAATCCGGTTCCGATGACTGCGGCGCGGATTTGTGTGAAATCAGTCATGTGAAACCACCCTCAAACAACCGAATATCCTCCGTCTACGGGGATACAGACACCTGTGACAAAAGCGGCCGCATCAGAGGCCAGAAAGAGAGCCGCTCCCACAATGTCTTCAGGCATCCCCCATCGCGCCATGGGTGTTCGGGTTTCGATTGACTTTGTGAATTCCGGATCCTGTCTAGCCCGGGCGGATTGCTCGGTGATGATGAAGCCCGGAGCGATTGCATTGACGCGAATACCGTCCGAGGCCCATGCAGCCGCCAGAGACTTGGTCAGTTGCGCAACCCCAGCCTTGGACGATCCGTAAGCCGGGTTTTGCGGTGAGCCAAAGAAAGCATACATGGAAGCGATATTGATCACGCGGCCACGACGCGATGACAGAGCTGAGTGCAAAGCCTGAGCACAACGCATTGTCCCTGCAAGGTTCACATCCAGAACGTGACTGAAAAAATTCGGCTCCATCTCCTCGCCACGCCGCGTGATGGATGCGCAATTCACCAGAACGTCCAATTCGTCACGTTCCTGACCAAAGGTCTGAACCGCTTGGGTGTCGACAATATCGAGCTGTGTGTAAGGAAATCGCGCTGCATCTTCGGGCAAGCAGCTTTCCTCGACGCCGGTAATCTCAACCTCGGCTCCCGCGTCTTGGAACGCGCGCGAGATCGCTGCCCCGATACCACCACGACTTGCACCAATCACGGTGACCTTTGCGCCGGAATAGTCAAACTGAGCGGCAGCCGTCAAACCTCTTCCTCCGTCGTCAATGTGCAATTCGCAGCGATCGCAGCATCAATCATCACACTCCCCAGATTGCAGCAGAAACAAGCTGCAAACGATTACATTTTGAGAAATTCATCCTTTTCACAATTTGAAATCGATTACATAATCGACAACACCAGAGATTCGAGTCAATTAAAATCTCATTCTGCGACCAGGATCATGATTCAGAAAGCAGCAACCATTCAAGACGTCGCCCGAGAGGCTCGCGTATCCACGGCCACGGTCAGCCGGGTTTTGTCCAGCCCCGATCTTGTCAAAAAATCCACGAAAGAGGCCGTTCTACAGGCCATCCAAAGTACCGGCTACAGGGTCAATCAAGCGGCTAGAAACCTAAGGATGCAGCGGGCGAATGCGGTGCTTATCTTGGTCCCGAATCTTGGTAAGCCTTTCTATTCCGGCATCCTTGCGGGCATCAGTGAGGCTTTTTCAGGCACGGGCTATGCTGTGTTGATCACCGATACCGAAAGCAACCCCATCCAAGATTCAGCATTGGCCGAATACTTCCTTGATGGGCGCATTGATGGCGCCATCTCGTTGGATGGTCAGCTTTCCAATACCGTGCTGAGCACATGCATCCAAGCCGGGGCGAAAGATCGGATTGTCTTTTTGTGTGAATGGGTTGAGGATCATTCCTTCCCTGTCATCAAAAGTGACAATGTCGAAGGCGCGCGCTTGGCCATTCGCCACCTATACGAACTAGGACACCGAAAAATCGCCCACGTCACTGGGCCGCAGGGCAATGTTCTAACAGCTGCGCGTCGCGAAGGAATGGTATCGGAACGCACTCGTCTCGGGCTTCCGGCTCCACCCGAATGGATCATCCGCGGTGATTTTTCCCTCGAATCCGGCTTTGAGGCCGCTACAAAAATTTTGGCTATGCAAAGCCGGCCCACGGCTGTTTTTTGTTCGGCTGATATGGTGGCCTTTGGTTTGATCTCTGGATTGCAGGCTGGCGGTGTGCGCGTTCCTGAAGATATCTCTGTTGTCGGATTCGACGATATCGAGATGTCGGAATATTACGTACCCGCTCTGACAACCATCCGGCAGGATAGGCATCTGTTAGGCCAACGCGCAGCAAAACTATTGCTCGACCGCCTGTCTTCGGGGCTGAGCACGCATGAGTCAGAAGCGCCAATACCAGTCGAACTCATCAAGCGGGCCAGCACGGCAACGCCCAAGCCAAGCAATAATTAGGCTATCGCGGTGCCCCCACGACTGCCTGTTCAAGGTCGATGTTTGCGCCCGTCATAGGAAATGACGCAGGACTCAATAGAAAGACAGCCAAACGCGCCGCTTCCTCTGGCATCAACAGGCGCCCCAGCGGACGGTTCTGCCCTGCCCTTTCCGCCCAATCCTTTCCCTGTCTCAGTGACTTGGTCTGAGTTTCATGTTCTGACTCCGTTAGGACCCAGCCCAAGTTGATCCCGTTTACCCGAATGCCATCGTGTAAATGTGCATTGGCAGCATTCTTGGTCAGAGTTTGCAGCGCACCTTTCGAAGCAGCGTAGACCGCCAAGTCAGGTTCGCCACAATGGGCATTCATTGACTGAATGTTCACGATCCCACCACCCGCGCCACGCGCTTTCATATCTCGAATTGCTTCGCCCATCAGCAGAAATGGCGCGCGGGTATTTGTCGAGAAAATCTTATCAAAGTCTTCAGCAGTCCCATTAATGAAACTAGCCCTGGTCGTGATACCTGCGGCATTCACCAACCCGTCGATCCGCCCAAATGCCTTACGTGCGGCGGATGCGATACCGGCACACGTGGCAACCTCGGCCAGATCCGCTACAACGGTTTCAACACGCGCAACGCCAGACAATTCCTGTGCGAGTTTTTGCAGTCCGGCACCATCTTTGTCACTTATCACAATCTCACGAACCCCTTGTCGGGAAGCTTCTTGAGCGATTGCCCGACCAATGCCCTTGGCCGCCCCGGTGACGACAACAGACATATTTTCCAGTTGCTCATTCACACGGACACCCGACCAACAGGTATATTCTCTCTCAGGATAATTCTTGGTTCGACATGCTCCACCGGCAATTGGACTGGACCCGATGCTATTGCGCCCAACAGTCTTATAACCGCTTGTTCACCGATAAGATGAGCGTTCTGGTCAATTACCGCATGGATCAAACCGTCCGCAAGCCATCGCCGCGATTCCTCAGTCAAATCATGCGTGACGACAAAGGGCCTTTCTGGTTGAGGCACCTCTTCAAGCGCTTGCACCAGCCCTTTTCGACCAGCGCCCACGCAATATACACCGACCAGATTGGCGGTCGTCCGACGCAAACGGGTCAGTTCCCGTTTCAATCGCTCTCCATTTTCACCGGTTTCGACCGAGGACAACGCATGTAGGTTCGGGGCGTAAGTGGGCAGACATGATCGAAATCCAGCCTCGCGTTCGCTGTGGCCGTGATAGGCAGGGCTCCCGAAAAAGATCGCCACCTCACCTGCCCTACCCCCGGCGAACATGCCAAGGATTTGAGCGGCGGTTCGCCCGGCCACCAAGTTGTCGACGCCAACATAGTCCGATCTGGGGGTTGCCAGCACATCTGAGGCCAGCGTGACCACGCGAATCCCAGATTCACAAACCCGGCGCAGAGCATCGCGGCTTCGTGGATCGTCGGTTGCCACTACGCCAAGCCCATCTGTGTCGGGTGGAAGGCTATCCAGCGCCTCCATCAACGCATCCGGGCCTATGCCTTTGACGGCCAAGACGGTGCAACGCGCTACCAAGGGCTGCGTTTCAGAGAACCGTATTATCGCATCTGCGAGATCTTGCAGGAAAGCATTCCCGGCTGAGGGGATCAAAAAAGTCAGGCGCGCTGGTCGCGAGGGTAATGCGAGCAGACCCTCGGACGGCAGATATCCTAAAAGCCGCGCAGCGCGCATAACGCGTTGCCGGTTGGCCGCGCTGACCCCTTTGCGCCCGTTCAGGGCCCGGTCAACCGTTGCCGTAGAAACTCCCGCCCGTTCGGATATATCTGCGATTGTGGCGCGCACCATGCGTTTGAGAATCCTGGTTCTGTGAGGCCGTAACTTCCAATCTTACACGGAAACGGAAATTCGTCTTGATCCTTGCACATCAGATTACATCGCCAATCAGGACTGGGCACCAAAAGTTGGTATGAAGTAGACGGCAATACTCGTGGTCGGCGGTCCTGTCTGATGTAATCTGATGGAGGCTGGGCTTGATGCTTTGGCACGAATTTTCAAAACTGGTTGTCTGTACGCAAGCCACTATCGTTGGCTTTTTAGAGCTAACAGACTTGGGAGAACCCGAAATCCATTGAGCCTGTACATATGACTGATATCCAACAACCAGTTTCGAGGCAGATCGCGAACCGGGACTATGCGCTAACGGGTGCATCTGGCAAGAAAGCCCAAGAGATCGGGCTTGCGGCGGCAGAGTGGTACCACAGCGAACTCCCTCGCAAAACGATGAAATCCCTTATGAAACGCCGCGATGCCCCTGCCTTGCGCGACACGGCGATTTGGCTTTTGCTTCACTTCATGTTCGCCGCGGGCGGCATATATTTTTGGGGAAGCTGGTTCTCGCTTCCGTTTTGGCTGGCATATGGGGTGGTCTATGGCTCTGCCTGCGACAGTCGCTGGCACGAGTGCGGTCATGGAACCGCTTTTCGGACACGCTGGATGAATGACGTTGTATACCACATCGCCTCATTCCAGATTATGCGAAACCCGGTGAACTGGCGCTGGAGCCACGCGCGTCATCACACCGACACGTTGATCGTTGGCCGTGATCCGGAAATCGCATGGATGCATCCAATCAATTTGATGCTGAAGGCAATCGCTTTTGTCGGCATTTATGACACTTGGCAATCGCTTGGGGTCTTATTTCGCAATGCGTTGGGCCATCTATCACCGGACGAAATGGATTACATCCCCAAGTCCGAATGGCCAAAGGCTGTCTTTTGGGCCCGGGTTCACATGCTTATCTACGCAGTTGTCTTAGTCGGCTCGGGAGCCATGTTCGCAAGCGGCATGGGATGGCGATCAACGATCCCAATCTTGTTGATCGGAGGACCCAGAATTTACGGCTGCTGGCATTTTGTCATGACCGGGTTGCTTCAACACGGTGGTCTGCCCGAGAATGTCATCGACCACCGGTTAAATTCCCGCACAGTCTATATGAACCCCATCAGCCGCTGGCTGTACTGGAACATGAACTATCACGTCGAACACCATATGTTTCCAATGGTGCCATACTATGCGCTTCCGGCCTTGCACGAGGAAATCAAGGACGATCTGCCCGCTGCAAATGCCTCAATCTGGGAGGGCTACAAAGAGATGATGGGCGCAGTGAAGCGGCAGCGTGCGGACCCGAGTTATACACTTGTCAGAGCGCTCCCGGCGACCGCGCGGCCATACAAAGCCCATCTTCATGCGCATGTGCCGGATCGGAGCGGTGATGTTTAAAGTAGTGCCATAGGCTGGAGGGACCAATGCCTTGGATCGAAGCAATAGCCGTCGATGATGTTGAGGAAGAAGATGTTATTCGTTGGGACCATGCCAACAAGACCTACGCGATTGTCCACAGCGCCGACCGGAAGTTCTTTTGTACTGATGGGTTGTGTACGCACGAGCAGGTTCACTTGGCCGATGGTCTTGTGATGGACAATGAGATCGAATGCCCAAGGCACAATGGGATATTCGATTATCGGTCAGGTGAAGCTTTACGTGCCCCCGCCTGTGAAAAGCTGGGAACTTACCCAACCAAGATCGAAAACGGTAAAGTAATGGTTCTTGTCTGACCCTGCTACGCACGGATATTTAACAGCCGAGAGCGTGCAGGGCCGCGCAGAGACAATCACATCAATTTCGGATGGAAGTTCCTTGAAATGATAGACTTATTTGCAATCAAGATTCGGCTGTCATTCGACCCTGAAATCGGCATGATCAATGGCTTTACCGTGACGGATGGCGAAGCCGAAATTTCTCCGCTGCATCGCGCCCCTTGGGTCGGATCAGACGAAGCTCTGCCAGAAGGTTTAGCGCCGCACCTGTACAAACTCGGAGGCGACTTTTTCTGTGCCCCATTTGGGCAGGAAAAAGATGGGGCTCCGTTGCACGGGTGGCCTGCCAATGCGCCCTGGTCAGTCACGGATACATCCGGCGATAGTCTTTCGGCCCGACTGGAGCATCGAGTGAATGACGCTGAGGTGATCAAAGAGCTATGGCTTTCCTCGGGTCATCCCTTTGTCTATCAGGAACACAGTTTCATAGGCGGCGCCGGATCAGTTCCCGTGGCAAACCATGCGAATATCTCACTGCCAAACGGAGGGTTAATCCGCACGTCTTCTAAATCCTGCTGGATGACGCCTCCGACACCGCAGGAATCCGATCCGAAACGCGGAAGATCAGGCTTGATCTACCCCGCATCTAGTGAGGACCCAACCCAGTTCCCGGCGAATAATGGCTGCGCAGATTTGACACGCTATCCTTGGTTTCCACAACACGAAGACTTTGTGGTCGGAATTGATGCACCAGGCCAAGAACTGGGATGGACGGCTGTAACCCGACCGGTTGAGGGCGACGTATTCATCTCACTGAAACAATCAACTTCGCTCCCCATGACGATGCTGTGGCATTCAAATGGCGGGCGGGATTTCCCGCCCTGGTCGGGCCGCCATTACGGATGCCTGGGAATCGAGGAAGGGTCTGCGGCACATATTCTAGGCCCTGATCGCGATGTATCGCTTAGTGGACTAGGTGCCTTGGCTCTTTCCGATGGCACAACAAGAACTGTCAAACATGCGATTGGCGCCATCGCCTGGCCTTCGGGGTCTGCCGTCCGATCGATCGACCTTGTCGGGGATCAGTTGGAAGTGATCGGAGAATGCGGGACCAGAAAACGCGTTGGTTTTCACCCAGGATTCTTCAGCGCTTCATAACGCCTTGGCATCGATAAGCCATTAACCCCAGTGAGGCCTCGGCGCATACCGGAACACAATCTTCTCGGGGCGTCTGTGATCATCGGGGTTAGCAAACACCGCAACAAGAATACGCTCGCGCCACGCTGTTTCAGCTAGGTCTTCGATAGTATGCTCCCGGCTTTCGAACCGTAACTTGCGACCGCCGGTGTCCAGGATAAACCCTTCGAAATCCCCCCAACGATCATAAAGCAATGAGATTACTTTACCTTCGGCAGATCGCCGAGGCTTGGTCGGATCTGGACCGTCTGGGTCTTTGATGCCGAAACCGCCTGGCAGGCCGTTTGGATCCGGCTTCACCGATCCCGGATCACCGCCAAAGCCCCCAACTCGTTGTCCGACTTCGGCAACATAGCGCTTGAAGGGCAAGAACCAGCGATCACCGGCGGGAATGCCACCCAATATCCATCGCAGAACTGACAGAAGCCTGGTCTCAGGTTCAAACAACAGGGATCGCGTGGAAACAGGGATCGCAACTTCGAAGGCGCCTGTAACCTCCTCCCAGATCGCAAATCTGCTTGTTGGCTTCGTCGCGGCGGCGACTGTAGCGGTTGTCGTCACCGCTGCCAGCCCGACAACGGCGTCGGTTGCCGTATCGACTGCCCCGTTGGTGGACTTCCGCGCACGTGCCTTATGTGTAAGCTGTCGCACGACCGCGCGGAACGTCTGACCGCGTTTCACACCTTCGGGCAAATCGATCGTCAACAATCCGGCCTGAGGCAACGAAGTTCCCGGCGGGATGGGGATATAGCTGATACCGCCAGCGTTCAGCTGGATAGTGTGCGAATCCACACGCGTCAGATCACGTGCCCGATAGAGGCGCTTGGCGAGGTCCAGCACTTCATCCGGTGCCGTGCCCGGCAGGTAAACACGCCCAACAGCGCCTTGAGGCACATTCCCCCAGTCGATCATCAACTCGTCATGGAAACCGGCCGCGGCATGTGTGGTTGGCGTCGGCTTCACCTCGAAAGTATTTGGAACTCTCCGAGAGCCAACCGCACCGGGGTTGTCGGATTCGACCTGTGTCAGATTGCGCTGCGCCAGCTTGTCTGAGGTTGAAGGCGTCTGTCCTGTTTGAATGGCATCGGGGTCAAAAGCGATCTCGGCAACCAGGCACTGGTGAGCGTTGCGTGTCAGCGCCAGGATCGACTGCAGCGTGCCGCCAAAGGGCCCATCATTCGTTGGGTTCAACGGAAACTCTGTCTCCCCCGGCTGATTGACGTCCAGGATGCAACCAAAGAAAGCCTCAACCTCGATCCCGGTGGGATCATGTATGATGTCTTGCACATTTGCAGGGTCTGTTTGGGTCGTCATGCTGACCGAAGAGGCGTCGACCCGTGGCTCTGCAAAGCAGGGAATGGATAGGATATTGCCGTTAACCTGTCCAAGCAGCGGGATGGCTTGACCATTCAGCGCGCCATCCGAGAACCGCCGGTAAGTTGTGCTCTGATCAAAGTCCAGTGACACGGCAAGCGCCGGGAACAGACGGAAGAACACCCGGACGGTTTCGGCGTCATCGACCAATGCGCGGTAACGCACGCGCGCCAGTGCAAAGTTGAAAACTGCTGTGCCCGAACTGTCAGTTTGGTAAAGCGCAATCTCATTTGCGGAATTGGTCGGGAGGTTGTCAAAATCATCGGTCGTCGATCCGTCGTTAAGATTGGAAATCGCCGCCTTGATGTAATTTGAGGCCGCACCGATCGATGACCCTGATAGCGTCGCACCAAACCTGCCGTCGCCATCTTTGACCTGAAAGACCCGCAGGTCGGTGGACAACCAGTGAGTTTGACCATCCACTTCATAAGGGTTGGGCTCTTGCCTAAGCTCAAAGACTGCCGCTGCTGTGGTGCCCCCAATCGAGGCTGATAGACCTATGTTCACAAGCGTTGCGGTGAAATCAGCGTCACTGCTTACCGTGATGTCATAGACCCACGTGAACCGCTGGGTCAGGTTTGTTGGCAGCGAGGGATCTTCTGCGATTAGTTGGGTGGGTTCACCGAAGGAAATTCCGCTCAACGCCGGAGTCGTCGTGAGATTTGGCCTGGTCGTCGGTACCCCGCTTAGATCAGACGCAGTAATGCCCAACTCGGATGCCGTAAAACCATCCACAACGACATAGACGCTCGCCGACAAGGTGAACGGGCTCGCCTGCGCAAGCATAGCGTTGACCTCGTCTTGCCCCAGTGATGAGCGATCCAAAATGAAATAGCTCTGCTTAAGGACCAGCGATAGGCGGTCGCTCCATATCTCTTCAACGCCATTACGAAAATCGGTCCAGCATGGGTAGAAAGTGCCGTGATGGCCGTGCAGCCCGTCGTAGTCACCATAGCCAAACCCATTCGGGTCGACCGCAGCACCGGTCGCGTCGCTGGGTTGGGTCGTGATTTGAGTTGCCGCGCTCCAGGTCTGCCCGTCGTCAGACGAGGTCTGATAGTAGACATGGCTCTCAATCCGGTCCGAATCTGCCACCGTGTCGTGATAGGTCACAACGATCAATCCATTGGACTGGTCAACGCAGAGACGGGAATGGAACTGGTCATTCAACCCTGACTGGTTGTTGATCATCACAGGCGCTGACCAGGTGTTACCCCCATCAGTGGAACGAGTGAACCAAACCCTGGTTTTGCATGTGGACGTGGCATCCGGGCCGGGCCCTCCTCCGGTGGTACATCCGGTTTCCCCACTCAGATCAGACCAGACGGCATAAACCATGTTCCTGGTCGCGGTGCGATAAGCGTCAGCAGAGACATAGACACGCAGCCGCCGCGAACTGCCTGCAGGGATGTTCAACCGCCGTGTGTTGGCAAATGTCGTCGCAATGACCTGAGGCGCGGTAAATGTATTGCCGCCATCGACTGAGCGCACGAAGACGATATTCCTGCTTCCATCCGCATCCGGCCAGAAGACGAATACATCGCCATTTGCGTTGGTCCGTACATCCGCGCCGATACCAACCACCGTTGTCTCGGCACCGCTGATCTGAACCGGCGCCGACCACGTGCCTCCGGGTCCGGGGGTACGGCGCGAAAAGAAGACAGGCGTGCCATTGTGCCAAACCGAGTAGACCTGATCGCGGAACGGCGAGGTCGGGCTTTTGTCAACCCAGATGATTTGCCGGTCAGCAGCCAGTTGTGCGCCCGAGACGGTTGCGTCAAAATTCCAGGTCGCTCCGTTGTCTGGTGAGCTAAACGCATAGTTCCGAATATTGAATGAGCCATCAATACCCAAGGCCAGTGACCAGGCTGTACCGTCCGAGGCCCAATCCACCTCGGGGTCGGATTGTGCTATGTCCCCTGCTTGCGCGGGTAAATTGGTCGTGGTCCAATTTGCACCGCCATCGGTCGAGACGAAGTGCGGCATAGTCGTATCGTTCAAATCGTTCGAAGCGGCAATCACACGGTCAGAATCATATATGTTCAGTCGAATGTCTGATTCACTGCGATCGTTGCTGGAAGCGCCGGAAATTCTGAAATCGGGCATAACATTTCTCGCTGAATAAAAATTACGATTGGGCTGTGCACCCGGGCTTATTTCTGCTCGGATTTATCCGGCAGATTAAGCCAAGCCTTGTTTGGTTCGGCGACCATACGTTTATGGATTTGCGACAGAGCCTCTGGATACGCCGCACCTGGATTTGTGTCGGGCATCGTGATTTCAGGATGCTGCTTTCTCCACAAAACACGCAACCACAGCGGCAAAGAGTAATCGTCGTCGAACTCGGTGGCTCCCAGAACGTCGAAATCTTGGTTGTCGCGAATTAATGTTTCTAGATTGCTGCCTTTCGGGGCCTTCGCAGCCCGGATTTGTGCGGCAACAGTCGGTGCTTTCTTATCGGCCATTCTATCCCCCATTGCCCCACCGAGCACGACTTGCGAATTCTCAGCAAAGGGGCGGTTAAATAGTTGGAAACGATACCATAAGTAACTGATATATATGCACTTTTAACAAATTATTAATTTAGATACTCTATCACGATTCGAGACATTTTGCAATATTGTCTGCACATAAGACACTTGCGCTCCGTTCTTTAACCGATGAAACCCGCCGTTCAATCCCTGCCAATGTCCGGCCGTTCAGACATGATCATCCATCTCTCAGCTTGGCGGGTTCAGCCTCTGATCTGCTGAGCAGGTTTAGCTTCAGATAAAGCATCGGAGCGAGAGCGATCAACGGGAAAACAGCCAGTGCTGAAAAGGCAAATGGAGCGGAGAAAAATGTCGTGAGGCCACCCGCGGCTATTGGGCCTACAATCTTTCCCGCATTGCGCAGCGACCCAATGACACCATATGCCAGACCGAGATGTGGAGCAGGTACGGTGTTGGCAACGCTCGATAACGCAGCGGGTCCAAAGGCACCCTGCCCGCTTCCAATCAAAACCGCAGCGATCAACATCGATGCACCTTGCCCAGTGGCTGCGATAGTCAACAACCCCGCCGACACGAGGATCAGACCCAAAACCATAGGTGTTCTTGGCCCCATACGATCAGACAAGCGCCCCATGACCGGGCGTAAGATCGCTGCCACTGCCTCTTGGGTGGCCAGGAAGGTCCCGACAGCGATGGGATGGCCCCCGCTCAACAGCATCAGGACAGGGGCAAACCCTTTCACAGCATAGATCGCAATGTGCACCGTGAATTCGACTGTACCGATTAAAATGATGGTGCGATTGGCTGCTTTCAGCTGCCGCCATCCGCCACGCAGCCCGGTGCGTAGACGCGTCTGTTCCTGCCGTTTAGGCTCATTGAGCGGTAGCAGGAAACAAAAGGCAGCCGCTGCAAAAAAACTGGTAGCGGTGTAGATGCTTTCTGGTTCAGCGACCATCAGTGCAGCGCCACCGATCATAGGACCTGCGATGTTCGCAGCAGTGCGCGCAAGGCCGAACCATCCGAATGTCTCGGCCACACCCACACGACGCGTCGCAGCAATATAAGCCAGCGTGACTGGGCCATATATCGCGGTGGCCAGACCGTGGAACAAACGCAGCGCAACAAGATCGCCAGGCGTTTCGACAAAATTGTAGAGCAGAGGCACACCGGAAAATAGAGACGCGCCAATGATAAGCCAGATCCGACGCCCAATCCGATCAGACAGCACACCGAATACGGGTTTGAGAAAGAAACCAGTGGCCGTGGAAATCGACGCAATGGTCCCCAAAAACAGCGGCGCCATGTTGAGGTCTATCGCAACACTTGTCAGAACTGGGGCCTTACCGATCTGATAGCTTGTTCGAACGATCAAGTCGGCGCAAAACAACGCCAAAATTGCCGCACTGCCATCAACTGCGTGGCTTCTGATCCACCGATGCGCCATCAGGGCATCACCAAATTATAACACTGCAGTAGGCCTTCAGTAATCGCCACCAGCAGCGGGTCGCATGAAATTTTGCAGTCAAAAAAAGTTTTATCAGCAGTCATGAATTCGCTCCCAGAAAACGAAACGCATTCAATTCGCATAGAATGAAATACTCGCACGAATGCTTAAAGACTGCCGTTAAACGTGCGTTGCGTCAACAATGACGAGTGAGGAGGCGAATTCTCCCGAAATGGTTTGGGACCCTATGCGGATGGTCGAGACCTTGACCAAACAGATTCGTTTGCGGCGCAAGTTAGGTCTTGTTGACAAATGGAATAGAGGTCTGGACATCTTTTTTTCGAACGCCAATCCACTCTCCGTCTCACATCTTACGATAATATTACGGTTCACTAAGTTTGCTCAACCGGCGGCGTTCAATATCCTGACTGATAAGCTCGATATGCAGTCGCGCGTCATAGGCTTTTTGGCGATAGGCGAGGGGCAAATTCAAACTTGCGAGCGTGGCAGCAACCTCGTCCAGTTTTTTTGCGACGGCATCAATCTCGTCTGTTGTGGTCGCTTCTTCAATCGCCGCCTCAAGCGCGGATATGCGCTGATAATGGCGCCAAACTCTTCGGTTTTGGAACCATACGTAAATTGCCGGAACGAATCTCAACAATGGTGCAAGGAAGACCAGCGGCAAAAGAAACAGCAATACTCTGCCAAACTGGGCCGCAATCCAAAATGGAAAAATGTCGTGAAGAATGCTTGGGCCAGAGTTTATCATGTGCCAAGCCACATCGTTAATTGGAGCCGGAGGTGAGTTGGTGTTTGGAAACTCCTTCGCCTCTTGTAAAACGGAGCGATCGCCGTGGATCTTATTCGCACTGTGAACGAGCCGATCAACAATCGCGGGATGTATCTGGCTGGTCGCAATCATGGACGCGGTCAACGTTAGTATTTTGACATCCTGAACAGGTCGTGGCGGTGCCAATGTGGTTGAACCTGCTGGCACCACTGCAGAATGGGCGCTGGCAAAACTGAATGAAAGTGCATCAATCAAAGCCATCTTGATCATGTCCAGTTCTGGATCAATGATCGCCTCGGTCAAGTATGGTGCCTCAAGCGGCGACACGAACAAAGCCGCGTCGACTTCCTGAGTGCGCAGTGCATCGATAGCTTCAAACCCACCAATTTCCTGCAACACAATCCCAGATTCCTGAAGGCCTGCAGCCTCGATTAGCGCAAGGGCTGCGGCCCGCGCGCCTGACCCCTCTCGCCCCGCGGCCAAGCGAAGCCCACGCCAATCGCCGGGGTACCGGCCAACCTGCGCCGAGGCACGTTTGAAAATGACCAGAGGTTCCGGAAAAAGCGCCCCGAGAGATTCAAGATTGTGTCCCTTAGGAAGCGGGATACCCCCCTGCACAAAAGCGACATCAGCCTCTCCGTCTGCCAGTTTTTGGATGTTCTCAATTGAACCCGCTGTCTCGACCAACTCCAAAGAAATGTTATCTTTGGCAAGCTTAGCTCGATATTCTGCTCCTATCTTCCAATAGCCTCCATCCTTAGGCCCGGTCGCAAGACGTATTTTGTCGGGCGGTGTAAGACTGCTGATGAGTAGAATGACCAGAACAACGACAAGGACGGGTACAAGAAGGGTCAGAAAGAGTCGCATCCGTATTCTTCGCAGTTAATGAGGACCGATCAATGCTTTGCTATGGAGCGACTCTTTGTCAATTGTAGAACGTTTAATTCCAGAATTTGATAATCCTACCTTACACCGTTTGGTTTAGCTTACCTTGGCGGTTCGATGGCCTTCGTGGTTTGCCTCAATACCAAACGGGTCGCTGACTTCCTGTGTTTTGAAGGCGTCGTTCCATCCTGCAGCCATCGCAATACGGTATCCGCAACCAGTTCTCCGAATTCAGAAACTCCACAATGCACAGTAGACAGTGCTGGCCAGCATTCTGAGGCTTCCTTGATGTCGTCGAAACCGATAATTTGAAACTCTTCACCAATCTTAATTTGAGTTTCATGGCAGGCATTGATCATGCCGAAAGCCACCAGATCGTTGAAGCAAACCGCAGCATCGCATTCCGGATGCTGGCGGAACAATTCGGTGGCGGCAGAGTGCCCAAATGATCGGCTTGATTTCCCTGTTATTACAATAGGATGCAGGCCATTTTCCTTCATCGCCTTCAGATAGCCTGAAAGCCTTTCCTGCGTGACTTCAGCGCCTTCAAGCCCTCCGACAAACGCGATCTGCCGCGAACCGGTTTCGATCAAGTGTTGAGTGGCCTCCTGCCCGCCTTTGGCATAATCAGGAGCGATAAAAGGGAACCTGCCCGTTTCGCAATCAACTTGCCGCAGCACCTGCATGGCGGGAATGCCCGCGCGCTCGACGGTCAATAGGGTTTTTGACACATCACCATATGCCGGGGAAAGTATGAGCGCCGACACGCCGTGTTCCAGCATCGCGCCCACAACCTGATCCTGGATCTCAGGGTCTTCATTTGTATTGGCCACGACAACTGCATAGCCCCGAGATCCCAGTGCCATCTGTAGCGACGTAGCAAATTCGGTAAAGAACGGGTTGGTCAGATCGTTGATGACCAAACCGATCAACGCGGTTCCCGTCGATCGCAGATTGGCCGCAGACCTGTTATAGACATACCCGATCTCTTTCATCGCGGCATGAACCAGCTTGCGCGTCTCTGGCTTCACCTGCGAACTGCCCTGCAATACAAGGCTGACCGTCGATTTTGAAACGCCTGCTGTGCGGGCAACATCTATGATCGTCGGTCTGCGCATTCAGGCTATTGTTCGACTCCGTGCAAACTGAGAAGCGTCGTCAACCGTGCTTTAGCCAGTTCCGGGTCCGATAGCAAACCGGCCTGATCCGCCAGCCGGAATACCTGTGCGTAGTGACAAATGTCGCGGCTCGATTGGAAACCACCCGGCATAATGAAATGAGATTGGGATCCGTTGAGCCACGCCAAATAGGCAATTCCAGCCTTGTAGAACCGGGTTGGCGCGCGAAAAATTTCGCGGCTGAGAGGCACAGTTGGTGTGAACAGTGCATGGTAGCGATCCATGTCGTTCTGCGCCAGTGCTTCCAGCGCCTGACTTGCCGCCGGGGCGATCGCTGCAAAAATCCCCAGAAGTGCATGGGAGTAGTGATCCCCATCCCCGGCGATAAGATCAGCATAGTTGAAATCATCGCCGGTATATAGGCGAACACCTTCCGGCAACCGCGCGCGGAAGGCTTCTTCATGCGCCTGATCCAGAAGTGAGATTTTGATCCCATCCACTTTAGCCGGGTTTTCATTGATCAATGACAGCACAAAATCGCTTGCCGCTTCGACATCTGTGCTGCCCCAATAGCCGGTCAGGGCGGGATCGAACATATCCCCCAACCAGTGCAGGATTACCGGTTCAGCCGCCCCGTCGATCAACGCACGATAGACATCATGGTACGTGTCCGGGCCAGCATTAATCGCCGGGAATGCGCGAGATGCCATTAAGATCAGTTGCCCTCCGGCGGCTTCAATCGCCTCTGCTTGATGCTCGTAAGCTGACAGGATTTCGCCTGCGGTATTCAGCGCGCTCAGCGGCAGGTGATCCGTGCCTGCCCCGCAAGCCACCCGTGGTGACAAAGGATGTGCCTGCGCCGCCTTCATGGTGCGCTGGATCAACTCTAATGCTGTTTCCCAATCGACCCCCATGCCGCGCTGCGCGGTGTCCATGGCCTCGGCCAGACCCAACCCTTGATCCCACAGACCCTGTCGGAATTGCAGGGTCGTGTCCCAATCCACTGCGGGTCGGCCATCCCATGGGTTGCGTTCGGCCAGAGGGTCCGAGACCACATGCGCCGCAGCAAAGACCGTCCGTGTCAGGGAAACTTTCGGCGCGCGCGGTATCAGCGGGGTACCAGTCAACGCATATGTTTCCAGCCGTCCATCCTGAGTTGGCAATACCAGTTGCATCGACTTAGACCTCCAAATCCAGAACCAGAATACCGTCGATACCGTCCACGGCGTTTTCGACGAGCTGCGCACCCAGTGCCTTGTGCGTTTCGTTATTCTGATAGGTTTCCAACGCGGCCCAATCTTCGAAATCAATCACGAAGCCGTGCATATATCCGCGCTCTATCTGTTCGGGGCTTTTGCTCCGACCTCCGGTAAATCCGCTGGCACCCGGCAGGGCCTCGGACAGATCAGCGAGACCTTTGTAGATGGTCCCGATGGTCTCTTCAGTCACATCGGGTCGAAATTTGGTCAGTACAATATGGCGGATCATTTTCAGAAACCTTGGTCTTGTCTGATCATGTCAGCAGCTTTCTCGCCGATCATGATGGTTGGAGCGTTGGTGTTCGAAGAATTAACGGTCGGCATGATCGATGCGTCGGCGACACGCAGCCCCTCGATCCCATTGAAGCGCAATCGCGGGTCCAGCACCGCCTCGGGATCGCTGCCCATCCGGCAGGTTCCTGCACAATGGTGAGAAGTCTTGGAGTGTACGCAGATAAAGTCGAAATATTCTTGCTCGGACTTTACGTTCGGCCCCGGCAAACGTTCAGCAAGGATGTAAGGTTTCAGCGCGTCCTGGGCCAATATGTTCTGCACCAGTTTCAGACCCCGAATGGACATTTCGCGATCATATGGGTCAGCCAGATAATTCGGGTCTATCAGCGGCATGGCCGTAGGATCAGCGCTTTGCAACTGGACGGTACCTCTGGACCGAGGGCGCAGGAAACACGCATTGAGGGTCACGCCGCCATTGGGCATTGCTTCGACCCCCGCTTCGATCCCGGTGCCGAGCCCAAGGTGCATTTGCAGGTCTGGTGAGCGCGCATCGGGGTCGGCGTACCAGAACCCTCCTGTTTCAAACAAGCTGGATGCCACTGGTCCCTTGCGTGTGAACAGGTATTGCAGACCCGCCAATGCCGATAGGTGCAGTTTGGCATAACGGTCATAGGTATGCGGCCCTGTTACTTCGCAGATCGAGTATAAATCCAGATGGTCTTGCAAATTCGCGCCCACCTGAGGCTGATGATAGACTGCATCGATACCAATACTGTCCAAATGATCCGCCGGGCCAATACCCGAAAGCTGCAGCAAGCGTGGCGAGCCGATGGCTCCAGACGACAAGATGACCTCTTTCGAGGCAGTGATCTTGTCGCCGTTCATCATCTCGATACCGGTCGCCCTGCCCTTGTCCACAACGATCCGGCGTACCTGAGCCGCCGTACGGACCGTGAGGTTCGGGCGGCTGCGGTTGGGTGCGATAAACGCCATAGCGGCAGATGATCGCCGAGCGTTGCGCTGGGTCAGCTGATAATATCCCGCACCATCTTGTTTCGCGCCGTTCACGTCGCGCGTTTCGGGAATTCCCACTTCCCCAGCAGCCTTGATATAGGCATCGCAGATCGGCAAAGGCGCTGCAGGCATGGACACGCCTAAGGGCCCGCCCTTGCCATGGAACTCATTTTCGTAGGTATCGTTGTCCTCGGACTTCTTGAAATAGGGCAACACGTCGGCATAGCTCCAGCCTTCGCATCCCATTTGCCGCCAATCATCATAATCCTGGGCTGCGCCCCGAGTGTAGATCTGCGCGTTGATCGCCGACCCTCCGCCAATCACTTTGGCTTGGGTGTAGTTGAACACCTTATTCTGCATGTGTTTTTGCGGAACTGTAGACCAGCCCCAACTGCCAATGCCCTTGGTCATCTTCGCGAACCCGGCTGGCAAGTGGAAAAACGGATGGCGATCACTTGATCCTGCTTCAAGCAGCAGCACTTTCGCCGAGGGCTCTTCGGACAGGCGCGCAGCTATGACCGAACCCGCCGATCCGCCCCCGATGACAATGAAATCAAATCCTTCAGACATGCTGATGCGCCCTAAGCTAAAGACGTGAGATCGACAGGCCGCCATCCACCGGGATGGCTGCACCGGTCGCAAAATGCATCTGGCCCCGAACCAACGGAACGACGACGGACCCGATATCTTTGGGCTCACCCCAGCGCGCAGCAGGAACAAGGCCACCTTCGATGCGGTCGGAATATTTGTCGCGCACGCCTGCGGTCATTTCGGTGGCGATGATACCGGGCCGCAACTCGAACACGCCGATGCCATGCGGGGCCATGCGCACCGCAAACAATTGCGCCATCATCGCCGCGGCCGCTTTGGACACGCAGTATTCGGCCCGTTCGATCGACACCATCGTAGCGCTGACCGACGTAACAAAGGTGATCGACCGATAAGCATCACTCGACTGCTCCAGCATGCGCCGCGCGACGTCTTGCGCCAGAAAAAATGCACCGCGCAGATTGATGTTCTGCACAAAGTCCCAGTTCTCCGGCTTCAAATCCAACATGTCACCGCGGACCGGTGCCCCGACACCTGCGTTGTTGACTAATGCAGTGATTGGTCCCAGTTGCGCCTCAACCTGATCCAGCAATGCAGGCACGTGATCGATGTCGGACACATCATGCTGCAGATAGATCGCGTTTGGGCCCAGGTCGGCCAACGCCGATTGCACAGCCGGTTTGTCGGGGGCAGAGCGTGAGGCCACCGCAACCTTGCAGCCTGCCGCAATCAAGGCGCGCGCGACCCCAAGACCAATGCCCTGCTGCCCTCCGGTCACCAATGCTGTTGAGGTCATGCGGAAAACTCCGTTTCAATAATATGGCGGCCCGCCCTGAGGGCCAGTGCAGCTATCGTCAGGGCCGGATTGACCGCTGCAGAGGTCGGAAGAACCGACGCGTCAACAATGAACAGGTTCTTGTGGTCATGGCTGCGGCAATAGGTGTCGACAACGCTGGCTGTAGGGTCAATTCCCATCCGGGCCGTGCCACATTGATGTGATGGTGTACGCCGATCAAAAGGCCGAGACAGAACCACAGGGAATCCCGCTTGCTTCAGGTGGCCTTTAAGCCGCGCGACAAGTGCCTCATGCGCCGCCCAGTTCGAACGTTTCCAATCAAGCCGTATCTGATCGCCCTCGACCGTCACCCGGCTATCGGGGTTGGGCAGGTCTTCGGACATGGCATAGAAATCAAAACTGCGGTTTGCGATCATCGCCGCGATTGGTCTGGGCAGTTGGGTTTGCGACGCAAGGATCGGTCCGGTGATCTTGCCCAGCATCTGAATGTTGCCCAAGGGCAGGCCGCCCCGCCCGTCGCTGTTGTAATAGTCGTTGAACATCAACGTCTTTTGATAGACCGCTCTGTTTCGACGAAAGGGGTGCAATGCCATTACAGCCGAGCAATTGTGGTTCATGAAGTTCCGTCCGACCTGATCGGACCGGTTTGCGAGGCCCGTTGCGCAATTGTCGTTCGCAGATTGCAGCAACAAGGCTGAGGACTGTACCGCACCCGCCGCGAGGACGACAATCGGTGCATTAAATGTACCGAGCCCATCGACGTCTACGTTCGCTATCCGACCGTCATCGCCCGCATGCAGCTTTCTAACGCGTGCGTTGGTAAACAGCTCAATATTCTTGTGTTTCAAAGCCTTAGAAAGCGCAATGGTTTCGGCATCCATTTTGCCGCCGCATGTGTTTGGATAAGCGTCCCAGGTTGTCTGGCCCCCTGCCAGCCACTTTTTGATGTCCACTCCCAGCGGAACCGAAGATGGCTTCAGACCAGCACGGCTTAACCGAACCCTCAGGTCCGCGATGTCCGGTTCGTCTGGCACGGGCGGAAATGGGTAATTGCCGCTATGTGGCGGTTCGGTAGGGTCTTCTTGGGTGGTTCCACGCACATCGTAAAATGCTTCCGCCGCTGAGTAGTCGGCTTCCAAATCGTCGTAAGGTATCGGCCACCCGGGCGCTTGACCGCCCATATGCTGACGCGGCTCAAAATCCTCTTTTCTGTAGCGGATCAAAGCCGCGCCGTAGAATTTGGAGTTTCCACCGACGCAGTAGTAGTTTCCAGGATTGAAGGACTGCCCCGCCCCATCCAACCAGGTTTCATCCGGGCGAAAGTGTCCGTTGGCGAAGATGGCCTGCGGATCCCGATCTTGTGGCGAGGGCTGCAGGCGCTCCCCTCTTTCCAGAACAAGGATGCGACGGCCCGATGGAGCCAAGGCAGCCGCCAAGGTGGCACCACCCATTCCGGACCCAATAATTATGACGTCGGCACGTGTCACGGAAGAATCCGCATCTCGCTTTCAGGATCAAAGGCCACCGCCTTTTCCATGTTGACGGCAAAGGCAAAATCCTGACCCGGAGCAACTTCGGCATCCGAACGCATCCGCGCGATCACGTCGCGCCCACCTAATTGCATTGAAACGAAAGTGTCCGATCCAGCAGGCTCGGTCACGACAATCCGATTGGTCATCTGTGCGATGTTCGAAGACTTTCTGTCGGCACCATCCATGTCAGTGATCGTTTCCGGGCGAATGCCCAAAAGGATCTCGCGTCCATCCCAGGCGGCCAGATTGTCCTGACTGAAGGGAAGCTGCGCCATCGACCCATCATGAACAGCAACCTCGGCATGTGGGCGTCCGTTCAACATTGTAACCTTCGCAGGAACTACATTCATTGCGGGCGAACCCATGAACGTTGCCACAAAGATATTGGCCGGGGTGTCATAGATTTCCTGTGGCGTCCCCAGCTGTTGCACATAGCCGCCATTCATCACAGCGATGCGGCTGGACAGAGTCATTGCTTCGATCTGATCGTGCGTGACGTAGACAATGGTGGTGCCAAGATTCTGGTGCAGCTTCTTGATCTCGGTCCGCATGTCGACACGTAGCTTGGCATCTAGGTTCGAGAGCGGTTCGTCGAACAGAAACACATCGGGGTTCCGCACCAAAGCACGACCCATCGCTACACGCTGACGCTGACCGCCCGAAAGTTGACCGGGCTTACGATCCAGCAACTGTTCGATCTGCAATAGCTTAGCGACTTCTTGCATTGCCGTGTCGCGTTCGGCCTTGGGCACGCCATGCATCTCAAGCCCGAAGGTGATGTTTTGCCCGACCGTCATGTTCGGATAGAGCGCATAGCTTTGGAACACCATTGCGATGTTGCGGTTTGACGGGTGCACCCCGTTCATCACCTGATCCTTGATGCGTATCTCGCCGCTGGTGATTTCTTCGAGCCCGGCAATCATGTTCAGCAAGGTAGATTTGCCACAGCCTGATGGACCGACAAGAACCAGGAACTCTCCTTCCTGCACCGAGATGTCGACCTTGTGCAGCACCTCGACCAAACCGTAGGATTTAGTCGCGTTATCTATGTCAAGAAAACCCATCAGGCCTTATCCTTTCACGGAACCCGCCATCAGGCCGCGGACGAAGTATCGACCGGCCACGATGTAGACGAGCAGAGTTGGCATGGCGGCCAGAATGGCGCCAGCAAAATGAACGTTGTATTCCTTCACACCGGTTGACGACTGCACCAGGTTGTTCAGAGCGACCGTCATCGGTTGACTGTTGGCATCTGCAAAAGACGCACCAAACAGAAAGTCATTCCAGATGTTGGTGAACTGCCAGATGATTGACACCACGGCGATCGGCCCAGAGCTGGGTAAGAGGATGCGCCAGAAAATCTGGAAGAATCCGGCGCCATCGATTTGGGCGGCTCGGATCAATTCAGTCGGGAAGACGGCGTAGTAGTTGCGGAAGTACAGCGTGGTGAAGCCGATCCCATAGACCACATGCACCAGCGCCAGCCCCCAGGTGGTACCTGCCAGCCCGATGATACCCAGCATCCGCGCCATAGGAATAAGCACGATCTGGAACGGAATGAAGCAGGCAAACAGCATCAGGCCGAACAGAATGGTGTCGTATTTAAACCGCCACTTGGTCAGCACATAACCGTTCAACGCACCAAGGATGGTCGAGACGATCACGGCCGGAACCACCATCTTAATCGAATTCCAGAAATAGGGCTTCAACCCGGTTGGATCGACACCGATCTGGGCCGAAGACCACGCCTTGAGCCATGGCTCCAACGTGAAGACCTGTGGCAAGTTCATCATGCCGCCACCGGTGATTTCTTCCAGTGGTTTCACCGAGTTCACCAGCATCACATAAAGCGGCAGCAGGTAGAACAGACCGAACAAGAGCAGCACCAGATAGATCAGCGTGCGCGTGACCCGGCCCGTGCGAATTGCGGTATCCTGAGTTGCTTGGGACATCAGCGTTTCTCCCGCAATTCGGCGTAGAGGTAGGGGATCATGATCGCCGCGATGGTCATCAGCATGATGGTGGCCGAGGCCGCGCCGATCCCCATCTGGTTCCGCGTGAACGTGTAGGAATACATGAAGGTTGCGGGCAGTTCGGTTGCGCGTCCTGGCCCGCCTCCGGTCAGAGCGATCACAAGGTCAAAGGTCTTGATCGCGAGGTGACTTAGGATCACGAAGGCTGACAGGAACGCAGGACGCAGCTGTGGAATAATGATCCGACGATAGAGGTTCCAGTTCGAAGCTCCGTCCATCTGTGCTGCGCGCAGAATTTCGTTATCGATCCCGCGCAAACCGGCGAGAAACATTGCCATCACGAAGCCGCTGGTCTGCCAGACGGCGGCCAGAACGACAGTATAGATCGCGTAGTCGCGGTTTTTGATCCAGTCGAACTCGAAGCTCGTCCAACCCCAGGTGTGCATCACGTTCTCAAGGCCGATACCGGGGTCAAGGAACCACTTCCAGGCGGTACCTGTAACGATGAAACTCAGCGCCATCGGATACAGGTAAATCGGACGCAACAGCCCCTCACCGCGGATTTTCTGATCGAGAAAAATGGCAAGACCGAGCCCAATACAGGTGCAGATCACGATATAAAGGCTCGCGAAGATCCCCATATTGATCAGTGAGGTTTCCCAATGACTTAGGCGCCAAAGTTTGTCATAGTTTTCCCAACCGACCCAACCATAGGTCGGCAGAATGCGGCTGTCGGTGAAGGACAGGTAGACCGAAAACAGAATGAATCCGTAGACAAAGACCAGCATCATCGCCAGTGATGGTGACAGGACCAGCTTGGGTATCCAGTTCTGAAGGCGTGTCTTGAAATCCGCGTCGGCTGAAGCAGCCATGGCGCGCCCTCCTCGTTCGAGTTTGTAAGATCAGAGCTTATGCGCCCTTTGGGTGACAGGGCGGCCAGTCCGCCGCCCCGTCGGGAGGATCACTTTGGGATCATTTGGCGATAGATACAGCGTCGACCAGTTCAACCACGGCCGTTTCGCTGTCATATTCACCATTGAAATGTGCGGTCACCACGTCATAGACCGCGTTCTTCACCGATGCCGGCGCAGCATGCCCGTGCGCCATCGAACCGAACAGATTGCCGGACGAAGCCGCAGCCGCTAGATCTTTCATGCCTTGCTGACCGCATGCATCCAGATCGCTGCTGTCCACGTCAGTACGAGCAGGAACCGAACCCTTCACCTTGTTGAAGGCAATCTGGAACGACGGCGACAAGATCGCGCTGGCAAGTGCCGCCTGCTCAGCCGATACCTCACCGCCCTGGTCGAACATCGCAAACTGGTCTGCATTGAATGTCACCTGATCGGCTGTTCCGGGGAAACGGAAGCACAAGAAGTCTTCTCCGGGCACCTTACCTGCGTTCAGGAATTCGCCCTTGGCCCAGTCACCCATCATCTGGAAACCAGCCTCGCCATTGATCACCATCGCAGTCGCCAGGTTCCAGTCACGGCCCGAGAAGTTCTCATCCACATTGTCACGAATGAAAGCCATCCGGTCGAAAGCCTCTTTCATGGCATCGCCACCCAAGGTCCCTTCGTCCAGATCAACAAAGGCCGCTTTATAACCATCAGGACCCAACGTCGACATTGCGACCGCGTCGAATATGGTTGCGTCCTGCCAGGCCTGACCACCATGTGCAATCGGCGTTACACCCGCGGCTTTCAGCGCATCAACTGCCGCGACGAATTCGTCCCAGTTGGTCGGTTGCGCAATGCCGTTTGCGTCTAGAACCGCCTTGTTCGCCCAGACCCAGTTGGTTGAGTGCACATTGACCGGAGCAGAAACCCACTTGCCGTCATGCTTGGCAAACGCCTTCAGTGCATCCGGAACGACATCGTCCCATCCTTCTTTGGCGGCAACTTCGTTCAGGTCAGCCAAAGAGCCCTGATTGGCCCAATCCAGAATATCAAAACCCAGCATCTGAACTGCGGTTGGCGCATTGCCTGCAGTAACGCGGGCGCGCAGAACGGTCATGGCTTGTTCGCCACCGCCGCCCGCTACAGGCATGTCGGTCCATCCGATGCCCTGACCGGACAGGTCATCTTTCAAAACGTTCAGCGCTGCAGCTTCACCACCTGATGTCCACCAGTGCAGAACTTCAACCTCTTCGGCTTGCGCCAGGCTGGTCGTGCACAGCAGACCCGCCACAATCAACGATTTTGTCTTTAGCAGATTACGCATTCTTGTTTCCTCCCTTAATGCGTTCTTCTTTTTCGGACCCAATTCGGTGCCCTGTCTTAGTCTTGCGGAACCCATGGCGCGCGGCTGTTGCCGATGCGCATGACCACTGATTTCACTTCGAAAAATTCCTCGAACCCGTAGCGTCCGATTTCCCGCCCCTGCCCAGATTGCTTGAACCCACCGAAAGCAACCTCGGGGAATCCGTCCATCCAGGTGTTGGTCCAAACCGTTCCCGTTTCTGCACGACGGGCAAATTCCAGGCAGGTATGTACGTTCTCGCTCCAGACCCCTGCCGACAGACCGTAAGCGCTATCATTGGTCAGCGCGATCGCTTCGTCCAGTGATTTGAACGTCAGCACGGACAAAACAGGACCAAAAACCTCTTCGCGGGCAATCGGCATATCGGGTTGAATGTTGGTGACAATGGTAGGCTGATAGAACTGATTGCCCAGCCCCTCGACTTGCATTGTATCACCGCCCAGCTCAACCGTTGCACCTGACGCTTGAGCATCTTTGACAAAAGCATCGATCTTGGTGTTGTGTTCGGGCGTAACGATCGCCCCGACTTGCGTTGTGGGATCCAGCGGATCGCCAAACTTGACCCTGCGTGACAGGGCAACAATGCGTTCGCGGAATTCATCGGCAATGTCTTCGTGAACGATGATGCGGCTGCTGGAGTTGCAGCATTGGCCAACATTGAAATAGACCCCGAAAACCACTGCGTCGGCTGCCGCGTCCAGATCGGCGTCTGGAAAGATAACCTGCGGGTTCTTTCCGCCTAGCTCCAGTGCGACTTTCTTCAACGTATCCGATGCAACTTCGCTGATCTTCTTGCCCACCGCTGTAGAGCCGGTAAAGCTGATCATATCCACGCTTTCATGGCTGGACATCACACTTCCGACGGGAACGCCGTAGCCCAGCACAATGTTGCAAACTCCCGCGGGCAGCCCCGCCTCGATCAGCAACTCTCCCAGCATCAAGGTTGTTGATGGCGTCATCTCGGATGGCTTGACGACAACGGTGCATCCCGCAGCCAACGCAAATGGCAGTTTCTGGCTCAGGATCCAGAACGGGAAGTTCCAGGGCGTGATAATTGACACGACACCGATCGGTTCCTTCAACACAACGCCCATCATGTCTGGTCCGAGCGTATTGTGGCTGTCGCCATGGGTGCCGCGCGCAAGCGAGGCTGCGTATCGCCAGAGATCCGCCGACCCACCGACCTCGCCCTTGGACTGGCTGATCGGCTTTCCGCTTTCCAGCGTTTCGATCAGGGCGATCCGCTCCACGTTTTGCTCGATCAGGTCTGCAACCTTCAGCAAGACAGTTGCGCGTTCTTTACCTGACGCGCAGCTCCAGACCCCGCTGTCGAATGCCTTGCGCGCACCATGGATCGCCGCCTCGGCATCAGCCTCACTGCCCAGAGCGGAACGGCTGACAATATGCCCATGCGAAGGCGAGCGGCGCTCGAACGTTTGACCCGAGGCGCTGTCTTGCCAAACGCCATCGATGAGATGACGGCCCTCGAACAACGGCGGCAACTCAAACGGGATGGCAGGGTTAATGGTGATATCTTTCATATTGTCACAGACCCGAGAAATTGGGGTTTCGTTTTTCCATGAAGGCGGCAACACCTTCTTCGCGGTCGGCTGAGGCAGCAATTGCAGCGCTGCCCAAAGCTTCGACAACCGCGTGGGCGTCTTCACCAACCGCAGCATGGATCATGTTTTTTGAGATTTCCGTCGCGCGCGGCGATAGCGAGACAAGTTCGGATGCAATCTCAAGCGCCCGTGAAAGGGGGGCTTCCGCCAATTCAGTCACATAGCCCAAGGCCAGGGCGCGATCGGCGCCGATCCGGCGTCCGAACAGAGCCATTTCCTTTACCGCAGTTTCCGAGATCAGCCGCGTCAGTCGTTGAGATCCGGACCATCCCGGAACGATCCCGACGCGGGCTTCAGGCAAGGCAAGCGTGGCGCGAGGCGCCATCAGACGCAAATCGCAGCAACTAGCGAGCTCCAGCCCGCCCCCGAACGCATGACCATTGATCGCTGCAATCGTCGGCTTTCCGATACGGGCCAGACGGTCAAAAATGCGATGACCATCGCGCACCCAGTGTCGCGCGAACTCTGCTGGGCTGAGGCCGCCCCATGCACCGATATCTGCGCCGCAGCAAAACGCCTTTTCACCTGCCCCGGTCAGGATAAGAGCGCGAATTGAAGTGTCGCGCTCAACCTCCTGCAGCCGTGCTTCCAGTGCATCCAGCATGTCCATAGTCAGGGCATTGAGCTTGGTCACATTGTCCAGCGTCAGGACGGCAGTTCCATCCTCAATATGAAACCCAAGATTGCTCACAGCTTCATCCCCATCGGACCTTCGGTGAACAGAGATTTCGGCATCTGCAGTGCATTTTCGGCAACCTTGACCCGCCCATCGGACGCTTGAACGATGTCGCGCTGAGCATCAATGCCTGGCATGATTTCCGTTGCAACCAAGCCCTCGTCCGTCAGGCGAATGACGCACCGTTCGGTCACATAAAGCACGTCCTGGCCGGTTTCACGCGCGCGGCTGCCAGAGAACGTGACATGCTCCACCTTATCCACCATCTTGGTGAATTTGCCGGGCGCTCCAACCCGGATACCGTCATCCGTAAGATCAATCTTGGCACCAGCCTCGAACCAACCTGAGAACACGATCTTTTTGGCGCGCACGGTGATATCAACAAAGCCACCGCACCCTGCGGTCAGATAGGGCTTTTTACCCAGCTTCGAGACATTCACATTGCCCTCAACATCAACCTCGAGGAACGAGAGGAACGACATATCGAAACCGCCCCCCTGAAAGTAGATGAATTGCTGCGGGGATGGCACATATGCATGCGCGTTGGATGCGCACCCAAAGGCAAATCCGGTCAATGGCACACCACCCACAGCGCCCTGTTCGATCGCCCAAGTCACGGCCTTGGGATACCCCTCTTCCAGTAAAACACGCGGAACCATTGCGCTGATGCCGAAGCCTAGATTGGCGCTCATGCCGGCGCGCAGCTCTTGCGCGGCACGGCGGGCGATGATTTTTTCAACGCCGTGCTCGGCCAAAGAGAAGCTGCCCCATGGACGCATGATCTGGCCGGAAATGGCGGGATCATAAGGTGTCTCGGTTGTCTGCATCTGATCAGGGTCTTCAACGATCAGATCGACCAAATGTCCCGGAACACGCACATCATGAGGTCGCAGGCTGCCTTCGGCTGTGACGCGCTGTACCTGCGCGATCACCAGCCCGCCATGGTTGCGCGTGCTGATTGCCTGTTCCAGCCCACCCAAATAGGCCCCTTCGTGTTCATAAGTCAGATTTCCGAACTCGTCCGCCGTGGTCGCGCGCAACACGCACACGTTCGGGTTGATATTGGGAAAGTGCAGCCAAGTCTGACCGTCGAATTCCTTTCTGGACACGATGGGCTCTGCCGCGCCGCGCGCATTCATCGCGCATCCCTCGCGCACGGGATCCACGAATGTCTCAAGCCCGACCTGCGTCAGAACACCGGGGCGATGTGCGGCGGCCTCGCGATGCATATCGAACAAGATACCCGAGGGCACGTTGTAGGCCGCAACACGATCCTCTACGATCATCTTCCAGATTTCCGGCATCTCCAGACTTGAGGGGCCAGAGGGATATGAGCCGGCCAGAACGCGGCTTAACAAGCCGTCCTGCGCCAGATAATCCATCCCCTTGACGCCATACATGTCCCCGGCGGCAATCGGGTGAAGCGTCGTGATATTGCGTGGATGTCCTTCAGCGCGAAACCGCTCGCCCAGCGCCTTGAGAACAAGGTCTGGACATCCCAAAGCCGAGGACGACGATACGGTCACAACCGCATCGTCGGGAATACGGGAAACGGCCTGCGCGACTGAAACAAGCTTGGACATCAGAGGCCACCATAATCGACGTCTACGCGCTGCCCCGAGGCCGCAGCCTCACGAACGCTAAGCGCAACGGAAAGTGACTTTACTCCGTCCGAGCCATCGGCCGCCGGGTGGCCGTATCCCGCTGTCGCGGCAACAAATTCTGACACGCCTTGAACGTAGAGCGAATGATCAGAGAAGGGGATGCCTTCACGACCAGCATCTGTAACCAAAGTGATTGTTCCGACCGGGCGCTGCGTCATCACTCCATCCGCGAAGATCGATCCTTTGGTCCCGTGAACTTGAAGCCCTGAACCGGCAAACGGATGGGTAAAGCTTTCGTGGGCCATGACCATAACGCCTGATGGCATCGTCCAGACAGACATGCAGGAATCTTCGACCCCCTGCCCCATCCCCGAGCTTGCCATTTGCGCAACTACCGAAACCGGGTCTTCGTTAAGCAGGAAACGGGTGACATCGGCGTCGTGAACAACGATGTCGGGGATCACGCCACCACCAGCATCGGCGGAATTGATCCGCCACCCTTGCAAGTTCTCAGGCAAATGCACGGCGTGATGAATGCGGAGTGAAAGAACATCGCCTATTCGCCCATTTGCAATGAGATCGCGGATTGCGCGATGGCTGCCTGAACAGCGCAGATGGTGGTTTGTACCAAACGTCACGCCTGCCGCCTTAGCGGCGTTCACCATCTCGATGGCTTCAGCCTGGGTCATCCCAAGAGGCTTTTCGCAAAGAACATGTTTACCAGCCGAAATGGCCGCCATTGCCTGCGAATGATGCTTCTCGTTGGTGGATGAAACATATACCGCGCGCACAGCTTCATCGGTAAGTGCCGTGTTCAAGTCTGTGGTGGCGTTAGGAATATCGCGGTCTTTAGCCCAGCTTTGAACCCGATCAGGAGAATTGCTGACGATCCAGGTTACGTCGTTGCCGTCCTGCTGGCGCACTGCGTCCAACATATGTTGCGAAGCTATTGTACTTGCTCCGACGAATGCCCAGTTCATCTACCTTCTCCACAATTGGAACGTTCCAAAATATCTAATGGAACGTTCCAATTTTAGCAAGTCAAATTTCTTCATATGCTGAACTTTAATGAAACAAGGCCGAAGAAAGCTACACGATGCTAGGTTCGATATGATTGTCGTGAAGCAATAGGGCTGCAGCAGCGCGAGGTCGTTCCTGAGTCGCAGATCACTATGACAAGGCGCATCCCTCAACCGTAACCCGGTGCATTAGTCGTCGGAACCCGTGATAGTCGTTAATCGCCTTGTGCCAGGTGGCGCGGTTGTCCCAAATCGCGATATCCCCTGTTTGCCAGCGAAGACGGCATTGGAATTCCGGCTGCCTGCAATGATCATAAATCATGTTCAACAACACAGCAGATTCATCCGCGTTTAACCCCTTGATATAGGTGGTGAAAACAGGATTGACGAACAATCCCCGCCTACCGCTCAGCGGATGCGTAATCACAACAGGATGCAAAGCGTCTTGCGTGGCCGCTTGGGAATTGCCCAGCCGACCGCTTTTAGAGGCCTCTGAATCCATAGTGTTGGCGCCAAACACATGGCGTGAGGAATGCACCGCCCAAAGTCCATCCAGAAAACTCCGCATTGCAGGCGACAAAGCCTCGTAAGCAGCAGCCATGGAAATGAACAGAGTATCGCCACCATAGGGCGGAACCTCCAAGGCGTGCAGGATCGAGCCCATCGCAGGTTCTTGATCGTAAGAATGGTCAGTGTGCCACCCCTCTCCCACGGCCTCTTTCTGATCTTTCTCTTTCAAAACTGTCGCGATCTCTGGATACCCATCCACTGGCTTGAAGAAGCGGTTCACATTGATCGGTCCGAACCTGCGTGCAAATTCCAGATGATCTTCCGGGCTGATTTGTTGGTTTCTCAGGACAATGACGGAATGCTCAGCGAAGGCGGATTGGATCTCATCAAACTGATCTTCGCAGCGGACATCCACCCCGGTAATCTCGGCCCCCAGCCCACCCGTAAGAGGTAAAACATTCATGCTGGTTCTCCCCGATCATTGAATTCAGATCGATTAAATGCCGATTAACTTATCAAAGCCAACATTATCTGGGACGATGAATTTACCCTATATCGAGCGCCAAGTTCGCACCACTCGGCCAGAGCGTCGCCTGAACTTGCATCGGATTGAAGTCGCCCAAGTGACAGCCTTCTCGGCTGGCTTGATTACAAGTGCTACCTAACGCCCAGCAGTTCTCTCAGGTATGAGGGCGCTGGATCAAGACTGAACACGATGCCCGGCGCGATACGCGCGCAGCTGTAGAACCAAGGAAATAGTCCATCGCCGAAGGGTGATGTGCCCCTACAATGATCAGATCAGCGCCGATCTCGCGCGCGACTTCGGTGATACGTACCCCGGGCTTACCGGTCTCGACCTGACAAACAACATCAGTTTCTTCTCCGGCAATCGATTTGAGAGATCCCATGATTTTGTCGGTCAGATGGTTCTCGGACTTTACGGTCACGAACTCTGCAGCAAAGCCCGGTATCTGTTCCAATACAGTGAGCAATGTAATCTTTCCACCTGCGGCCAAGAGCTTGCGCGCCGTGGCGATTTTGTCGGCAACCAGTTCTTCATGATCGATTGCCACGGGGATCAAGATGGATTTGTACATGTAGGGCACTCCTACTGGGTTGAGGTGACGTCCAAGACCAGGGCATAAATGCTATTTCAATGGGATTTCCCAAAGATACGGGCGGCCACAGCAATTGCAGATGACCGCCGCGCGGCTTCTTAGGCGCTGCGGTACAGCTTGGTCATTGAGAACTCTCGATGCCCCAGTGCTTCCGCCGCTGTGTTGCGACCGTTTGCGGTTCGACGGATCATATCGATCAGCGCATCGCCAGCCTCATCAATGGTTTGCTCACGGCGCAGAATGCCCGAGACATCAACATCTACATGCTCGCTCATAGTGCGCACCGTGCGCGGATTGGCGGTAATTTTGATGACCGGAACGATTGGGTTGCCCACCACGTTCCCCTGCCCTGTTGGGAAGGTATGGATCACCGCACCACCTGCGGCCATCAGCGTCACGCATTCCGCCGCCGCCGAAGAGCTGTCCATGAAGTAGAGCCCTTTGCCCGAGTTCGGCTGTTCGGCTGGTTCCAGAATATCAATGTATTGCGAGGTGCGACCAATCTTTTCGAGATTGCCCAGCGCTTTTTCCTCAATCGTGGTCAGACCACCCTCGATATTGCCCTTTGTCGGTTGGCTGTCGCTCAGGTCATCGGTTTGATGCGCGAAAATCACATCGTCCTGATAGGCCTTCCACATCTTGTACCAACGCTCGCCAACCTCTTCGTTGACGGCGCGCTTCTGGCAGATATGCTCCGCACCAGTGATCTCGGAGGTTTCACCAAAGAAACCGGTGATCCCTTCAGGCAGCAACTTGTCATACATGTTGCCAACGGTGGGACAGGATCCCAGCCCCGTCGTCGTGTCACTCTCACCACATTTGGTCGAGATCCACAGCTCGTTGATCGAGCATTCCTCGCGTTGAACCTCGGTCGCCTTATGGACAAAGTCCTTGGCCGCCCAAGAAGCGCGCCGGATGGTTTCGAAATCGCCATTTTGTTCGATAGAAAACTCGGCCACTTCCTTGCCGGTCTCGCGAATGCCATCGGCAATGCGCTTGGTCCATCCAGGCTCGATCCCGATGACGACCACCGAATGCACATTGGGGTTGGCTCCGGTGCCAATCATTGTGCGGAAATGAAGTTCGAGGTCTTCGCCGAACTGCAGCCGACCATAGGCATGCGGGATCGCCAGCGTGCCCTTCACGTTATTGGCCACCGCTTCGCACGCGGCATTGGAAATATCATCGACGGGCAGGATCAACACGTGGTTGCGCACGCCGACGCGGCCATTTTCGCGCCGGTAGCCCATGACGGTCATGTTCGAATATTTGCTCATGATATTAGCCCCTTACCAGCGCTTGGTCTTGCAGTTATGCGTATGGACATGCCCGCCTTGCGGAATGTCTGCGATGATTTTGCCGATGTCCTCGCCGTACTTGATCGCGGTATCCCCGTCCTTGAGGTCTTTGAGCGCAATCTTATGGCCAATCGGAACATCCGCGCCCGCGGTTAGGCGAAAGGTCGAATTGTCGTGGGTAACACAGCACAGCATGTCAGTGCCCGCGGTCAGGCCTTCGACCACCACAACACCAACATTGTCTTCATCTTCATGCACCAAAAGGTGCGGTATTTCGTTTGGGGCTGGATTTGACATGAACGTCTCCGGTTTTCGCTATGGTTTAAGGATGGTTTTCGGCGCAAGCGTTCGGCCTGCGCGAATGTCTGCAAAGGCAGCGGCCCCGTCGGACAGCCCACGCGTTTCGACCCAGTCAAGCGGGCCAAGGCGGCCATCAAACATGGCGCTGCAGGTGTCGCGGAAGTCCTGTGCGGTATAGGTGTAAGTGCCGATCAGGGTGATTTCCTGCAGCGTAATACGCCGGATATCGAGGCCCCCTTCAGAACTGCCAAGGCCGATATGCAAGATCACCCCACCGGGGCTAACGAGCGCCGAGGCAACGGCGCGGGTGGCTGCGAAACCCACAGCGTCGATCACCAAGGGGATGTCCTGCTCTGGCGCGTCCACCACGTCGATCCCACAGTGTTCGCGCAGATATGCAGCGCGGACTGCATTCGGCTCAGACAGAGTGACTTTCCTGACCCCCATCGCGTTTAGCGCCAGCGCTGCTGCCAGACCAATGGCTCCGCCGCCGATCACATGCGCCCGTCGTTCATCTGCCGGGTGCAAGGCCGCGAGCCCAAGCCGCACCGCATGCCAACTCACTGCAATTGGTTCGGCCAGTGCAGCCTGTTCAAGCGTGACGTGATCAGGCACTGCAACCAAATTGCGCTCCGGTACCGAGACGTACTCGGCGAAAGCGCCTTCGCGCGGTGGCATAGAGATGATCTGTCGCGACGGGCACAGGTTCTCGCGCCCGGACCGGCTTGCGGCACTGCTGGGGTCAGTCACCAGCGGGTTGATCGTCACGCGGCGACCATCAGCCGTCACTCCTGCCCCTTCATGGCCGAGGATCAGCGGTGCGGGTCGTCGGTCATCATGGCCCAGATAGGCGTGCATGTCGGACCCGCATATCCCGACGCTGTCGATGCGGATGAGAACTTCTTCGGGGCCGGGCTCCGGGGCCGCGAATTTGCGGTATTCCAGCGTTTCGACATCGGTGTAGACCAGAGCTTTCATTTCGCCGTGAACCCCCCGTCGACCATCAGAACCTGTCCGGTCACGTAGGCGCAGGCATCGGAACAAAAGAAAAGCAATGGGCCATCAAGGTCTTCGGGCTCACCGTTTCGACCGATGCAGGTTTGTGCAGCGTTACGGGCGGCACGTTCAGGATCATTGAACACCGCAGCCGTCAGCTCGGTTCGGAAAAACCCCGGGCCGATTGCGTTTACGCATATCCCGCTTGAAGACCAGGCCTCGGCCATTGCCCGTGTCAATTGCGCTATACCACCCTTCGACGCGCCATAGCTAAGCCCTCCGGGAAAGGCTCTGCTGGATTGAAGCGAAGCGAAATTGACGATCCGCCCCCAACCCTTGGTCTTCATTTCAGGCACAAGGTGCTGCGATAAAAAGAAAGGAACCGTCAGGTTCAATCCCAGTGTGACGTCCCACCCCTCAGGCGATACATCATCCGCAGCCTCACGCGTGTTGATCCCGGCTGCATGTACCAGAATATCCGGTGCCCCAAACGGTTGTGACGCTGCATCGGCCAACTCGGCCAGCCGATCACGATTTGAAAGATCCCATGGCAGCGCATGAACCTGATCCAGCTCGGACAACGCTTCTGCACGTCGCGCCACGCCCACGACCTTAGCGCCGACATGCGACAGTACCTCTGCCGCTCTGCGTCCAAGGCCGGAGCTGGCCCCAGTCACAAGAGCGGTATGTCCAGTGAGATCAGGATGATAGGTCACGGGTTGGGTCAGTCTTCGGCTGTCAGGTCAAAGTTTTCATCGGGAAAGAACTTGGCCAGTCGAATATCCGCAGTACGCGCGTGCCCCTCCATACCTTCAAGGCGTGAGATACGGGCCGTCGCCTGCGCAATCGGCTTCATCGCATCAGCGGTCGAGCGCTGCCAGGTCACGATCTTCATGTATTTATGGACGCTGAGGCCACCGGTGTAAGTGGCCGCCCGGCTCGTGGGCAGCACGTGATTGGTGCCCGAGGCTTTGTCGCCAAAGGCAACCGTGGTCTCTTCGCCCAAGAAAAGCGACCCATAGCACGTCAGCCGATCCAGCCACCAATCAAGATCATTGGCCATGACTGTCAGGTGTTCCGGGGCGTATTGATCCGATGTCGCCGCCATTTCCTCGCGATCCGCGCACAGGATGACTTCGGCATAATCGCGCCACGCAGCCGTAGCGTTTTCGCGGTTCACTTCGGGCAGGTCCTCGATCAGGACAGGCACCAAGCGCATAACCTCTTCGGCGAGGTCGCGATTGTCTGTCACCAGCCAAACCGGTGAGTTGTATCCGTGCTCGGCCTGCCCAACGAGGTCAGTTGCAACAACCATCGGATCAGCAGTGACATCCGCAAGGACCAGACTGTCCGTCGGGCCCGCGATCATGTCGATGCCGACACGCCCGAACAGGATACGCTTTGCTTCGGCCACAAACTGATTGCCGGGTCCCACAAGGATGTTGGCCTTGGGAAGCCCGAACAACCCGAAGGTCATCGCCGCAACACCCTGCACGCCACCCATAGCCATGATCTTGTCGGCGCCACAGATATGCGCGGCGTAGACGATCGCAGGCGCGATACCGACATCCGGGCGCGGTGGTGAGCAGGCGACGATATGTTTACATCCCGCCACCTTCGCCGTCGTCACGGTCATGATCGCGCTGGCGATATGGCTATAACGTCCACCCGGCACATAGCATCCGGCAGCGTCAACCGGGATCATCTTCTGGCCAGCGGTCAGGCCCGGCACGACCTCGACCGCGATGTCGGTCATGGATGCCTTTTGCGCCTCGGCAAAGCGTTTAACATTGCTATGGCTGAACTCGATGTCACGCTTCAGCTTTTCCGGGACAGCATCCATGGCAGCCTGGATTTCGGCATCGCTGAGAATGACGTTGCCTTCGTAGTTGTCGAATTTGGCGGCGTATTCCAACGCCTTGGCATCGCCACCTGTCTCGATGTCGGTCAGGATTCCCTGCACAATTTCACTGACATCCGACGCTCCGCTGCGCGCGGTCAGCGTGGCTTTCTTCAGGTATTCACGGGTCATGTATCGAGTCCTTTTCTTACCGCGTCTTTTGGCGGCTTATCGATAGACATCAGGCAACAGCGAGGTAGAGAACGCCGGGATATAGGCGATCATCAACGTCACGATCAGCATGAAGAAAACGAAGGGGATGGCGCGGTAGGCGATCTTGAGGATCGACTCCCCCGTGATCCCCGACACCACGAACAGGTTCAGCCCCAATGGCGGTGTGATGAAGCCCACACCCAGCGCCGTGATCATCATGATGCAGAACTGGATCTGGTTCATCTCGATCTCTTGCGCCAGCGGATAGAGGATCGGTGCCAGGATCACGATGTTGGGCGTCGTTTCCATGACGCAGCCCGCAATAATCAGGATAAGGACCATCATGGCGATCAGTACGAATTCGTTGCTGCTGACCGAGGTCAAAGCCCCTACAAATCCCTGCGGCACTCCAATGATCGCAAGCGCTTCGGCCAGTGGGATCGAGAAGGCGATGATCGGAAGGATCACACCGTTGACCTTGGCCGAACTGACCAGCATGGCCGGAAAATCCGAAAGCTTCAGGGTGCCAAGGATAAACCCGATGAATATGGTCACGACGACCGCCACAGCGCCTGCCTCGGTCGGGGTCAGTTTCCCCGAGAAGATGCCGTAGAAGATGATGCCGGGAACAAGAAAAGCATACCAGCCGGACTTGACCGTCTTCCACAGGTTCGCGCGCCATTCGGCTGCGGTCATCATGCCGCCGCCTTCCCAAAGGTTCAGTCGGTTCATCACGACGTTGGTGATCAGGATGGCCGTCAGGATTAAAAGGCCGGGGATCAACGCCGCAAGGAACAAGGTTGAGACTGCTATACCTAGCACGAGGCCAATGATGATGTAGGCGATGGAGGGCGGGATAAGGATTCCGGTACAGGCCCCCGCCGCGACCAGCGCACAGGCGTATGGGCGGGGGTAACCGCTCTCAACCAGTCGGTCGATGGTCATGCGTCCGACCGCAGCCGCGCCTGCTGCGTCCGATCCTGAGATCGCCGCGAACATACCACAGACCAGAACGGTGGCCGATCCGAACCCACCCTTAGCCCAGCAGGTCAAAGCTTCGGCCACATCAAGGAATTTTCGACTGAGCCCGGTTCGGACAAGCACGTCACCTGTCAGGATAAATAACGGCACAGCCGTTAGTGCAAAGGCGTCGATGCCTGAGAACAGCTTCTCCCCGACAAGGCTGAGTGGAAGCGCGCCCGACATGAGAAGCATCGTGATCGAAGCTGCACCGATTGCGGCCCAAACCGGGACAGCGAGCGCCACTAGCGCGACGAAAAGAATGACGGAGGCGTAGAAGTCCCACCCAAGTTCTAGCGTTTGACCGCCGAGTTGTTGCCACATCATGACTTAGGCCCCCCTTTAATCGAACAACTTGTCGCCTTCGTAAACGGGACGGCCCGTTCGAAGGTCGGCAATATCGCGGAGGAAAGATTGCACCAGCCGGAAGATGACCAGCGCGAAACCAAACGGCACCGCCATGAGGAAAAAGACCTGGCTGATCCGTAGACCGTGCGTGACGGATCCGAATTTCCAGGACACGTGAACCGTCTCCCACGACCAGTAGATCGCGACGAGAGCCACGATAAACATGACGATGTCGCCGAAGATGTAGAGCAGCGTTTTGACCGTGCGCGGGACATAGTGCATCAGAACGTCGATGCGGATATGCCCGCGTTCCTTGACCGCAGCAGCGGCACCGATCCATGCGAGATAGATAAACGCATACCGGACGATTTCTTCGCCCCAGATGGACGAGTAGGCAAAGACCTCGCGCCGGACCACTTCGATGAACATCGTGCCGACGAGCATGACGTAGAAGACTAACAGCAGCCAACGTTCAGCATTTTTATCAATCGCTCGAAAGAGCTGAGACATAGCATCCTCACTACCGCCGCGCGGGGCCGACGTGTTCTAGTGGTGTTTTGGGTGAGCAAACATCTGGTGAGCCGACGCCCAAGGCGTCGACCCAGAGACGCGATCAGGCGTCGTGCACGTAGTATTTCGCACGCGTATCTGCGGCTTCTTCCAGCTTGGCGAACGCCTCCATCGATCCGGCCAGCTCGGTCTTGAAGCTGTCCCATTCGCTGCGCTGATAACCACCGGCCTCTTTCCATTCGGCCAACTGATCTTCGCTGAGCGAGTGGAACTCCACACCGTTTGCGATCAATTGAGACATCGCATAGGCCCGTGCCGAAGGCACTTTGGACAGGTTCTGCTGCTGGGTGACTTCGCCCGCAAATTCGATACCTTCCTTGACGTCCATCGGCAGACTGTCAAACCATTCAAGGTTGATCGAATAGACCTGACTGTCAGGCACCGCTTGAGTGAAGGTCACATGGCTGAGGATCTCACCAAAGCCAAATACATGCAGCGCGCCCACTGAGGGGTCAAGCGCATCTGCGACGCCTTGCCGGATCGCTGACGGCGTTTCACCCCACGCAACAGGCGTCGGGTTTGCACCCACCATCCCGTAATACTGTTGCAGCATTTTCGAGCCAGGCACGCGGAATTTCACGCCTGACATATCGCCAGGAGTAATGATCGCGTTGCCCCCCTTGCGAACCGCGACGACACGCGGATCAATCACGATGTACATCAGCGCCTTGAACCCGGATGCAGCGATCTTGGGGTCAACTTCTGCTTTCCACGCTTCAGATGAAGTCAGGTTGGTGAACCGCTGATTGGATCCACAGAAATACGGAAGGTTGATCAGATCAACCACGCTCGCGAAAGGCGCGAAATTCGAAAGCGAATGTTGCGCGGCTTGAATGGTTCCACCTTGTACAGCCTGCGCCAAAGCGCCACCAGCGCCAAGCTGACCGCCGGGGGCCAGTTTCACATAGACCTTTCCATTCGTCATGTTCTGGATGTTTTCTTTCAGATCCAGCTGCATGATCGGATAACTACGAGACGCGCCCAGCACATAAGCCGTCGCCAAAGTCATTTTGAATTCTGCCGCGTTCTCGCGATCACGCTCCTCGGCGGCCGTCTGAGCTGCTGCCTCGCTGGACCACAAAGTCCCGGCTGCACCCGCCACCATGGCAGCTGTGAACGAACCCGTGCCCGCAAGCTTTAGAAAATTTCGCCGCTCGGCCGACGCGAGCTCCTGTTTGGTCTTGTCCATGTGTGTTCTCCTCCCGTTTGGACTTTTTCGGATTTATTCCTTTGGATTTTCCTCCGAAATTTCTTGTGCTTCGCTGCGAAGAATGCCGACCGAAAAGGCGATGGCCGCCGCAAACAAAATCAGCATTTCCCAGACATTATTGACCAGAGGCGCTTTCGTGACCGCTCCGATCACCACATTCGCAACAAACGCGAGCAGTAATATCGCTGCTATCAAGTATGGCATGCGCCCTCCCAAACCCATCCAGATCTCGCACTGAGTCGCCCGCAATGTAAGCGCTTACATAAGTTTATGCAAGCGCTTACATTTGCACTACGATACGCTTGTCGATAACTTCATCCTTTTGCTGAAACGTGACTTGGGCTAGGAGCCAGTCCATAAAGATAAGATTGATCATGGCTCAGAACGGAAACGAAAACCCAGTCCCGACCCTTGCTGATGTCGCACGTCTGGCAAACGTGTCGACCGCAACGGTCTCGCGCTGCCTGAACTCACCCGAGCGGGTTGGTCATGCCACACGCGAACGCGTGCTCGCGGCGGTAAACGAGCTTGGGTACGCGCCAAATTTCGGCGCGCAGGCCCTTGCGGCGCGCCAGACAAATACAATTGCTGCCGTGATCCCAACTATGGAAAATGCCGTTTTCGCGCGTGGTTTGCAGGCGTTCCAGGAAGAACTGGTGCGGCACGGAAAAACCCTGCTGGTCGCGTCTTCGGCCTACGATGCCGAACTTGAGGAACAACAGGTGCGTGCCTTGGTGGCAAGGGGTGCAGACGGGCTTTTGCTGATCGGCTATGATCGCAAGCCCGGAATCTACGAATTCTTGGAAAAGCGGCAGGTTCCGACCCTTATCTCCTGGTCGTTCAACCCCGATGAGGCGCGTCCAGCCGTCGGTTTTGATAACCGAACCGCGATGTCAGCTCTTGCGCGAGAGGTCATCGCACAAGGGCACCATCACATCGCCTGTATCTCTGCGCCTATTGGGTCAAATGATCGGGCACGGGGACGCGTAGAAGGCATTCGCCAAGCAAAGGCCGAGGCAGGTCAAAACCCCGGCTCGCTGCTAATCGTTGAAACTCCTTACGGCGTCGAGACTGGCGAAATCGCTTTTCGCGATATCATGGCGAGAGCACCTCAAACGACAGCCGTAATGTGTGTGAACGACGTTCTGGCTGTAGGGGCATTGCGCGCGGCCCGAGCAATGGGGCTTGAGGTGCCCAAGGATATCTCAATCACAGGTTTCGACGATATCGAAATTGCAATGCTAGCTGAACCGGCACTTACGACCGTCCATGTCCCGCACCGCGATATGGGCCGTCGGGCAGCCGGCATGCTCATCCAGATGTTGCGGGAGGGCACGAACGCTCAGAGCGTTGAGCTTCCAACGGAAATTCGGTTGCGTCAGTCGTTGGGCGCTCTTCGCGCTGTGTAGAGGCCAACAGGTTACAGTCATCTGCAAGTTGTCGAATTTCAAGCGTGCGCAAGGCCCCATATCGCTTTGAGTCAATACCGATAGCGACTTTATTAAGAGCAGTATCCGCTGCCTAAACTGTGCTCTATGCCTCGACTGTTCAGGACGCCTCAATGCTTTCTAGTAGGCAACCCCTATTCAGGCATTGAAGATCAACACACGACGGACGCAGTTTAGCTTCCCCATGCTCAGCTACTGGCTATCTTCAGTTGTAACAACAAGCGATGCCGTGACAATGTCCCCCAGCGTGCCTACCACGCAAGCGCCCGAATGCGGCGCTCGGGACAGAACTGACGGGCGTATCCGGCTTAATGCGCCAGGCGAGTTTCGCATTTCCTGAGCAACAGCAAACGACCGCAGGAAATCCGCATAGGGATCGTTGCCATTGCCGCGTGGTCTATAGTTCAAATGTCCTTCTCGTATTCCTTCTTCGAAGATTGTTTCGTCTTCTTTGATAGTAGCAACGACCCGGTTCTGATCCAGCATTTCAGGATCAATGGCGGTAGGATCTTGTGCCAAAAGGACAAAATCCGCGAGCTTTCCCACCTCGATCGAGCCTTTTTGATCTTCCTCGAAATGCTGCCAGGCTGGCCAGATCGTCAAAGCCTTCAAGGCGGTCATTACGTCAACGCGCTGGTGTGGCCCAAGAATGTCCCCTGAACGGGTCCGGCGTGTGACAGTTGCATCAAGAATGCGCATGCTGTCCGGAAACGCCACCGGGGCATCATGGTGCGATCCGAACTTCATGTCTCGTTGAACGAGCCAACCTGTGGGTGAAATGTTTTCTGCATTGACCGGCCCAACAGTATGATCGCGATGCCAATCACCCCAATAAAATGTGTGCATCGGAAAAAGCGACGGAAACACGCCGAGGCGTTTGTAGGCATCCACCTGATCTTCACGCATGAACTGACCATGGATCAGAACCGGGCGATTTCCCGGGTCACCGTATTTGGCTTGCGCGGCCTCCAGCGCCGCGATCAGCATATCCGAGGCACCTTCGCCATTGGCATGCGTTATGATCTGGAAGCCGTTCTCGTAACACCAGTTTACAGCCTCCTGCACTTGCTCCATCGTTACCGCAGCATAGCCGACATAGCCTGCCGGGTAGTCGCCTACCGGTTTGTAGTAGGGCCGGTCGCGAAGCGCGGTGAAGCCTTGCGGTGACCCATCAATAGTCAACTTACAGCCGCCAACGCGGATACCGTCTGAGTAGTCGGCTGAGGTGTTTTCGTCGATATAGTCTTGTGCCTCCAAAACGTCGGGAAACGCCACGACATCGATCGGGATTTTGCCCTCGGCGGCAACGGCTTTGAGCGCTTCAACCACCTCTGCTGAAGAGCGCCCATCCTGCGCCGTCGTATACCCAAAACTCGCCCAGAGATCGGCACCCGCCTGGGCGAATGCCAACAATGCTTCCGGTCCGAGTTGACCCAGAATTGGGACAAGCGCACCGAAGAACGCATATTCCTCAAGAACCCCATTTGGCTCGCCATTGGCATCTCGTTGAATTATGCCGCCTGCTGGATTCGGAGTGGACGCATCAAAGCCAACAAGTTCAAGCGCTTTTGAGTTGGCGACCCCGAGATGACCGGATTGATGCACTATGATGATAGGCAGATCAGTTGAAACAGCGTCCAGTTCCGTGCGGATCGGATGCCGCAGTTCATCAAGTTGAGCATTGTCATAGCCAAACCCGATTATGACCCCAGTTTGCTCGACTGCTTCGGTGTTTTCTTCCAACCACTCGCGTAACGTATCCTGAAGACTAGCTATGTCCGTGACCTCTCCGTCGGGCGGGGCCAGTAAATTGGCCGAGAGCGCTTGCAAACCACCAAATACAACGTGCCCATGACTGTCGACAAACCCCGGGAGCATCGTCCGGCCATTCAAATCGAACAGTTCGGTCGCATTAGTCCGAGCATTCATGACTTCTGCGAGATCACCTACCGCAAGGATACGTCCGTCTTTGACGGCTACGGCTTCGACTGTCGGCTGTTCATCATTGATCGTTAAGATGGGACCGCCCGTGTAGATGGTGTCGGCAATCTCTTGTGCAGTCGAAGGTCCTGCGACAATTGCGGCAACGGCAACTGCTGATCCAAAAAACTTATAATACATCAGTTCGCTCCTTCAATTTATGTCAAAATCACCCCTTAAAACCGCCAATATGACCCAATGATTGCGCTTTCGTTCACAGCCGGAATTGCAGTTGGCCGCTTGGCAACAGAGGCGAAACATCAGAGGTTTCTAATCCGACAAGAATAGTATTTTGGGTCGGATCGGTACTACTAATAAATTGATTAACTACTGCGAGACCGTCTCAATCAACAAAATTCCGCCACCTATGCGCATCGTCCTGGGTTAGATACCCACTCTGAATTGCGTGCTGAGACAACACTAAGCGTGGGGCCTCCGCATCCAGGACACAACCAGCTGCAACTTGCACAGTGCTGTTGTTCACTGAATGCATGAATTCAGGTTACTTGATCCGCGAGAGCAATTGAAACACCGGCATAAGCTCGGCGAATGCAGCGGTTGTTCGCTTTGTTAGCTTCGGCTGAAGAGCGAAAGTCGTGGACTCGACGTCCCTCCAAACCGAAAAGCCCTTGCGCCGTAACGCCTCTTGATGGGGATGATCTTTGTCAAAACCAGAAGGAACGCGTTTCAAGTCTGGCTCACCGATCCGGAAACCCTGCTTTTGCATTTCCAGGGTGATCTCGATCAACTCGCCGCCCAGAGGACCTGCCATCGCATCGCGGAACGTGTCCAAAGCCCCTTGGCCATACTGAAACACCCCACAGCCGAGGGACAGCTTTTCTGGCGAAAGGCCAAAGAACCACATCGGAGGCTGAACCGCCTGTCCGGTCGGAATGAATGCTATGTGCAGGTGCGCGTTGTAGGGCGTCTTGTCCTTCGAAAATCGCACATCGCGATGAATGCGAAAGATCTTGCTGCCATGATCCTGCCCGGTCAGTTCACGCAGGGCCAATTCCATATCTTCGACGAATAGCTTGCTGGGCGCCTTAAGGTGGGTCTCATACGTCGCTTTGTTCGCTGCAAACCAGTCCTTGGTGTTGTTTGCCTTCAACTCTCGCAGGAAACCTATCGCTTCTGGAGCGAAACAATCGAATTGGGCCATAAGTTTCTCCGTTCAATCTTTCTTGGGCAGCGCCGCAGCGTGTTCAAGGCACAGGTGCAGCCATCGCAGCAAGGCCGCATCATCGCAATCTGTTTCGTCCACGCGGACAAAACCACCCAGCTTGCGAGCTCCATGAATAACGGCCTCTGCGGTGGGGTCCTGCAATGCGGCAGGTTCGTTATTCTTTCCCACCCGGAACATGAACCGGCCCACGCCATCTTGATGACGCCGTGCACCACACAGCATGTTGCCGTTCAAAAAGAAACACGTACCACCCATCATCCGCTTTTCGGAAATGCCCACATGCGAGGCTAAAGCGTCTCGCATGCGGGCGTTGAGTGTTTCATCCGCTGGCATCAGTTTCCCAACCAGAGCTGCCAGAGTATTGCCAGCGCGAGCACCAGCATGGATAAGGTCGTCAGCGCCGCCCCAACCGCACGGCCCTTGCCGTTCACAGAGGTGCTAAGGCTGAAATAGTGGACAAGGCGAGCAAGCAGCAGCACTGCACCGCAGGTCGCGACCAGCCAGGGCGCTGTTCCCGCGATCTCGGCCCCTGCTAGGGCCAGCAGCGCAAGTGGCACATATTCGATGAAGTTCCCATGCGCCCGCATCAGCCGCAGCAAACTTTCATCCTCGCCGTGGAGCAGAGAAATCCCGGTCTTGGTGCGACGCACACCAACGGCTATCGCCATTGGAATGCTCATCAAAACGAAAATGGCTGTGACAACCAGCGCGATCTGCGGAACCTGTTCCATATGATGCCTCCTTTCCGGCCGTGCTCAGGACGCCATGCTTTCGTAGGTGATCAAAGCAAAGCGTGCCCCCTGCGGGTCAGTCAGAGTGGCCATGCGGCCAACCCCCGGCATATCCATGGCAGGTTGAACAATCGCGGCACCTTTGGCCTTAGCCTTTGCGATACTGGCGTCCACGTCGGCCACGGTAAAGAAGATCGTCCAGCTGCCGTTATCCTCTGGCATTGGGGAAAAGCCACCAATGGCAGTTTCGCCAACGACAGCGGCAGAATAGCTCGACCCATCCTGCATTGGCATGTCGTTGATCGTCCAGCCCAGCACTTCCTGATAAAAGGCTTTGGCTTTACCCTGATCTGGGCCGGAATGTCCGATCCAGCCAGAGTTTCCGACGGTGGTCATTTCTAAAATACTCATGGGTATCTCCCTTGGTTTCGCCCGTCACATACGGGTCTGATCCAAGGACGCGCGACGCGTGGCCACGCCTACATGCGGCGCAAATTTTCTTTGCTGGTTGCAATTTTTTCCATGATCGCAACACGTTCGGGCGCAGTTGGGCCAAGTGACATCACCGTTTCAAAGGCTGCGATCGCTGCCTGGTGTTCACCGGTTTCCTGCAAAAGCCCTCCACGCATTGCATGGAACCAGCGATAGGTGGACAAATCCTGCGCCAGAGGTTCCATCGCTTTCAGCGCATAATGTGGGCCGTGCAGCTTCGCCTGGGCCGCGATCTGGTTGAGACGGACAACAGGCGTTGGCTGCAACACATATAGGGCAGCGTAGTGGCTTTCGATCGAAGCCCAGTCCGTGTCGGCCACAGAAGCCGCACGGGAATGCGTTGCAGCGATTGCAGCCTGTGTGATGTAAACACCATGATGACCGGTTCGCTGGGCCTTCTGCAAAAGACCCGTCGCCTCGGCGATGTCCGCGCGGTCCCAAAGACTGCGATCCTGATCGTCCAACGGGACAAGCTTTCCGTCCGTATCAATGCGCGCATGTCGCCGAGCGTGCTGGAAAAGCAATAATGCCAGTAAGGCGGCCTGTTCCCCCATCGCCGGAAACAGCGCCGCCAGTAGACGGGCCAGCCGGATCGCTTCTTCGCACAAAGTATGCTTGATTTGTTTTGGACCTGCAGAGGTTGACCATCCTTCGCTGAACATCAGGTAGACCATCAGGGAAACTTCGCCCAAGCGCGCGCCCCGCTCAGCCGGGCTGGGTGTTTCGAAAGCAATCGGATTGCTCGCAATCTTCTTTTTGGCACGGGTGATCCGCTGTTCCATGGTCTTGGGCTTGATCAGGAAGCCGCTTGCGATTTCGTCCACGCTCAGCCCCAAAACCACACGCAATGCGATGGCAATCTGGTCTCGCCGGTCTAACTCCGAATGGCAGCAGATGAACAGAAGCCGCAACACGTCATCGCGCATTTCGTCAGGATCTGGTGTCTCAGTTGGCATCGGCTGAAACTCCTCGATATGACGGGACAGGATTGCGGCGCGGCGTTGTGATTTGCGCACATGATCAAGGCCAGAGTTACGCGCGGTCGTTAGCAGCCACGCCAACGGATCACGAGGGGCCCCATCTTTGGGCCAAACCGTCAGCGCCTTGAGGCATGCATCCGAAAACGCCTCTTCGGCCATGTCGATATCACGAAAATACCGGGTCAGGGCCGCAAGCGCACGCGGACGGTGCAGAGTGAAAGTGGCCTCAAGCCAGTCAGACATGATCTATTCCGACGAGATCACGCCGCCAGCCCAGGCCACTGGTCGCACCTCAAGCCTTGCAACAGGGGACGAAATCATTTTTGCGAATTCCAATGCCTCGTCTAGGTCTTTGAATTCAGCAGCATAAAACCCAAGGAAGTTCTCCTTGGTTTCAGCAAATGGGCCGTCGGTGATCAGCGGCATTGCGCCTTCTGTCGAAGCGGGCTCGACCATTACGGCAGAGGTCGGCGGCATCAGCTTCATCGATACGAACTCCCCGCGTTCGGATAGCGCCGATTGCAGCGCGCCATGGCCTGACATTACTTCGTCCTGTCGCTCCTTGGGCAGCGCTTCGAACACGCCCGGCTCACCATAGATTGTGATTGCATATAGCATTCTTGTCTCCCTGCATTGCTCACATGGTGCAAGGACGCGCGAAGACTTGCAAATCCTACAACTGTCCATTTCGTTGCTGGTCGCTTGCTCGCGTTTGCATGATTGCAGCGTCGAAGGATCGGCTTGGCACTTAAGAAGTCAGACTGTTAAATCGACATGAGCCATTCTTTGAATAATCTCACGGTGACCCTATCCTGATCGCCAGGCCGACAGACGAAATAGAGCCCGCGATCCAAGGGAACGCGGCTTTCGTCCAGACGGATCAACCGGCCGAGTTCCAAATCCCTTTCGGCCAAGAGATGCCTTGCCAGCGCAACGCCCTGCCCGTCTATCGCGGCCTCCAAAAGAACCGCACTATCCACATATTTGATGTTTTGCGATCTGACCCGATCAGCGCTCAGACCAACCTGCGCGGCCCAGCTTTCCCAACCGACGTTGAATGCATCGTGTAGCAATGGAAGATTCGCCACATCCTCGGACCTCATTGGTAGCGGTCTGTCTTCAACAAGTGAGGAAGCTGCGACAACAATAAGTTCTTCTTGTCTAATTCGCTCGTAATACAGCCCGCCCCAATTAGGTTCTCCGAACCGCAACGCGACATCGACCTCGGAATTGTCAAAATCCGCAAAGGCATCGTTGGTATCCAGCAACAATGAGATGCCGGGGTGCGCCTGTTGAAACGAACTGAGCGAAGGCACAAGCCACTTAAGCGCCAAAGAGGTGGATAAAGACACAGTAATCGACTGCCGGTGATGCAGCCGCTTCACCTCCATTACGCCCAATTGCAACGCTGAAAACGCACCGCGTGTTGATTGGTACAGCCGTTCCCCAGCGTTGGTCAGTTCTACGCCATTGGGGCGGCGATGAAAGAGTGTCACACCAAGGTGGAGCTCCAGCAGCTTGATTTGCCGGCTGATTGCCCCATGCGTCACGTTCAGCACATCCGCAGCCTTCGTTAGACTGGAATGGGTCGCCGTTTCATCAAATGCCTGAAGCGCACGAAGGTGTCTGAGGTTTTCAGCCATGTGAGAAAATCTAACAGTAACGTCCCTTAAATTCGATAGGTGGTTTTATTCCAAAGACGTTACACTGACGCTGGTCTGAAAAACCTCACACCGCTTTAGGCTGAAAGAAAGGAAACCCCATGCCCCAAGTCAAAGTCGCGCTGATGACAGGTACAGGACAGGGCATAGGCCGGGGCTGTGCCATCGAAATGGCCAAAGCTGGCTACAAGGTCTCGCTGATGTCGCCGTCCAATCGCTCGGTAGAACTGGCCGAAGAGCTTGGAGGCATTGGTCGCCGCGGCTCGGTTTTGGATGTTGAAGATCTGCAAGCGATGATCGACGACACCATGAGCAAATATGGCCGGATTGATGCAATCGTCAGCAATATGGGTCACGGTGGAACGGTGCCGGAAGCAATCAAAACGGTTGGTTTCGATCCTGATTTTGACGGGCCGCTTTTGGAATTGAGCGACGAGTTGTGGCACGAAAGTCTGGATATGTACGTGCTGAATGTCGTCAAGATCGCCCGGATCGTCACGCCCATATTAATCGAACAAGGCGGTGGCGCTTTCGTAAACATCTCATCCATGAACACAATCGAACCGCGCGCGCCCTACCCCATGAGCATGTTGCGCGGTGCCTTGCACAGTTTCTCAAAGTTATACGGAGATCGTTATGCGCGGCACAACATTCGAATGAACAACCTTCTGCCTGGATTCTGCGAGAACGTGAACCTTTCAGAAAGGGCACGCCAAGAAATCCCGGCGCAGCGGCCAGCCACGTTTGAAGAAATAGGACAAGCTTGCGTGTTCCTCGCCAGCGACGGCGCTCGATATATCAATGGGCAGAGTATATTGTCTGACGGCGGGATGAACCGCGCGGTTCGATAGCGATAAGGCAGCAAAGCATGATTGTTACAACCCTCAACGATGTACTTGGCACCGATCGGGACGTTTCCGGCCCGGGCTGGAGAAGCAGAAGGCTACTGCTTGCCTCGGATGGAATGGGGTATACGATGACGGATACAATCATCGAGCAAGGTGTCGTGCTTGAGCTTGAATACACGCATCATCTGGAGGCCTGTTACTGCATCGAGGGCAAGGGGCAGATCAGAGCTGCAGATGATGAAACCTGGCACTCTCTCGAACCATTCACCCTGTATGCACTGGATCAACATGATCGACACATTGTGCGGGCTACCGTGGCCGATCTGAGGCTCGTCTGCGTGTTCACCCCTCCACTCAGCGGGCGTGAAGTTCATCGAGAAGATGGAAGTTACGCACCAAATGATCTTTAATAGAGCAGAGCGTGAGTTTGCCGCTTAGTCATTCAGGTTCGTTTTTTCGACAATGCGAAATGTCCTGCTAATCACGGTTTTCATTCTCGGGCTAACGACGCCTCGGGCATTGTACGCATGCGGGGTCTGTTTTGAGCTTCCCGAGGCATCAGTTGCCGATCACATACTATCAGCCCAAGTCATCGTTTTGGCAGGCCCTGCCTCAGATAACCCATTCCGATATGGTGCTCGCAAGATACTAAAGGGGACTAGCGCAAATCTCGAAGCTGCGCCTGATATACCGTTTCTGGTCGACGGTGTCACTCGACGCGCTTTTAGGACTGATCCGACGACGACCGTTCTGCTGACCTACGGACCAAACCAAAGCAACGACCTAAAACGTGGCCTTTCAATGGTTTGGCGGCGCATTTTCATAATGAATCCTGATAGAAGTGAGTTTCTTGAAAGGCTTCGAACCACCAGCTCATTTTGGGCTGATGGCGTAACAGGTAAGCCCGAGCGGGTTTCCTTCTTTGCTGATTATTTGTGGCACCCTGATCAAACGCTTCATGATTTGGCGTTGATCGAACTTGATCGCGCACCCTATGCGTTCTTGCGCTCGATTGAAATCAAATCTTCAACTGGTCAGATTCTTTTAGAGCTGGGTGACTTGAGCCGTTTTGCATTTAGATCGGTCGCAATCCGATTACTTGGGTTGCAGACTGATCAGGAAGCCCTTTCAATCGTGCGCTCGCGCTTTGCACAATCGTTGAAAGCAGGCGGTCTTGACTCACACGCATGGGCGCTTGCAGGCATAGAAGTGGATGGTCCAAAAGCGATTAGGGCAATTGGTCTCACGCTTGGAAGGTTGCAGCGGACATCGGAAGACAGAAAGTCTCTGATACGCGCCTTGACCGACGCTGGTTCAGCACAGTCGGAGTTAAGGCCAAAGATAGCCCCAATTCTGTCCGAGGCGCTGCAGCGTGACCAAGGATTGGCCCTCCAAATTGCGCTTGAGACGCGGAGTTGGAGCGAAGCTGTGCTGCATCAACAATTCGGGGCTTTAGCTACGCAGGAAGAAACTGATCCGGCGACGCAGTTTGCAATAAAAATGGTTCTTGGGACTGACGTAACATCCGATTAGCTCGGGCATGAGTTATGTCTTTATTCGCGCTTCGTCTCCATTCGCTCGAAACGGCTGCACAATGAGAGAGATGCTTGGCCGCTCAGAGTGCTGCTGAACCCACAGGTCAAACGACCTGAACATAGCGAAAGACCTATTAAGAATTAATTCAACACGCACACTCCAGATGTGATATAAACAAAATCGAATATAAAAGAGCCAAGAATGGCTCTGTAACTGCGCTAGGTCATATTGCTTTGGGGGGCCACTATGTATCGAACTTCCGCTTGTATACTATCGCTACTACTCACACCGACAACTTTGTTTGCCGACGCCGTCCCAAGCGAAGAAGCCGCTGAAGGTCTGTTTTCAGATCAACCATACTCCCCCTATGCGCAGCGTTCTTTCCCAGAACGTCCGCTCTGGGGCGACACACATCTGCACACTGGGTTGTCGCTTGATGCTGGGGCGTTCGGGAATACATTGCTGCCTGATGAAGCCTGGCGCTTTGCCAAAGGCGAACAGGTTGTTTCCTCGACTGGACAACCTGTAAGGCTGGCCAGGCCATTGGATTGGATGGTTCTGACAGACCACACAGACCTCATGGGATTTGCCCCGGACTTACAAGCCGGGAAACCCGGCGTTCTTGCTGATCCAAAAGGTTTGGAATGGTACGAAGGTTATAAAGCGGGTGGTGAAGAGGCCGGAAAAACCGCCTTTGATATTATTACCAATTTCTCGCAAATGACACTGCCGGAAGTCCTTTTGGAATCATACAGCCCCGGCGCTGACGCCTTTGCCTTTACTTGGGAGCATATTGTTCAGGCGGCTGAACGCCACAACGACCCCGGCAACTTTACGGCGTTCATCGGATTTGAATGGACCTCAGTGCCAAAGGGTTTCAACCTGCATCGGAACGTTATGCTGCGTGACGGACCAATCCGGGCTTTGCAGATGGTGCCACCCGTCACGCAACCGCCATATGGGGATACCGACCCCAAATCCCTCTATGCCTGGCTTGAAGAGTATCAAGAAAAAACAGGCGGACGTGCGGTTGCCTTTGCGCATAATGGCAACTTGTCAAATGGATGGATGTTCCCAACCGAAGACACCTATCACGGCGGCAAGGTTGATGAGGAATACGTTGCCGCACGCGCGAAATGGGAGCCCCATTATGAGGTCACGCAAATCAAAGGCGACGGCGAAGCGCATCCCTTCCTAAGCCCCGATGACGAATTTGCCGACTATGAAAACTGGGACGTCGGCAATCTCGACATTACCGAGCTCAAGACAGATGACATGCTGGCTGGTGAATATGCCCGAGAGGCGTTGAAGCGCGGCTTGATGTTGGAAGAAAAATTCGGCGTGAACCCTTACAAATTCGGTATGGGTGGCGCAACGGATAGTCATACTTCTTTGGCTACTGCTGAAGAAGACAACTTTTTTGGCAAGTCTGTCAGTGTTGAGCCCTCGGCATCCCGGATCAAGCACCCGTTCATCGCCAATGATCTTGGCGAGATTCCCGGTGACCTGCTGGTTGCATCCGGATACACGGCAGTTTGGGCCACTGATAATACGCGTGCTGCGATCTTTGATGCGTTCAAGCGGCGCGAAACCTACGCAACCACCGGCCCTCGGATCGGTTTGCGGTTCTTTGGCGGTTGGGACTTTAGCGAAGCTGACGTTGAAACCCGCTTCCTCGCTAATGTTGGGTATACCAAAGGTGTCCCGATGGGGTCAGACCTGCGCCCGCGCGAAGGTGACGATGCGCCATCATTCATGATCGCTGCGCTACGCGACCCGATTGGTGCCAATCTGGATCGCGTTCAGGTGATTAAGGGGTGGCTCGACTCAGACGGCGCGTTGCAGGAAAAGGTCTATGACGTTGCGTGGTCGGATAACCGTGTTGCTGATGAAAACGGAAAAATTTCGGCGGTCGGGAATACGGTCGACGTGGACACTGCCAGTTGGACAAACACCATCGGAACCGCAGAACTCGTAACCGTGTGGTCTGATCCTGATTTCGATCCGAATGCACGGGCATTTTATTACGTGCGCGCTCTGGAAATCCCGACCCCGCGCTGGATCCTCTATGACAAACTGAGGTTCGGCGCTGAATTACCAGAAGATGCAGTGCTTACACATCAGGAACGCGCGTATTCGTCCCCAATTTGGTACACACCGACCGAGTGACCGTTTAGGTGCAACAACTGAGAAGCCGAGGGAGTGACAGCTACCTCGGCTTCTGCACCAAGTTAATCAAGCGTTCAAAACGTCCGTATTCTTGCAAAACCCTACCCGTTGATGCCAGCATTGACACCCAGAACCTGAGCGTTTCACGCAGGAGCTTTCATGCGCATCCTAAGAGAACCATTGTTCCATTTCTTTTTGATCGGTGCGGCTATTTTCTTTTGGTTCCATATTGTTACGCCCGAAAGCTCGATTGCCCAAGATCCAAAGGTGATAGCAGTCGACGACAACGATGTCGCGCTTTTGTCCGCCCAGTTTGAAACGAGGTGGAAACGCCGCCCAAGCAGCACTGAACTACAGGCCTTGGTCGATGCGTCAATTCGCGAAGAGGTTTTGGTTCGCGAAGCACGAAAGCTTGGGCTAGATCGCGGGGATACGGTGATCAGGTCCCGGCTGAGTCAAAAGATGGATTTCCTGACCGAAGCGATCGCCACATCGGCTGTTCCTGAAGATCAGGAATTAGAGGCGTTTCTGAACCAAAATCCCGAACGCTATGCGACACCTGACAAAGTGGCGTTCACGCAGGTCTTTCTGGGTGAAACGCCAAGCGAGGATGAAATCGCGCGCACGCTGGAGGCATTGAACGAAACGGGTGAAATATCTGAGTTGGGCAGCCCTACTCTGCTGCCTTCTTCAATGCCTTTGACCGCTACGAGAGTTGTGGACTCAGTATTTGGAGCAGGGTTCTCAGAGGGCCTCACAGAAGTTGAAACAGGTCTGTGGGCTGGTCCGTTTCAATCAGGCTATGGGCTCCATCTGGTCCAGGTGACCGCGATTGAGCCCAGTCAAACCCCCGCTTTGTTAGTGATCCGTGAAGACGTGCTGAGGGATTGGCGTCGCGCGATGAGCGAAGATTTGGCGCAGGCACAGTATGAAATACTTGCCGATACCTACGAGATCGTGGCCCCCGACTTCTCAGGCCCAGCGAAATGAGGCATCTAATCTGTCTGCTTTTTGTGCTGCTTCCATGGCCCGGAAGCTTTGCCAACGCGCATGCGCTTGATCCTGGCTATTTAGAAATACGCCAAATCGCGTCAGAAAAATGGAGCGTTCAATGGCGAAAACCGGACGTTAACGGCCAACCTATGGCGATTGATGCGGTTTTGCCTAATGGTTGCTCTCCGGCGCGCGGGTCTGAGCCGACGTCGGACGGGCGGGCTTGGTTAGCATCCTGGGTCATGGAATGCCGCGAAGATATCGCTGGTCACCCCATAGCGATTGAAGGGCTGGAGGCACAAAGGAATGATGTGTTGGTGCGCGTGCATCCATTGAATTCCGCACCCACAACCCTTCGCTTCACCCCTGACACAGCGATCCAGAACATCCCTTATGAGCAAACGACATGGTCCGTTTTCATCGGCTATTTCCAGCTGGGGTTTGAACACATACTGGAAGGCTGGGATCACCTCTTGTTTGTCTTCGCGCTGTTCATTCTGGTGCGCGATCCTTGGAGATTGGTTGGGGCTGTAACAGCCTTCACTCTGGCCCATTCCATAACGTTGGCGCTGGCAACCTTCGGCGTATTGAATGTGCCTGGTCCACCGGTTGAAGCCATCATCGCGCTATCTATCGTTTTTCTGGCAGTGGAGATTGTTAAAGGCCGCGACGGTCGTTCCCGGCTTTCTGAACAGAAACCCTGGATTGTGTGTTTCGGGTTTGGGCTTTTGCACGGCCTTGGTTTTGCTGGCGCTTTGGCTGAAATCGGGTTGCCTGCGAACGATATTCCTGCGGCATTGCTTGCATTCAACCTTGGGGTCGAGGCTGGGCAACTGTGCTTTGTCGGTGCATTGGCGGTACTCGTCGCGATCTGGCGCTTGATTGCGGTTCCCATGCGACAGGGGGCAACCGTCATTGCCGCCTATGGTATTGGCTCGATTTCAATGTATTGGCTCATAGAGCGAGTTAGCGGCTTTTGAACCAACCTCAGACACCAAGGTATTTTGTAAGGATCGTTTTATCTGCTGCGACATCCGCGGGTTCGACAGTTTCGCGATCCTGGCCATTTTCGATAAATGTAATGCGGTCAGCAATCGACAAAACCGCATCAATCCGTTGCTCGACGAGAACGATGGCATAGCCCTCAGCCTTCATTTTCACCACGACCTGCCGGATCTGTTCGATCATCGAAGGCTGTAGGCCCTCGGTTGGTTCGTCCAGAAGCAAGACCTTGGGGCGCAGGCATAGCGCGCGGGCTGTCGCCAGCATCTGCTGTTCACCACCTGAGAGTGTGCCAGCAACTTGACCCAACCGTTCCTTGAGTCGGGGAAAAAGCTCAAGCACCCAATCCCGCGTATCCGCGCCCTCACCCCGGGCCATAAGCCCCATTTCGATGTTCTCTGCGACTGTAAGCTCGGGAAAGAGCCGCCGCCCTTGTGGGATGTAGCTGATCCCACGCTTTGGCACGAGATGCGCAGGCAGACCGCTCAGGCGTTCACCATCCAGGATAACCTCGCCCTGGCTTAACGGCAGTTGCCCCATGATTGCCTTGAGAAGCGTCGTCTTGCCCGCCCCATTGCGGCCCATCAGGCAATGTATTTCCCCGGCATTGACGGCCAGAGACACTCCGAACAGTACTTTCACCTTGCCATAGCCGGTATGGATATTCTTGACCTCAAACATCGGCGGGCGTCCCCAAATACGCGGCTTGTACGGCGGCATTCGCGCGCATCTCGTCAAAGGTACCTGATGCCAAAAGGCGCCCCTGATCCAGCACTGCAACATGATCTGCGGTTTCGGCAACCACTCGCATATTGTGTTCGATCAGCAGGATCGTAGTTTCTTCAGCCATCGTCCGCATCAGCTTCACGAAGGCCTCAACTTCGCCTTCAGCCAGTCCTTGGGTTGGCTCGTCAAGGATGAACAGCTTGGGGTCCTGTGCCAGGCCCATGGCAATTTCGAGAACCCGTTGGTGACCATAACTGAGGTCCGAGGCGATTTGATCTGCTCGATCTTCCAAGCCGATTTTCTGCAAGACTGCGGCCGTTTTTTCGGCATGGGCCGCTTTGTCATGCGCAAGCCTGCGACCTGCAGCGAGGGCAACGTTGTCTTCAACCGTAAGCCCGGGAAAGATCGAGGTGATCTGGAACGTATAGGCCATACCAAGCTGGATACGTCGATGTGCAGGCAAGTGGCTAATGTCCTTGCCCTCGAACGAAACGCTGCCACGGGTCGGCGCTGTTCGCCCACTGACCATTCCGACAAAGGTAGACTTGCCGGCGCCATTGGGACCAATTAACGCCGTGATTGCATTTCGGCGCAGTGAAAAATCTACGTCGGTGTTGGCGTTCAGCCCGCCATAGACTTTGGTCAGGCCTTTGGTTTCAAGGATATTCACGGCAACCATGACACAGCTCTCTTGCGTATTGTGCCCGCAATGCCTTGGGGGGCAAACAGAGTCAGCAGAACCAAAGCAACGCCCGCAACAAGCATATACGCGTTGGTGAAACTGCTGGAGATATCGATCAGATAGAACATGAAGATGACGCCGATGAGAGGGCCGATCGTGGTCCCGGCCCCACCCAGCAATACCCATAGCAGCGGGAAGATCGAATAGTGCACCGCGGCAAAACTGGCACCGACATAACCGAACAGCATAGCATAGGCGGCCCCTGCCACGCCCGAAAACAGGCCTGATACGACCAACGCGTTAAGCTTTAGCCGCCCGACATCATAACCAAGCATCCGGGCACGTTCTTCGTTTTCCCGGATCGCGACCAGACGCTTGCCAAATGGGCTTTGAACCAAACGGGCCATGATAAGAAAGCAGATGGCGAATAGGGTAAATGCAGTGAAATACCGCGCCGTTTCTGTCGTTAGGTCAATTCCAGCAAGGTTGCGCTGAGCCTGCTGGATGATGAATCCTTCGTCACCTCGCGTGTATTCACCAAAATAGAGGATCACGAGATAGAAGGTCTGCGCGAACATCAGCGTCACAATCATAAACGCCACACCGATGGTCCGCAGCGCCAGAAAGCCGACGGCAAGAGCCAACAGCCCGGCAGCTAGGATGCCAACTGTGAAAGCTGGTAACACTGTCAGCCCGCCGAAATTCATGCTCAGCCCAAACCCGTACATTCCGGCGGCAAAGAACATGGCGTGGCCAAGGCTCAGCAGGCCGGTATATCCAAACAGCAGGTTAAATCCGATGGCATAGATCGCCAGCACCATGATCCGTGAGAAAGCACCGACGTGATAGGCAGGCAGCACGAAAAACAGCGCAAAAAGCACAAGCAAAGTGCCTAGATGCAAAGCGGATGTTCTGGACACGTTCATTAAGCTGCCACCCGCCCCATCAGACCTTGCGGCCTGAACACCAGCACCATTGCGACAAGGAAGGTCGCAATGATTTTGGCCAGAGTTGGTGAGAAAAAGACCGATATGATGCCATCGCTCATTCCAATGAGCACCGCAGCAATCACCGTGCCCGGCAAGCTCCCGAGACCTCCAATAATCACCACGATAAAGGCCAGCAGCAACGGATCTCCGCCCATCAGATAATGGGCCTGTTGGATCGGAACCACCAACACGGCACCCAATGCAGCCAGCCCTGCACCCAGGCCAAAGACCCACGAGTACACGCGGTTAACGGGCACTCCAAAGGCCTGAGCCATTTCGCGATCTTGCTGCGTCGCCCGCATGATCAGCCCGATTCTGGTGCGCGTCAGCACAAACCAAAGCACGCCCAGAACCAAAATCGCGGCAACGATAACAAACAGTTTGTAAGTCGTTACGCTCAGCCCCCAAGGCCAAATCAGCTGGAACCCGTCCGCGCCAAGTTCGAACCAGGGTAGCGCCAAGCGGGTGTTAAACGGCGGCGCGACAGGCCGTGCCTCAGGCCCATAGAGCATCAGCGTGGATTGCTGAACTATATACAGAACGCCAATCGTCGCAACGATGGTTCGGTCCACGTCATAGTCGATCCGCTTGAGGATCAACTGATCAACCCCCACCGCGATGCAACCGACCAGCACCGGCACGATAATCAGCATCGCCACGAAACCGAAAGCAGCGTGGCCTCCGATCGTCGTACTTACCACCCAGGCAAAAACTGCCCCCAGCATGAAGAACTCGCCATGGGCCACGTTCACAACACGCATGACGCCAAACACAATGCTGAGCCCCATTGCGGTAAGCACAAGAATAGCCGAGATGACCGCCCCCTCGATGGAGGCGAGCATCAGGTGAGGCCCAAAGTCCATACCCAGTCTCGCTTTAGCCTGAAGTTGGGATCAGAAGGATTGCGTGGTGTAGTCCACCTCATCCTCGTAGAGGCCATCCTCGATGGACGCGGTATGCACCACATCAAGACGACCATCCCCGACCTTCGAGATATATTGTTTACCAAAGGCCTGATGAGTCTTGCCGTTAAAGACCTTTTCACCCTGCGGATGTTCGATGGATTCCGGCATGTCAGTCATAGCCTCGACCGCCTCGATCAGTTTGGCGCGATCTGCTGGGCCTTGGTAATCCGCCGCTTCCATGCCAGCTTTGATGATATGCATTGTTTCCCAGCATCCGAACATATGGGCGTAAGTGGCGACATTGGATGGGTCATCAATCGCGGCCCCACTATCATTCACGCCAACAGCGGCACGGTAGGCCGTGGCCGCCTCTGATTCGTTGGCTTGTTTGTAGCGCGGCATACCTTCCCAGAAATATGTACCTTCAAGGAACTCAAGCCCTGGGCTTTGAACATCAACCGCTTCCAAGCTGTCGATGAAGCCAAAAATCTCCGGTCGGCTTGGCCCAAAGAATTCACCCATTTCCTTGACGAATGTCAGCACGGCCGGGCCCACCATCACGTGATAAATCACCTCGGTTTCGCGCGGGATACTTGGGAAATAACGGGTGAATGTTGTCTCAGTGGGCGGGATCGCAATCTTCGCGACAACTTCGCCACCCTGCGCCTCAATCGCCTGAGAGAAGAAATCGCGATGATCGTGACCAAAGGCAAAGTCAGGATAAATCATCGTGACCTTTTTACCCAGATTATCAGCCACAAAAGGTGCCATAGAAATGACCTGGCTTTTCACATCGGTGATGCCGGGTTGCAGCGTATATCGGTTTAACATGCCGCTGGCGACGTGGTGACCTTCGGACACAACAAAATAAGGCAGTTTCAACTCGCCCGCACGGGGTGCCGAACCGATCACCACGTGGCTGAACAAGGTGCCAAAGGCAACGTCAACCTCATGTTGGTTGGCAAATTTCTCCAACACTTCGGCACCACGCCCGGGATCGGTCGCGTCGTCTTCTGTGATAATCTCAACCGGACGACCATTGATGCCGCCCATTTCGTTGATGCGCGCGGCGGCGGCATTCGTTGCCACATCATACCACCGGCCATAAGCGGCCCCGATGCCAGTCGCGTGCTTTTGGAATCCGATCTTAATCGGTGCCGAGCTTTGAGCTTGCGCAAAACCAAGAGATCCCGGCAACACGCCGCCGGTGGCCAGAGCACCTGCACCGGCCCCCAGGCCAAGCAGTGTACTACGGCGACTGATCTTTGAAATCTTTGTCATGGCGTTCATCTCCTCTGTTGTTTTTGGGGCGATGTTTCGCCTCTCATTTTCCAGTTAGTTTGTATGTATGCTAACGAGTTGTCTACATATTTTAAGCCCCGCGCGGACTGGCAAGCAGCCACAGCCCGAAAATCGTGTAGAAAATCATCAAGATAGACAGGCCCAATTGCAACACCAAGATGTCCCTGCGTGGCATGCACAGATCCTCAGCCGTTCGGTGGCTTAGAATGACCGCCAGGACATGAGACAGTACCACAACACCCGCCTGAGTGAGCCAAATGAGCTTCACGGTTCCTGGCACTGTCAAAAACCCAACCATAACGCGCCAATCGCCAAGCCCGAACAGGTTCCAGCCAAGCGCGAAAGGATCGGCCAGAGTCGCTATCACGACCTGAATCTGGACCAGAAACGTCGTAAAATAGTGGGCAAAGTGATAGCCAATCGCAATCGGCAGCAAGGTGATGGAAAAGCGAACGAAGGCTGTTCTGAAGGGAACAGCTTCGCGGACCAGTGCGGTTCCCAAAAACACGACCAATGCGAAAACACATGTCAGCAGCAACATGCCGCCATAGAGGCCGAGTGTCGTTGGCCAGATCAGTGCTGTGCGCCCCGGATACTCCAATGGGTTAACCCCGATCTGATCCAGCCACCAGAAAGTCTCGTAAAGGCCATCAAAGCTACCAGCCGCAAGGATCACCAGCACAAAGACCGCGTGGCTCAGATCAAACCTCGTTCTGTCAAAGACCTGCCATCCGGGCAAACCGAAAGTGCCGCCGCGGGCTGACCTGATCGTACCGATCAACGCAAACAAGACCGAAAAGCACTCAACTTGACGCAGCCAAGACCTGCGCCCAAACAGTGTCATACCTAAAAGGGTAAACGCCCAATACCCGATCGCAAACCGTGCAAGCCGACCCGGATCGTTCGGTGCCGTATCAGCAAGGATAAAACCCTGAAACGCCGCCATAAGAATGACCGCGGGCCAGATAGAAAGTTGTTCAGGAAGTGTCCAAGGTGCTTTGTGGTCCGGGGCCAAAAGGCGGTGCAGGCCAGGCCAAGGGTTGACCCATTTCCAGACATCGAAGATCAATGCCTGAACAACAAACAGCAGCATCCACCAAATGGTCCACAATACCAACGGCATCAGATTTGCTTGCGGATCGGTTGGCCCTCGCAGGCCAATCAGGATCAGCAACGCCAGACAAAGCGAGGCCGCGATCTGTGTCCAGTGATGCCATTTTTCCCCACTGTGCCAATGGATCAGCGCGACGGGTCGCAGAATGGTTTCAAGCTGCCCAGGCCTCAGACAAACGAGTAAAAGAATGGTCGCCACCACAGTCAACGTGCCGCCCGTCATGTAAGCCGTAGTGGGTAAGAGAAGCACAAAACCCTGCTCGGCAGCATGTGCAAAAGCTGGTCCCGTAGCCAAGAGGGCAACAATAAATGCAGCTAGAAAGAGCTTCACAATCGGCATCACTTCGTTAGCATACACACAACTTCTTGTAAGGAGGCAACTCGGATGAGCAAACGCTGGTTTGCTGTGGCAGGCATCGCGGCGGCGTTGGGTATCGCTTACATTTTCACGGGCACGCCGCAAATTGATGTGAAAGCCAGCGACGGGCGCGCCGTGCCGATGGGGGCGTCGGGATCGCGGTTCATGGTCACTCTTAACCTGCAAAATGACGGTGACCCTCGCATTCTTCAAAGCGTCACGTCGCCGTCTGGAGCCCACACGTCATTGATGAACCCTGGCCATGACAGGCCTCTTGTAGTCCCTGGCAGTGATACAGTGCAACTGGCAATGGATGGTGCTCATATCATGTTGCAAGTGCCGGACGACAGCTTTCCCGAAGGCACCTACCACGCGCTGGCGCTTTCATTTGACGATGGCAGCGAAGTCGTGGCGCGCATCCTGCATCCAGAGGCCACTGGTGGTGCGACGGCAATGGACCACAGCCCTGCCAATAGCATCGAAATCTCGCCTAGCCCGGCAATCACACTGGTTCAGGAGCCGGATGTCAGCGCTGATGGGTTTTTCGTTCAAATCAGCGTCAAAAACTTCGAGTTTGTGATCGTCGAGGACAGTGCACCGCATGTCGATGGCCAAGGCCACGCCCATATCTATCTGAATGGACTGAAGCTTGGCCGACTTTATGAAGACAGCTTTGAGGTCGGCTCGCTAACACCGGGCGACTATGTATTAACCGTAGCGCTGAACTCCAACGATCACCGCCCTTACATGTCCAACGGCGCACCCATCGCGGTTGTTTACAGATTCAGTCTTTAGCGCAGGTCGCTTGCGCAACTATCGCTCGCTCAGCGGTATGAAGAAAGCCCAAATATCAAGCCTAAGCGCTTGCTGTTAATCGACAAAAGCGCGCTCGACAACAAATGTATCTGGTTTGCTGTTCGATCCCTCGACCAGACCGAAGCCTTCAAGCAATGCCTTGGTGTCTTTGAGCATTTCCATTGAGCCGCAGATCATACCACGGTCGGTATCTGCCGATATCGGCGGAAGCCCCAGGTCTTCAAACAGCCTGCCGTTGGCCATCAGCTCCGTGATGCGGCCCATGACCGGATAGTCTTCGCGTGTGGTCGTGGCGTAAAGACACAGGCCATTTGCGAACTCTCCACACAACGGATCGTCTTTCACCGAGGCAACCAAGTGCTTGCTATAACTAAGTTCGGTCACTTCTCGGCAAGTATGGGTGACGATGACCTGATCAAACTTCTCATAGGTCTCAGGGTCGCGGATCAAACTGGCAAATGGGGCAAACCCCGTACCGGTAGAGAACATCCAAAGCCGTTTGCCCGGCAACAGCGCGTCATTCACCAAAGTGCCTGTTGGTTTTCGACGCATCAAAACGGTGTCGCCTTCCTTAATCTTTTGCAAATGCTCGGTGAGCGGGCCATCCGGAACTTTGATCGAGTAAAATTCCAACTCTTCATCCCAACTGGGCGACGCCACCGAGTATGCCCGGAACACAGGCTTTTCTGCATTTGGCAGGCCAATCATAACAAATTCACCGGACCGGAAGCGGAAGGATGCAGGCCGGGTCATACGGAACCGAAACAACCGATCGGTGTAGTGCTGGACTTCGGTTACGGTCTGGGCAAATACACCCGCCGGGATCGGAAATTCTGTCTCATAGGAATCGAGCGTCATCTGATCACCTCCCTTAGCCACCAAAGCGACAGCCAGATTCCCCGGCATTCAGATTTCTTTGCAGCCATCTTGAGTGGGCTGGATTATTCATTAGTATACTAATGAATTAGTGACAATAAACAGTTCTGTCAATCGCTTCGCGAACTTTGCCTTTGGCTTCAGAATTGTCTTGACGCATGCATGCTTATTATATTCGTATACTAATGAATAATGGGAGGGTCATATGGAAAAGCTAGTCATTAAAAACATCGGTATGATCCTGTCAGGAAAGATGGAAGAACCGATATTCGATGGCGATTGCCTGGTTGCCGTAGACGGTAAGATCGACGCGTGGGGTAATGAAAAGGACCTTGATACCGACGACGCGACCTGCATTGTAGACGCCCATGGTGTGACGCTTGCCCCCGGTTTGATCGACAGCCATGTGCACCCGGTTGTGGGTGACTACACGCCCCGCCAGCAGCAGCTCCACTGGATCGACTCCACCCTGAACGGCGGTGTGACCACCATGATCTCGGCCGGTGAGGTTCACATGCCGGGGCGCCCCAAAGATGTGATCGGCCTCAAAGCCATGTCGATCGCGGCTCAGCGCTGGTACGAAAATTTTCGACCCTCTGGCGTCAAAGTCCACGCCGGGGCCCCTGTCATTGAACATAGTATGGTCGAAGAGGATTTTGCCGAACTGGCCAACGCCGGAGTCAAATATCTGGGCGAAGTTGGTCTGGGTTCGGTCAAGGATGGTAAAACCGCGAACCAGATGGTCGAATGGGCCCGAAAACATGGGATTCAGTCCACGATCCACACGGGCGGTCCATCAATCCCCGGGTCGGGTCTGATCGACGCAGATATGGTGATTGAGACGGGCACCGACGTGATCGGGCACATCAACGGAGGCCATTCGGCTTTGCCCGATGATCAGATCATCTGCCTGTGTGAAACTTGCACCAAGCAAGCTTTTGAAATCGTGCACAATGGCAATGAACGCGCTGCTGTTCTTACGGTGAATACCGCACGCGAGTTGGGCAAGCTGGATCAAGTGATCCTGGGGACCGACGGACCAGCAGGGTCAGGTGTGCAACCGCTTGGTATCTTGAGGATGATCGCCATGCTGTCGGCCTTCGGAAACGTCCCCGCCGAGATTGCCTTTTGCTTTGGCAATGGTAACACCGCACGGCAGCGTGATCTGGATGTTGGTCTTATCGAAAAGGGGCGTTGCGCCGATTTCGTCCTGCTGGACCAAGCCCAGCACGCGCCGGGGAAAAACATGCTTGAGAGCGTGGCGCAAGGAAACTTGCCCGGCGTAGGTATGACGATCATTGATGGCGTAATCTGCTCGGAACGTTCTCGTAACACTCCACCAGCGCAACGCCTGCCGGAACGCATACTTTAGGTCCGAAGCTAGGGTGAGTTGGCTGGATTACGGGAACCAAGCGCCGGTCAAGTGATCTTTCTTAGCAATGTCAAAAGCGCTTTTTGCTCGGACTTCTTGAGGGGTGCCAGAGTTTCCTGCGAGATACTAAATCCATCTGCATAAAGCTGTTCCATCAACTCGGCACCCGCTTCGGTCAATGAAATGATCGAGCGGCGCTTGTCCCCGGGATCGGCGGTCGCTTGCAGTAGTCCCTTAGCCTTCAGCCGGTCGACCACCCCTTTGATCGTCGCAATGTCCATTGCTGCAAGGCGGCCCAGCTGGTTCTGCGACACCTCTTTCTTCTCGGCCACACGGATCAGTGTTGAAAACTGCGTAGGCGTCAAATCCTTGGAAATCCTGTTCTGAAAAATGATCGAATGACGCTGGCTGGCCAGCCTCAAAAGATATCCGACCTGGTCTTCAAGATGGTAGGGTTCGACGCTGTCTGACATAATTGCTCCTAACGAAGCCCGTCTTTGCCCTCTGCTTGATCGTGGGTCAAGCCGCCAACCCGAGGTAAAGGCCGCCCGCTGTCGGTCACAGCCACGGCTACCATGATCTCATTGGCACGCGGCGCATCGTTCAGCCGCACTTCAATTCCATCAAAATGGCTGCGCACATAGGCCGCATCCTTGTGCCCAAGTGGCACATCCAGCACCTGACCGGGCGATCCCATCTTTTTCGATGACGGCACCAAGGCAGCCCCTTTTTCTACCTCTTTGCGCAGGGGCGCACCCAGTTTGGGATGCAGGATTGCGGCGGCATGTTCCAACTCGCCGTTCTCGCCCACCATGGCCGATTTGCCATAGCTCTCTGCCTGTTCTGGAGTGATGCCAAGCGCTTCTACGCATCTGCGGCCCAACAATGTGCCGAGTTCTGCACCGATCTCCATCAACGCGCTCAGGTCTTCGGTATAGGCACCTGCAAACGGGTTTTCGATGACTGCGACGGCAACAGCCTTGCGCGTGGCAGGGTCGATCTTTCGCCCGATTTCGGAATGCGTTTCTTCGATGTTAACAGCGATTTTGCGAATCTTAGCACTCATCTCAGGCCGTCCTCTCCTTTGATATCTTTGGCAGCCAGACCTCCGGACCGATCATGGATTCGAGGGCCTGTACTCATCACCAGAATGACAGCCATTTCATTGGCTTTGGGCGCATCATTCAAGCCAACTTCCATACTGTCAAAGTGGCTGCGCACGTAAGAGGCATTGATGTGCGTGATTGGCACATCGAGCCGCCCGCCGACACCCGTAACCTTCTTGGTCGAAGGGACAATCGCGTTTGAGTCATCCAAAAGCTCGCGCATTGCATAACCGCCTGGGGCGTGCCACAGCGCTCCGTGCTCCAGCTCTCCCGCCTCGCCGATCATCGCGCCTTTGCCGTAACCTTCGATCTTATCCGCACCGCCAAGCATCTCGACCAGGCGTTGGGCCATTTGCAGCCCCAAAGGTTTGAGGTCTTCCATGAACCACTGAATGTCAGGTTCGTACCGCCCGGCAAAAGGGTTCTCGATGATGGCAATAGCCGCTGCGCGGTACAGCGGGATTTCGGGCACCGGGCCGCCTTCGTGGAATATTTCTTCGACGGAATAGGCTGTTTTTCGAACATTAAGCTTGGACATGCTGTTTCTCTTGTTGGAACGGTAGTATGTGCGCGCCGGTTGAAACGGCACGACCCTGCAGGAACAAGCCGGCAGACGCAATGTACGCTTGGGCCTGAAGGGCAGTTGCACGATTGAGACCACGGGCCAAAGCACGGTCGCAGTCTTTGGCCGACAGCGCACCACAACCGACCGTGACCGGCAGCTCCCCCAGATCACTGTTTTCGTCAACATCACAAGCAGCGCGACGTGTCACTGCCGGATGGCCCGGCAGATCCACCGCGTTGGCGATAAGGGTCGCGGCGACATCGGCCGCGGCCGCCGATTTGGCCAGCGCCGTCACACTGTCCGCAATGCCCAAAGACAAGCTGCGCCCGTGACGCCCCGAGGTCGCGATACCCCTGATGCCATCGCTGTGCTTTACATCAATCCGGCCCAGTTCTTCGCCATCACGCGCCATGATCGAGGTTTTAAAGGCGGCTCCCGGCGTCAGATGTAACGCGATGTCCCCGCCATTGTTGACATAGGCGCGTGCGACGTCTGCGTTTTGGGTCATAGCGGCAAGCACCTCATCCGCGATGCTTCCGGCAACGGCAGCCATCCGCGTGACATATCCAACATGAACCAGTGGCAAGCACGCATCATGCATCCGACGTGCGACCGTGCCCATCGGGCGCTTGGTAAGTGGTGATAACATCGCGCGGAGGTCCGACAGTTCCTCAACAACCTCAGCAATGATCGTTTCGAACCGCTTTGCTGCCGCCCGATACGCCCGATCCCGATCTCCTTCGGCCCAAACAATCAGGTCGCTTGGGCCATGCTGCAAATGCAGCCGTTGGCCATCGGGCAAAAGGCACGCGCGCAGCGTCATTCGGCATCTGCCTTCCAATTGAAGTTTCCAAGGTCCATCGGATCCCCAGCATTGGGGTTTTGACGTACGTGACGCGCCTGATCAGAATTGATGTCGCTGACACGTCGCATGTGGTCCACATGCCCGCCCAAGGCAGCGTAGTCTCTGACGCGCAAGGTAAACTCGATGGGTGCGACAAGCGCAGGGGTCGGGACATAGCCGAACGAGTTGGTTGGCATGTCCAACACATCGACCATCACGGTGATCCCGCCGCCGGGCCAAACATAGGCATCAGCCCCGCCACATGACACGTGTGTCAGCGCGTCCTTGACCGATTTGGTCAAGCGCACAGGGTTCTCGGTAACGCCTGCGCGCAGCGATCCCCCGGCCCCGCCCATGAACAGAACCGAACAAACCGAAGGCTCGCAGTTTTCTGCAATCAACGCCGCCGATGCCGCCAGTTTCTCGGGCACATCCCGTTGTTGCGGAACAAGATCAGCGTCGAGCTCGTAATAAGAAAACTGCTCACCTGTGGTGGACACCATAAACAACCGCAGCCCTTCCCAGGCTGTTTTGGGATTGAAGGGACCAAGGATTGCCAGCGGGTCTTCGATATCGGTGCCACCCCAACCTGTGCCGGGCTCTGCAACTTGAAAATATCGCCCAGGGGTCGAGCGGCGCCCTTTGATCTTGATCCCGGTTGCAGGGACATCAAGTTGCTTGCCTGTCTCGTGCTCACTGAGCACCCCGGTAATGTGGTCATCCACCACCACAACATCATCTACATGACCGATCCACTGCTTCGGGAACATGCCAATCGTGGCTGAACCGCAGCCGACGCGCATCAAGCTTTCTGTCACGCCGTTGATGATTGGGGCTTTACCCGCCTCGATCACAACCTCAGTGGCGTGATCTTCTTCGCCGATCACCATCGTCACCGGCTCACGGTTGCATAACCGCAACAGTGCGTCACAGGTCACGCGGCCTTCTTTCTTGCTTCCACCAGTCAGGTGCTCAACCCCGCCCAAGGACAGCATTTTCGAACCGTATTCCGAGGTCATCACATGACCGATAGGTTCTCCATCCACCCGCACCACTTCGCGCTCATGCCCGATATGCCGATCAGTGTCGATTTTCACCTTCACACCGCAGTAGCTGAAGATGCCCTCGGTCACGACCGTGACCATATCAACGCCTTCAACCTCTTGGCTGGCGATAAAGGGCGCAGGTTTATAGTCCGGATATGTCGTTCCTGCGCCTACGGCAGTCACAAACTGACGCTCACCTTTGAAGATATTGCCATCCCATTCCTCGGACGCGCCTTCGCCCATGAACGGGACAAGATCCTGCCCGCTTTGGATGATGGTCAGCGGATCAAGCCGAACCAGTTCGCCGTCGTGGTTTGCATAGCGGTCACAGGCTCCGGAGTTGCCATCGGCGATATAACACATCACCGGGCACGCATCGCAGCGGATCTTTTCTGGCTTTGCAACATCCGTCATCAGGAATTTCTCTTTTTGAGGGCCGCATGAACGACACTGGGGATAGCTGGCCCTTTGAACAACCGAACACCAGTCGCATGCTTGATGGCATTCAATAGCGCGGGCGCCGTCGGAATCAGCACATGTTCCCCCAGCCCTTTGGCTCCATACGGACCATGCGCGTCAGCTTCTTCGATGATAATCGTCTCAATGGGGGGAATGTCCCCGATAGTCGGGATCAGATAGTCATGCAGGTTCTCGGTTCGGCCGGGGATGTATTCTTCCATCAGGGCCATGCCGAGGCCTTGTGCGATGCCGCCATGCACCTGACCTTCGACCAGCATTGGATTGATGGCCTGACCAACATCATGCGCCGCCACGAATTTCACCGGCTTGACCGTGCCCAGCGCTCTATCCACCTCGACCACGGCCAGATGCGCAGCATAGCCAAACTGCGCGTAAGGATGCCCCTGCCCGTCCTTGTTCAAGGGTTTGGTCGGCGGATCATAGGTTTCTTCTGCGCGCAGAACATAGCCTTCTGCATCTGCGGCAAGGAGGGAAAGGTCAAGCACCTGAGTTCCCGCGGCATCAGTTGCCTGAATTTCTCCGGCCCTGAAGTCCAGCACCGCATCTTCGGCTATATTCAAGCGTTCTAGGATCATCGTCCGCAATGCCTGACCCGACAGTCGCGCCGCATTGCCCGACACAAAAGTCTGGCGCGAGGCCGAGGTTTTGCCTGAGTCAGGTGTCACATCCGTATCCGCGCCGACGCGCATGATCTGGCCTGCCTCAACCCCAAGCGCGGTGGCAAATATCTGTGTAATAACGGTATTGGCCCCTTGGCCGATATCCATCGCACCCTGATGCAACACAACTGTGCCATCTGCGCGAATACCGCATTTGATGGTCGAGGGGTTGGGCAAAGACGTGTTGCCACACCCATACCATCCGCTGGCGATACCAACACCGCATTTCACCGTATCATTTTTGCTGTTGAATGCATCGGCAACTGCGCGCTCTTCCACCCAGGCAGACCTTAGCGCTTCAAGGCAGGCCTTGATCCCAACGCCCTGTTCAAAAACCTGTCCGCAAACGGTCGGCACACCATTGTCCAATGCGTTCAAAATGCGAAATTCCAGCGCATCCATTCCTAGCTTTTCAGCCAGATCATCGAAAAGGCTCTCTTGCGCGATGGCTGCCTGAGGTACACCAAAACCACGAAACGCACCGGACGGCGGGTTGTTGGTGTGCACGCCCTTGGCCTGCGCGATATAGTCAGCCACGCGGTACGGTCCCGAAGCATGGACCGGCACACGATTGGCCACTGTTGGCCCCCAACTGGCATAAGCCCCTGTGTCAAAGCTGCCACGAAACTCAAAGCCACAGAGCTTTCCCGCCTTATCCGCGCCAACCCTAAGCGTGATGTCCGAGGGGTGTCGCTTGGTCGAGCTTTGCATGGATTCAGCGCGTGTATAGCAAAGCCGCACCGGCTTACCCGTCTTCAGCGCGGCAAGCGCCAAGTAAGGCTGCACACTCATATCCAGCTTGGCACCGAAGCCCCCGCCGGTCGCAGTGGGGATCACACGTATGTCCGATCGATCCAGTCCCAGAACTCGTTCAAGCCCCTCGAGATCCATAACCGGGGCCTGGGTGCAGGCGTGCACCTCAACTCGACCATTCACAACCTCGGCGAAACCGGCCTCGGGTTCGATATAGGCATGCTCAACAAACCCGCTTTCAAACCGACCTTCGACCGTTACATGCGCGCGCGCCAAGGCCGCATTCGGATCACCACAGGTTACAAACCCCGTGCACATCACATTGTTATCGCGCCCATCGTGGAGCTGCACCGCCTCTTCGTCCTGGGCTGTACCCATGTCCCCTAGCGCGGGTAATTCGGTCCAGGTGATCGGCAATAATTCCGGGTCGACCACGCGCAATGCGTCCCGCGTGCCGATCAGGGCCGCGACGGCCTCGCCCCTGAAACGCGTTTCCCGCTCGGCAAAAACGGGCTGGTCTTCAAAGCCTGGTATCACGCCGAAATTGTTCTCTCCGCTCACGTCTGAAGCTGTCAGAACGGCTTCCAGCCCGACCGCCTGCGCGAACCCCTCCAGGTTCCCAATATCAAAGGCCGCGCGGGCAAAGGGCGAACGGATAACCAAAACTTCGAGGCATCCCGCAGGCGCAATATCATCCCCGTATTTGACAGTTGCCGACACTTTTTCGATCCCGTCCAGATGCTGGACCGCATCACCCACCTGCCCCGCCGTCGCGGCGGCAACCGAAGGCGCACCCATGACAGCGTCAATGATTTTACGGTAGCCTGTGCAGCGACACAGCACACCCCCCAAGGCATCCTGCACTTGCGCTTCGGTGGGTTCGGGCAAGTCCCTTAGCAAGGCGACTGCGGATACCAACATACCGGGTGTGCAGATCCCACATTGCGCTGCTCCATGATCCAGAAAGCTCTGCTTTAGCTTGGCAGCGACCGGATCATGAGCATGCAGTCCCTGCACCGTCTCAATTTCGCGCCCTGCAACCTGATGCGCCGGGGTCAAACAGGCGCAAACAGGCGCACCATCAACCAGCACGGTACACGCCCCACAATCGCCCGCATCACAGCCAATCTTTACATCGCGTTGGCCCAAACCTTCGCGCAGAACGTCAGACAAACGTTGGCCTGGGTAAAGCAACGGGGCCTCATCGCGTCCATTTAGGCGAAATGGCGTCGGAGTACCTGAAAGCGCTTTGTTCATCACGACACCGCCCTATGAATGGCCCGCTCAATCTGGTGCCGCACGGCATCGAACCGATACGCGCTCGAACCTCTGACGTCATCAATCGGCGTCAGCGCCGCAACATCATCAGGTGAAATCCTGACATCCGAGGGTTTCTGGCCGATCAGTCTCGCCTCTAGCGCAGTAAGCCGCTGAGCGACGGCGGAGCAAGAGCCAACGGCGATGCGCGCCTCGGCAATCCTTCCGTGCACATCCAATAGGATGTTTGCCGCGGTCATAGCAATGGAGATGACCAAATAGCGGCGGCTGCCCAATTTCTCGAAACCAGATGTCATGCCAGCGGGCAGTTTCGGCACAATGATCGCAGTAACCAATTCATCTTCTTTCAGCGCCGTTTGCCGGACACCCCTTATGAATGCACCAAGGGGCAATACGCGCGGGCCCTGCGCTGCACTTGCGATCTCTACCTCAGCATTCAGTGCAAGCAGCGGTGGAACGCCATCTGCCGCTGGAGATGCGTTGCATATATTCCCAGCTACTGTGCCTGCGTTCTGAATTTGCAAGCTTCCCACCTCGCGGGCAGCCTGCTTCAGCGCATCGAAAGCCCGAGGGAGATCTGCCTTCACCACATCCGACCACGTGACCGCCGCACCAATTCTGATAACGCCTTCAGACTGCGCGATGTCCCCGAAACCCTTAATTCTGGTGATGTCCAAAAGATTCTCGGGATGCTGCCCTGCTTTCAACGCGGGGTAAAAATCTGTGCCCCCCGCTATAACGCGGACCCCAGCCTGCTGAAGAAGTCCCAGCGCATCTGGCAGCAAGCTTGGTTGAGAATAGGCCATGCACTAATCCACTTTCGTTAGCGTACTAATGATAGAAGTGGAAGTTTACCAAAGTCAACAAAACTGTCCCGTGAACATTCGCGGCTGGATATGGATCGCAGGGGGACCCGAACCAAGTCCCCAAGCGCCCGAGTTGACAGATGGGCGAATCGGGATAAGGTACAAGCATGAACATGTCTGAACATGAGGTAACAAGCACTGATCGGATCGGCGCGCCGAAATCCGTCAGGATCGCGCTTGAGCTTGAGCAAGAGATCCGGTCAGGCGGATTGGACACGGGTGCCCCGCTGGCCAGTGAGAACGCGCTGGTCAAGCGGTTCTCGGTCAGCAGAAATACAATACGGAAAAGCCTGGACATCCTCAGCCGCAAAGGCCTGATCACCACCCGGCGCGGCATCGGGTCGTTCGTTACCTTCGGGGGCAAAACAATCGATGATCGCAAGGGATGGAGCGTTGCGCTGTCCTCAGGCGAGACAGAGCTTGGCACGCGAATTTTACGACTCGCACGCGGAGAAATGGATCTTGCGGACGCGCCTGAAACTGTTGGCAACGATGTCCTGATGGTTGATCGTTTGCGGTTTCGGGTAAACACCGGTCAGGGTGTCTCGCTGGAACGCAGCCGAGTCCCCTGGCGTTCGGAATTTTCCGAAATCATCGACACAGGTCTGGAAAACGGGTCTTTGACCGAAACGCTTCGCATTCGCGGATTGGTCGTAAACGGCGGCAGCGAATGGGCACGCGTGTTACCCGCCCTGAGCGCTGAGGACGCTGCATTGATGGGTCGCGTGGCGGGGGAACCGATGTTGCGGTTGTGCCGGCTGACACGCTCGGCAGACGGGGACGCGCTGGAATTTGTCGAGAGCATTCTGGACCCGGACCTGTTTGGTCTGCACATGGAGTTTTGACGAACGTGACCGCCCGGGACCTAGCATATGATCGCGCTTCTGGTGCCCTTGCGGGAATGGCCATCGGGGACGCATTGGGAATGCCGTCGCAAACTCTGTCGCGCCCTGAAATCGTGCAACACTATGGCGAGATCACAACCTATGTTGCGCCATTCCCTGACCATCCAGTTTCACATGGCCTTCAGGCGGCGCAAGTTACAGATGACACCGAGCAGGCAATTCTGTTGGCCCAGCGGCTTGTAAAAGACGGCGATGAGTTCGATGAGGCCCAGTGGGCCCAAGACCTTTTGGATTGGGAACGCGACGTTCATGCGCGGGGCTTGCGCGATCTTTTGGGTCCGTCCTCCAAAGCAGCCCTGGCAGCGATGTTGAACGGAGAGCCTGCCAGCGAAACAGGGCGAAACGGTACGACGAATGGTGCCGCGATGCGAATAACGCCGGTTGGGGTCGCGTGCAGATGTGAACCCATGTCCGATTTTTTGGACCGCGTGGAACTGGCCTGCCGAATGACGCACAACACGGGCGAGGCCATCGCGGCGGCCGCGGCTGTTGCCACGGTTGTCAGCTGTGGCGTGGATGGGTTTGATTTCGAAGCGGCGCTCGGCCCGGCGTTGGACGCGGCAGAACAAGGACAGAAACGCGGCTATCCGGTAGGCGAGGCAAAAATGCGTCGCCGGATATCAGATGCGCTGGACCTGGCCGATCAAGGCCTGCCCGAGGCTGACTTTGCACAAGCTGTCGGAACTTCGGTCGCCTCGTTTGAATCTGTTCCGGCGGCATTTGGCATCGCACGGATGGCGGCAGGCGATGTCTGGAAAGCCGCCCGGATCGCGGCCAATATCGGTGACGACACCGATACAATCGGTGCGATTGCCGGTGCAATGACCGGAGCCTGCACAGGAATAGAGGCCATAGCGCCCGCTGTACTTGCGCCGGTTCGTGCTGCCAACTCCTTGCCCATCGAAGCGATTGCGGAACAGTTGCTTTCGCTTCGGGACTCGTCTGAGAAAAAGATGAGGGTCGCGCGATGACGAACCGACTTTTGCAAATGTCGGGTGTTGTGGCTGACCTGCTCTATCAGGTCGAAGCTGTTCCTGCGGCAGGCGAAGAAGCCATCGTCAAAGGTTTTTCAATCACACCCGGGGGCGGGTTTAACGCCATGGTGGCCGCAAAGCGCGCCGGCATGATGGTGTTCTATGGTGGCTCGATCGGGTCTGGCCCCTTTGCCAAGATCGTGCGCGAAGGTCTTAACACCGAAGGTATCCCTTTTCTGCGGTCGCAGGACCTGACGCGCGATCAGGGCTGCTGTACCGTGATGATCGACCCCCGGGGTGAGAGGACATTTGTGGCCAGCGACGGTGCCGAAGGGCACGTTACTGCCGAGGACCTCGCGCAGATCAGCTTTGCCGAGTTCGACTGGACGTTGTTGTCGGGCTACGCGCTGCACTATCCCGGCTCGCGGGATGCGTTGTGCCAGTGGCTGTCTGCAGTCGAGGGCATCAAAAATCTGGTTTTTGACCCCTCACCCATTGTCGCCTCTCTCCCTCGTGAAATGCTGCAAACAGCGCTGAAACGAGCCACTTGGGTTAGCGCAAATGCGTGCGAAGCGGCCGTTCTGTCAGGTCACACGGACCCTGTTGCCGCTGCCAAAGCGCTTGCTGCCACGCGCCCCCGTGAAGGCGGTGCGGTGGTACGGCTGGGGGAAGAAGGCTGCATTCTGGCGCTGCCCGATGCCCTTCATCATATCCCGCCTTACCGCGTTCAGGCGGTGGACACCAATGGCGCCGGGGACGCTCATATCGGCAGTTTCATCGCGCGATTGGCGCACGGAGACCCCCCAAAAGAAGCCATCACTTACGCAAACGTCGCGGCGGCGTTGTCAACGACACAACAAGGGCCGGCAACGGCCCCGACCCATGCGGTCGTGGCAGAGGCCCTAAACAAAAAAGAGGCAGGTTGATCGAGAACCAAAGCTAAAGACCATTCAACCGGGAGATCACGATGAACAAACATATCCTTTTGGCAACCACTGTTGCCCTGACAACAACGGGCGCGGCCGTTCTGGCCGACGAGATCCGAGTTCTCAACTGGCAAGGCTATGGCACCGACGAAGATTGGGCCATCGCCGCCTTTACCGAAGCCACCGGCCACACTGTCGTTCATGAATACTTCAATTCAGAACAAGAGATGCTGACCAAACTGCGGACCAACCCTGGTGCCTATGACGTAGTTCTGATCAATGCGGCCTTCACTCCGCAGGCGCAGGCAGAGGGGTTGATTGGACCTGTGGACAGTTCGTTGGTTGCAAACTTTGGTGACGTGCCCGAAAACCTTGCCGCCAATCAGGACCTCAATGCAGGTGGTGCGCTGCATGGAATGCCGTGGACCTGGGGCCTGACATCGTTTGCCGTGAACACCAACGAATTCAACGAGATGCCGACATCAATTGAAGTGTTCTGGGACTCGGCGCACGAAGGCAAGGTCTCGATCCGTGATGACGCGTTGGAAGCTGTCCAATTCGCGGCAATTGCCACAGGTCAGAACATAAACGACATTCAGGATCTCGATGCGATCGAGGCCAAGCTTGCCGAGCTGATGCCGCAGATCAAAACCTATTGGGGCTCGGAAAACGACTGGAACCAGTTCATGGCCGCGGGTGATCTGGATGTAGCTACCTTCTGGTCCGGTTCTGCCAGCCGATCAATGGCGTCCGGTTTGCCGGTACAGTTCATCGTGCCGGATGAAGGTGCAATCGGCTGGTTGGACGGCCTTTCCATCCCGACCTCATCCACCAAGAAAAAGGCAGCGCACGCTTTTATCAACTGGATGATCGATCCGGAATTCTATGTGAAATGGGCCGAAAGCGGTGCCCCGGCTTCGGCCAACGCAAAAGCCGCCGCTGCGCTGCCTGATGACGCCTTCAACAAGCGCATTCTGGGGGATCCCGCCGTTGTAGCGCGTGTCCAGTTCCAGCGCCCGGTTTCCGATGAAAACCGCGAAAAATACCTTGAGCTTTGGCAAGGGTTGAAAGCCGCCCAGTAAGCGTAAGCGCCCAAAGGAGAAAGCAGACATGTCAACGATTCTCGCCCGGCAAGACAGGCTAAAGATCGTCAGCTTGCTTTCTCCGGCCTATATTTGGCTGACGGTGGCGATTTTCTTGCCGCTGTCAGCGATGCTTTACTTCAGTTTTCTGTCCGACGTGCCATTTGGCGATGCCGAATGGCATTATACGTCAGAGAACTATCAGGCCTTTTTCCAAACATCGACCTACGCGACATTGCTGTGGAAATCCATAAAACTGGGCCTGACTGTGACGGTGATTTCCGTGCTGGTCGGTTTTCCCTGCGCTTATGTTCTGGCCAAGGCCATTAAGGGCAAGTCACGCGAAGCGCTGTTCCTTCTGGTCATCCTGCCCTTCTGGTCCAATTCTCTGGTCCGGATCTTCTCCTGGGCCATCGTTTTGCGCGGAAACGGGGTGCTAGAGCTGGGCCTGAATGCGATCCTGCCATTCGAGGTCGATGTGAACCTAATGTTCTCGACCCCTGCAATCGTAATCGGCCTAGTACATTCGTACCTGCCCTACGTGATCCTGACGTCTTATCTGGCGCTACAAGCCATCGACGACAATCTGATTGACGCGGCCCGATCAATGGGCGCGAACAAACTGACCATCCTGTGGCGCATCATCCTGCCCCTGTCCCTGCCGGGACTTCTGGCAGGTGCAGTGCTGATTTTTGTCCCCGTCGTCGGCTCATTCATGGAGCCACGCATATTGGGTGGACGCGTCGGAACCTACTTTGGCACCGTCATCGAGGATCAGTTCGTGGCCGTTTTCAATTGGCCATTGGGGGCTGCGCTATCCTTCATTCTGCTAGCGGTGGTTTTGGTGATCCTGGCAACCGCAAGCCCTGTACTGCGGAGGGCGCAGACATGAGGAACTCCTATCTGGTTTTAGCAGGCAAGATTTGGCTGGGGTTGATCCTGTTCTTTCTCTACGCGCCGATCATTGTCATGGCTTTCATGTCCTTCAATGCATCCCAATATTATCAACTGCCCTTTGAGTTTTCGCTGAAATGGTACGAAAAACTGGGCCAGAATACCGAAATCCTGAATGCGGCCACCCGCTCGGTCCTGATCGCCCTAGCCACAACGATTATTGCCACAATCTTGGGCACAGCCGCCTCGCTGGCCCTGTTCCGGTTCGAGTTTCGCGGCAAGCGGTTCCTGCAAGTGATGCTGTTCCCGCCGATCGCAATTCCATGGCTGATCACCGGCACGGCAATGCTGATCTTCTTTTATGGCGTCGGACTTGGCCGCGGAACGCCTTCGGTTCTGATCGGCCATGTCGCCCTGGCCCTGCCTTACGTGATCGTTGTCGTCAGCGCCCGCTTGGCCACATTTGATCCTACGTTGGAGGAGGCCGCACGATCCATGGGGGCCGACAGCTGGACCGTGACACGCCGCGTCACCCTACCCTGGATCGCCTCGGGGATTATCGCGGGTGCGCTGTTTGCCTTTGCGGTCAGCTTTGATCAGTTCGTCGTATCCTACTTTCTCTCCGAACCCGGAGACAGCACGTTGCCTGTGTTGATTTACACGTCGATCCGCAAAGGCTTTACACCGGAAATCAACGCGATCTCGACAATTATCATCGTAATCTCGATGGCCGTGATGCTGTTTGCGGCCCGGTTCTCAAACTTCGGAGGAGAACGCTGATGGCTGATGTTTCTGTTCAAAACGTCACCAAAACCTTTGGGACGCTCAAGGCGTTGAACGACGTCACAATGCACTTCCCGGATGGTGGATTTTTTGCGCTTCTCGGCCCATCGGGTAGCGGTAAGACGACGTTGCTGCGCGCCATTGCGGGCTTTATTTTTGCGGATAGCGGCTCGATCCACATTGGGGATCAGTCGGTCGAACACGTTCCCGTAGAAAAGCGCGACATCGGGATGATGTTTCAGAACTATGCACTGTTTCCGAACATGACCGTCGCCGACAATGTGGGCTTTGGCTTGCGCGTGCGAAAAGTGGGCGCAGCTGAGGAACGCCGCGGCGTCGGCGAAGCGCTGGAATTGGTTCAACTTGGGCACCTTGGTGACCGCAAGCCCCACCAGCTGTCCGGCGGCCAGCGACAGCGGGTTGCTTTGGCGCGCGCAATTGTCACGAATCCAAAAGTGCTTCTACTGGACGAACCTTTGTCCGCCTTGGACAAATCCTTGCGCATCGACATGCAGATCGAGTTGAAGCGCATTCAGCGCGAGATTGGCATTACTACGATCTTTGTGACCCACGATCAGGAAGAGGCGCTGACTTTGTCAGACAAGATCGGCATCCTCAGACAAGGCACCATGATTCAGGCCGGCCCGCCACGCGAGGTTTACAATAATCCTGTCGACGTCTTCACCGCCGAATTCCTGGGAGAAGCCAATATCCTGACCGGACAACTGGCCGCCGAAGGCGCGAGCATCAAGCTGCCAAATGGCGCCACTCCGCAATCGACCTTGGCCGTAAGACCCGAGAACATGAGCATATCAAACTCAGAACCTGACGGCGACGAGATATCAAAACTCCCCGCAACTTTGGTGCGTCGCATCTTCGCCGGTGCAATGGCGACCTGCGTTCTGGAATACAACAACAACACGTTCAAGGTCATCGCGCGCGATCAGGACATCCCGGATTTACCAGAAGGTGGCCAGATTTGGCTGAGCTGGAAGCCCGAGCACACAATCGTTGTACCGAACGAGTGAGACAAATCCTATCGGCTGATCTTCATCGGCAATATCAGCCCCCAAGGGGTTTGCCGCGCAGGACCGAATGCAGCAAGACCAGCCTTCTTATACGCTGCATTCGCACGCGCATTATCAGGATGTGGATCAGTCGCGACAACCGGGGCACCGGCAACAAATAACCGATTGATGTGCTCTGAAATAAAGGCCGGGCCATGCCCACACCCTATCAGGTCGGGCTCACCAATGAATTGATCGATCCCCCGAGACCCCGGCGGCAGAGAATAAAAATGGTGATCGTCCCAGCCATGAACGGTGTAGTCTTGAATATAGGCGAAGGGGCGTTCCGCAAGTGACACGATCCACCGTTCAACACGCCTGTCCTCTAATTCCTTGACCGTGCTCGGCTCATCGGAATCCCACCACTCACGAACATGCGGGCGGGACTGCCAAACCGACATCATCTCAAAATCCGCCGGTGTTACTTTGCGAAATGCGTATCGATTTGAAGACGTCATGGCGAACAATAGCAAAATAACGGAGGTATGGGGCACATATCGTCAGATATTTGCGCCCGACACCCTTTGACAACCGCCCCGCCTCACCGCATCGTCCCGCTATGAACTATCCTTCCAACCACCCCCAAAGACCCGACGACTCTGACGCAGGAATTGAGGTCACGGATGACTTTGAACGCTTTCAACAGCGCAATGACATTTTTACCCGAGCATTCTGGGATGAACGAATTCGCACCAAACAAACCGACGCTTTCTTTGCCTCATACCGGATGGAGGCGACCCCCAGGCGTGGTGACGGTTTCACCCAACGCGACTTTGCGCTCAGAAATGCGGCTTGGCTGATTTCAGATTTGATCTCGGAACGCGGGGGCGAAACCGGCAGACGCGAGGGCTTTCAAGCACCTATCAACAACGACACACCGGTCGCCCCAACGCAGCAAGAGGTCGACGATCCTGTTGCGATGGCAAATGAAATCAAACGCATCGCAAAATTCTTTGGGGCGGATCTTTGCGGCATCACGGATCTGGACACACGCTGGCTCTATGCCACCCGCGTGGACACCCGGGATTTCTCGGACGCGCCCAATGACCTGCCAGAAGGCATGACATCGGTCATTGTGATGGGCCATCAGATGGATGAGGACCTCGTCGCCACCTATCCCTCTGCCCTGGCAGGGGCCGCCACCGGGCGTGAATATTCCCACGAAGCCAGCATAGTTATGCAGCTTGCAGCCTATATCAGGAATTTGGGCTATGAGGCCACGGCTTCGATGAACGACACCGGCCTTGTGATCCCCTATGCGATCAAGGCGGGATTGGGCGAATATGCCCGTAACCAGATGGTGATAACACCGGAATTCGGTCCGCGTTTGCGGTTCTCGAAGGTGTTTACCAACCTCCCGCTGGCCCATGATGCATCTAAACCCTTGGGCGTCCGTGCGTTTTGCGACATCTGCACCAAATGCGCCGATGCCTGTCCTGTCAAAGCGCTCCCCTACGGTCCACCAGAAACGACCGATGATCCTTCGGCCATCAAAGGCGTGCGTAAGTGGACCTCTGACGCTGCAAAGTGTTTTGGATTTTGGGCCAAACTGTCATCTGACTGCGCGATTTGCATGCGCGTCTGTCCATTCAACCGCGATTTTTCGACGTGGCGTCACCGTATCTGGTTAAAGCTGGCTCTCTCACCATTTCGCAAATTCGCCCTCTGGCTTGATCGCAACCGCGGAAAACGCACAAATCCAGCTGATTGGTGGAATAGACCTTGATCGCGAACCGGGTAGATGTTTCGGACATAGAACCATGTATGCGCCGCTTGTTGGGCCTACCGGAAGCGACCTGATATGATAGGCACTTCACGCATTTGGATTTATTCGCACGACTTCTCCATGACACCTGACAGGAAGTGCTCGGTGGGCTCAGATTTACTTTGATCATTCTGAGTTTTGATCAAACCAAGGTCCGACTACTACAATTCGTTGAGACACGTCGCAGGGGTTCTCAGTGTTTGCAGTTCAACTGATCAGAGTTGCCTTCAATCTCTGATGAGATGAACGATGAGACGCACCATGTTCAATTTGCAATCATAATTGCCAAGTGAATCCTGTCGCTTCTTCCGAAACGTCCCACAGTTTTGTCATGACCGCATTGTCGTAAGCATGAGCATGCAGTGTACCTTTGCCAACCGGGCCCACGAATTCCATAAGGCCGGTTGGTTCAAAAAGCGCAAGCTGTTCCAAACCGTACTCGGTCGCGCACATGACTTCTGGCCAGGACCCCTTTTCGGCCGATTGCATGATCGGTAAAAGCGACATGAAGCCGAATATGATCCGCGTCGCTCGGTTTCCGCTGGTCGTGACAAGGGATGTCCGCGAGGCACCGGGATAGCAGACATAGACCTCGACGTTGGCTCTACCCACCGCCTCCAGCCGATCCTGCAACTCATAGGCAAACATCTTTTGTGCCAGCTTGCTCTGACAATAGGTCCGGTTCTGATGATAATTCTGATCCCAGTTCATGTCTTCAAACTGGATCGTTTTAGTGCCCATATTGCAGCCCAGACTACTGACCACAACGATCCGACCATTCGAGGCGTCGATCCGCTCAAAAAGCAATCCGCACAGCAAGAAGAGGCCATAATGGTTTGTACCCAGCATACTCTCATGGCCGTCCTTGGTGAATTGCTGCGTGGGCACCTGTGCGATCGCTGCGTTGCAGATATTCCAGTATGCTGAAAGAGTGGCGAAAGCAACGCAGGATGAGCCAGCTGGACCTGGCGATCGAAGCCGAGGTCAGCGCGCGCCACATCTCCTTTCTTGAAACCGGGCGGTCTTGGCCCAGCCCGGATATGATCCTTCATCTGTCGGAGGTCTTGAACCATCTAGTCGAAACCCGAGACCAGATGATGCACGCCGAAGGGTTGATCCACCGGTAGCAGACCTTGAACAGCAAGCTGAAATGCCGCGGTAGCAGCCCGGGTTGCCGACGTTCGCTGCAAGGGCACAGTTTTGATACAGTTCTCAAATTTACCTGGGGCGGTCTGGCTCGTTGCGCGCGCGCGTGATCAAGTTTTCTATTTCGTTCATTACTTCAACCGGCAAAGCACCAAAAGTCAGCGCTCCTGAAATGCCTTCAATTTGTTCTTCTGTCCGAGCGCCTGGAATCGGTACGTATGTTTCAGATTGGCCCCATATCCACCCGAGAGCCCCCTGCACAAGCGTTCGACCATTTGTGGTCAGCAAATCCCGAACCGCTTCGAGTTTTTGCATGAAATCAGGGTTTACCCTTCCATCCTTGTAGTACTCCATCCAGCTTTCGCCGGATGCGCGCACATCGTCCGGCGCCATGATACTGTTCTGATCGTACTTGCCCGAGAGTAACCCCATCGCAAGAGGTGAGCGGATGAGGGATAATAGCCCTTTCTCTTGGACAACCTGTTGCATGCGGGGCGCATCGAAAAAGACGTTCAACACGTATTCTACCGCCTCAAAACCATCTCGGATTGAGGCCGCCCGGGCGTTTTGTGAATGGTCGGTGCTCCAACCATAAGCGCGCAACTTGCCGGCCTCTTTAAACCGGTCTAGTTCGTCAAACACCGCCTCGGCCTGGGCAACTCGCATATCGTTCACATGTAACAGCAAGAGATCGATCCGATCCCTTCCCAGCCGCGACAGGCACCCGTCTAAAGCAGGGCCAACCTGGTCCGGGGTGAAAGGGTCAAACGAGATCTGCTTGCTTGCCTCATCGATCCCAACCCCAATCTTTGTGACAACTAGGGCTTCGGGCCGGTGCTTTAACGCTTTGCCCAACAAACGTTCCGAATGCCCGGCACCATAGGCGGCAGCGGTGTCAAACAATGTAATCCCACCATCCAGAGCGGCGTGGATCGTGCGAATGGAGCTTCCGTCATCTGATCGTGTGTATCCCAGCGACTGATCGCCCCAATACATCTTGCCGCCGATCGGCCAGCATCCCATGCCAAGGGGTGAGACTTCGGTTTCGAGAAAGTTCATCTGTGGGCCTCCTAACTGATCCTCAGGAAAAAACGCCATCACAGTCTTTTCATCAACAACACAGAGTGTAATCTTTGTTTCATGCATGAAAGTAACTTTGACTGGGATAACCTGCGGCTTTTCCTTGCGGTTGCCAGAGCGGGTGGGCTTGGGCCAGCAGCTGATCAGACTGGCAAGAGCGCCCCCACCCTGGGACGACGCATGATCGAGCTTGAGCGCAATCTGGGAAGCGAGTTGTTTCACCGCAAACCGCGAGGGTATGACCTGACTGAAGATGGGCAAGCGCTTTTGAAGAAGGTCGAAAGCATCGAAGCGCGCGTCCTGCCCGTCACCGAAAGCAGCCTTGCCACTGCACCGCCGTTAGTAAAAATTTCAGCTGGAACATGGGTAACCAAGGTTTTGATCGGTGCGGTCGGTAAACTTAAGGGGTCAATGCCGGTTCGGTTGCGGTTCATCTCGTCAGAAGAGGTGTTGAAGATCGGACACCGGGAAGCCGCGATCGGCATTCGAAACCACCGACCAGAAGAGATCGGTCTGGCGGGTCGCAAGATCGGGCGGGTTCGATTTGCGGTCTATGCTACGGATGACAGCGTTTCGAACTGGGCGCGGGTTATGGCCAACACGCCTTCCGCAAAATGGCTGAGGACGCATTCGCAAAACGACGACGCCATCGAAGTGACGGCGCCGCAAAATGCGCTGGAGCTTGCAAAAGCAGGATTGGCTCGCGCGGTTCTGCCCACCTTCATCGGAAACACGCAACAGGGCCTTAAACCTGTGTCACCTCTGATCGATGATCTGGAGCATGACCAGTGGTTGGTCACGCATCATGAAGACCGGTTTCTTGCAGAGGTGCGGCATGTCATTGACCGCGCCCAAGCCGTGATGTCGGAAGCTTGTGAAAACGGGTGAACGGAGGCTGCAGATGTCTATTCTCCCAACCGTTCCATCAACCGGGCATAGGCTGTCTGCCCGCGCCGGAAGGTTGGCAGACGAAAGAACTCGTCCGGGGCATGTTGGTTTTCATCCTCATGTCCGAACGCGAACATGACGGCGTGCAAACCCAGCTCGTCCAGCAAGGTCGACATCACAGGGATCGAGCCCCCAACTCGGGTTTTGTACGCGGGCTTGCCATAAACCTCTTCGAGAACCTGACCCGCGATGGCAGTTGCGTTGTGTCCGGCCGGTACAAGGAACGGGTCCGCGCGGCCAGGGTTGCGCGATACCTGAGCGGTCACACCCGGAGGGCAGTGAGCCTCGACATGGGCGGAGATCAGATCAAAGACCTTTTCGGGATTTTGATTGGCGACCAAGCGACATGTGATCTTGGCCGAGGCAATTGCGGGCAAAACGGTCTTTGTGCCTTCACCTTGCCAACCGCTGGTCAGGCCATTGACCTCTAGCGTTGGACGGGCCCAGAGATTTTCGCGCGTTGTGTATCCTGGCTCACCCAGCGTTGCCGGGGCGCCTGTCTGGGTAAGATAGGCTGCTTCGTCCCATGGCACCCTTGCAATTGCAGCGCGGTCCTCATCCGTCAATTCGACAACATCGTCATAGAAGCCGTCCACCGTGATACGTCCATCGGTAGATTTCATGCTCGCCAACAGCTGGGCCAACGCCATCGCGGGGTTAGCGACACCGCCGCCATGCATACCAGAGTGCAGATCGGATTTCGCGCCTTGAACCGAGATCTCAAGCGAAGTAAGCCCCTTCAGACCCAGAACCAGTTGCGGCGTTTTGGTATCCCACTGACTGCCATCGGCGGAAAAGATCATATCAGCATGCAGCCGGTCGAGATTCGCCTCTATAAAAGGCGGCAAGTCGGGGGATCCAATCTCTTCCTGGCCCTCAAAGAAGAACCGCACATTGATTGGCAGTTTTCCGGTATCTGCCAACAAAGCCTCAGCGGCAAGGATCGGGATGAACATTGCACCCTTGTCGTCGGTCGCCCCGCGCCCGTAAATCCGATCTCCACGGATCGTCGGCTCGAACGGAGGTGATGACCAGAGATCGAAGGGCTCGGCAGGTTGCACGTCAAAATGGCCATATATCAGGATTGTAGGCGCATCGGATCCGGCATGCAGCCAATCAGCACAGACCACCGGATGTCCTGCTGTCTCCATCATCTCAACGTTTTCCATTCCCGCCGCGACCAACCGATCAACGACCCACTGCCCGGCCTTTCGAACATCGCCCGCGTTTTCGGGTTTGGCTGAAACCGATGGAATACGAATGAAGTCGCAAAGCTCTTCGACAAAACGCGATTGGTTTATGTCAAGATATTCGGTCCAGCTCATTCCATGTCCTAACTGAGGTTGGCGCTTAACATACGAAACTGGGCGTGGCCTGCAAGCCTACGGAAGACACCTAATATTCGTAACAACCCGAAATAGACTGGCGATACTAGGTGGGCCCATCCCGCACGTTCATCCACACTTAGGAATGCTGCGTTATTTCCCCATTGCTGCCATTCGCTGCGGTCGCATAGTCTGGGCTTGTTCGAACTCGCAGATCGCGATCAAAGCGGGCGCTAAAGTGCCCTAGGATTAGGAACTAAATCATCCATGCTCAATTGCAGAACCACTCGGCTTTTCGCCGTTTTTGACTGTTAATCTGAGATCGATCTCGGGAGCCACTCCAAATGCTCAAGTATTGGTTTCAAGCTATAAAGATCGAAAATGTACGGCTAGCTGGCAGCGAACATTGGCGTTTGCCGCCCTACGATCCGTGATGGAGTTTGCCTGCCTTGAACGGGGCTAGACTCTCTTGGAACTGCTCGATGAACTCTAGCGTCACCAATGACGGGTGCTTCAAAATCGGACGCACAAGGGAAAGCGTATGTGACAAGAGCGGTTTGAAGGGTCGGTAGCTCAATCCGTCGTCTGCATATTGGACGGCGTCCAACTCGCTGACCACGGAAATTCCGACACCTTTTACAACCAACTCACAAGCCGCCGTGAACTGTCTGACTTCGATGTGGGAATTCAGTTTGACGTTGGCATTTTGAAACGCTTTTGAAAGCTGTCCAAAAAAGTCACTGTCGCGCCTTGTGTGAATAATCTTGGCATTCGCAAGATCCCTAGGTGACACCTCGGAGAGTTCTTCCAACTCATGCCCGGTAGGAAACACGCAAACTGTACGGACATCGACGTCTCTGCTTTCGACGGCCGGATGCCCGTTAAAACTATCTGTGATTCCGAAATCATATTGCTCACCGATCATCCACTCGAGGATGCGTTCCGGTCTGTCTGGTTCGATCGTCATTGTTACACCTGGCCGATCTTCTAAAAACTTGGCGATGACGTTGGGAAGGTGACTGGTGGCGAACCCAGGCAAACATGCGATGCGGATGTGTCCCGCTTTGCGTTGCGTTATGTCCTGACTGACATCCGAGATTTGTTTCATCAGTTCCAAAACACGCTCTACGCTGGGTTGCAGATAACGCACCTCCTGTGAAGGTACTAAGCGACCTTCACGGCGATCAAAAAGTTGAAAGCCAAGCGATTTTTCCAGATCAGAAAGCAGTCGGCTGACCGCAGGCTGGCTTATCCCAAGATCCGTAGCTGCGGCAGTGACCGACCCATTTGTAGAAACTGCCATGAGCGCTTCCAATTGGCGGATCCTCAAAGTTTGACTCATGCTTTAAACTTGGTTCGTTGTTTGCTTTGTAGGTTTATAATGTAATGTTATGTTTTTCTCAAAAATTAAATGCTTGAATTATAAAATTGTAACGTTAACGTCGTGAAATCGTCATGTGTGCTGATTACGCGTTGCGGTCGGTATTCAACGAAGCATCAACATTGATGCATGGGAGGAATCATGAATAAGCAATTTCTCGGCGCTCTCGCCGTAACTACTGCGTTGTCCCCCGTGGCGGCGATGGCCCAAACTGAAGTTCAGTTCTGGCACGCCTTCACCGGCCGACTGGGTGAGCTTGTCAAAGCGCAGGTCGAAGAGTTCAACGCCAGCCAGGATGAGTTCGTCGTGGTCGAAAGCCACAAAGGCAATTACTCGGAAACTCTGAACGCAGGTATTGCGGCTTTCCGCGCCGGTGAGCAGCCCCACATTCTAATGGTTTTCGAAGTGGGCACTGCAACGATGATGTCGGCCGAAGGTGCGATCAAACCCGTCTTTGAAGTGATGGCTGAAAGCGGTGCATCGTTTGATCCTGACGCGTACATTGGCGCAGTCAAAGGGTACTATACTACAACGGACGGAGAAATGCTCTCACTGCCTTTCAACTCGTCTACACCGGTTCTGTGGGTAAATCGCGATGCCTTCGAAGCGGCGGGTGTTGATCCGGACACAGATCTATCGACCTGGGAAAAGGTTGGCGACGTACTTGAGCAGCTTAAGGCTGGTGGCGAGGACTGCCCGCTGGTGACGGCATGGCAAAGCTGGATTCACCTCGAGAACCTGTCGGCCTATCACGACGTTCCATTCGCATCGCAGGACAACGGTTTTGCCGGTCTGGATACTGAACTGATGTTGAACGGTCCGGCGCAGGTCGCGCACCTGACAGCAATGGGTGACTGGGCCAAGGATGGCAAGTTCATCTATACCGGGCGCAGAAATGAAGGTGGTGCAAACTTCCGGGCTGGCGAATGCGCATTGTTTACCGAAAGTTCGGCCGGTTACGCTGGCATCAGCTCCGAAGCCGAGTTCAAATTCGATGTGCGTCCGCTGCCCTATTGGGAAGCCTTGGTGAGCGAGCCGCAGAACACCATTATCGGTGGCGCTTCGCTTTGGGTGATGGAAGGCCACGATCCTGAAGCATATAAGGGCGTGGGTGAATTCCTCAGCTTCCTATCATCGTCGGGCGTACAGGCTTCGTGGCACCAGAATACTGGTTATCTGCCGATCACGGCGGACGCAGGCGATGTTACGCGAGCTGCAGGTTTCTATGAGCAAAACCCCGGTACTGATATCGCTGTAATCCAGATGACAGCGAAAGAGCCGACGGCCAATTCAAAAGGTCTGCGTTTGGGTTCGTTCGACCAGATTCGCGGCATCATTGACGAAGAGCTTGAGGCAATCTGGTCCGGCGAAAAAACCGCTCAGGAAGCGATGGACAGCGCGAAAGAGCGCGGTGACGCGCTGCTGCGCCGGTTCGAATCCGCCAATCAATAAGACCTAACTCAAAGCGGGCCTGTTTAGGGCCCGCATTTTCTTTATTCGGTGGTTTATCGGGATGGAAAAACGCGTCACCTTTCGCGGCTGGCTGTTGCCACTGGCGCTAATCGCCCCGCAGGTCATCATTTCCGCTGTATTCTTTTTCTATCCGGCGGGGCAGGCTGTTTGGCAATCTTTGTTCATACCTGACCCCTTTGGTCTGTCGTCCCAGTTCGTGGGACTCGGTAACTTTGAATTCCTGCTGAGCGATAAATTCTACCGAGCCTCTTTCGTAACGACGGCGGTGTTTTCAACGCTTGTCACCCTATGCTCGATGATCCCGGCGTTGTTTCTGGCGGTCATCGCAGACCGCCTGATCAAAGGATCGGGCGTTTATCGTACGCTGCTGATCTGGCCTTATGCCGTTGCCCCTGCGGTCGCAGGTGTGCTGTGGCTGTTCATGTTCAACACACGCGTGGGCGTTGTGTCATGGTACCTCAGCCAGCTTGGCTATGACTGGAACCACGTCCTGAACGACACCGAAGCCATGGGGTTGGTCGTCGTCGCCTCGGCCTGGGGCCGCATCAGCTATAACTTCCTGTTTTTCTTTGCAGCGCTTCAATCCGTACCACGCTCGGTCATAGAAGCGGCGGCAATCGACGGCGCGCATTTCTGGCGCCGGTTCTTCACCATTGTGCTGCCGCTGTTGTCACCAACCGCGTTCTTCTTGCTGGTGGTGAACGTTGTCTATGCCTTCTTTGAGACTTTCGGTGTTATCCACACGATTACCGGAGGCGGCCCGCAGCAGGCGACGACGATCCTGGTCTACAAGGTCTTCTCAGACGGGTTTGTGGGGCAGGATCTCGGATCGTCTTCGGCACAATCGGTAATCCTATTGATTGTCGTGGGTCTGTTGACCGTAATCCAGTTCAAATACGTGGAAAAGAGGGTGCATTACTGATGGCTGCCCAACAACACGGAATGGTAGAAAAGCGCGGCGCCGGCATCTGGCTGACCCATGCGTTCATGATCCTTGGCGTTTTGATCATCTTCTTCCCGATCTGGCTGGCCTTTGTGGCTTCGACCGTAACACAAGCCGACATCGTCTCACCGCCTATGCCTGTAGTGCCGGGCGATCAGTTCTGGGTGAACTATAAGGCGGCGCTGTTCTCAGGGATAAACGTGCCTGTCGCGACCATGCTGTTCAACAGTCTGGTGATGGCTATTGGCATTGCTGTGGGCAAAATTGTCATCTCGCTGCTGTCCGCTTTTGCGATTGTCTATTTCCGTTTTCCCGGTCGGACGACGTTCTTTTGGCTGATCTTCCTGACATTAATGTTGCCGGTCGAAGTCCGTATCGTTCCGACGTTCGAAGTTGTTGCTGGGTTCGGTATGCTCAACAGCTATTATGGTTTGATCTTCCCTCTGATTGCGTCGGCCACGGCAACGTTCCTGTTCCGGCAGTTCTTTCTGACGATCCCGGATGAACTGGCCGAAGCTGCCCGCGTGGACGGGGCCCGTCCGATGCGGTTCTTCATCGACATCGTGGTGCCCATGAGCCGGACAAACATCGCGGCGCTGTTCGTGATCCTGTTTATCTACGGCTGGAACCAATACCTGTGGCCCCTGCTGATCACGACTGATCCCGAAATGAACACCATCGTGATGGGTATCAAACAGATGTTCCCATCCGGCGATGATTTTGCACATTGGCCAACGATCATGGCCACCTCCATTCTAGCGATGATCCCTCCAGTCATCGTGGTGGTGTCAATGCAAAAGCTCTTTGTCCGCGGCCTTGTCGATAGCGAGAAGTAAGAAATGGCAACAGTAACCCTTGAGAATGTCAAAAAGAGCTTTGGCCCGACGGACGTTATCCACGGCATCGACATAGATATCGCGGACGGTGAGTTCATTGTAATCGTCGGCCCCTCGGGCTGCGGCAAGTCCACGCTGTTGCGGATGGTTGCTGGCCTGGAAACCGTGACATCCGGCGAAATCCGGATTGGAGAAGAACGGGCCAACGACAAAGAGCCGATGGATCGCGATATCGCGATGGTGTTCCAGAACTATGCGCTCTACCCACATATGTCCGTGCGCCAAAACATGGGATATGGCCTGAAAATCGCAGGGTTGCCGAAGGCCCAGATTGACCAGAAAGTGACCGAGGCCGCCAGGCTATTGCAGCTGGAACCCTTGCTGAATCGCAAACCCAGACAACTTTCAGGCGGTCAGCGTCAAAGGGTGGCGATGGGTCGGGCCATTGTCCGCGAGCCAGCAGTTTTCCTGTTTGATGAGCCGCTTTCGAACCTCGATGCCAAGCTGCGTGTTCAGATGCGTCTGGAAATTCGCGAACTCCAGGAAAAGCTGGGGATCACGGCGCTCTATGTGACCCACGATCAGGTCGAGGCCATGACGATGGCCGACAGGATGATCGTGATGAATGGTGGCATCGCCGAGCAGATTGGAACGCCATTAGAGGTCTACGAAACACCGAGAACTCTGTTCGCGGCACAGTTCATTGGCAGCCCTGCGATGAATGTGTTTGATGCCCAGCGTGAAAACGGGACGATCAAGATTGGTGAAATTGCGGTCGGCCAATCTGCAGGTCCTGATACCGTGTTGAAGCTGGGGATACGCCCAGAGCACCTGCTGCTCGATGATAATGGTCCGCTAGAATTGGCGATTCAGATGGCAGAACCGTTAGGAGCCAACACTCTGTTGCACGGTCAACTCGCGGGAGTCGGCGGAGCGATCACGATTAGCCTTCCGGGAGTCCATCCGATCGAGGGCCGGCACCCGAATATGCGGTTTTCGGTCGCCCCAGAGCACATGCACCTGTTTGACCAATCAAGCGGTAAAAGACTGGGCGGCTAATGGCGTTTCCCCAAGTCGAAGCCTTCCGTGGTGGAGAAAACCTGATCCGGGTCGTGGGCCATCGAGGGGCAAGAGGGGTTTTGCCTGAAAACAGCATGATTGGTTTTGATTTCTCGCTGTCTATCGGTGTCCCTCTTCTCGAGTTTGATGTTGTCCTGACGGCCGATAATGTACCGGTCATAACCCATAATCATCGTCTGCACGCCCCGAGCTTTCGCGGCGCAGATGGCCTGTTTCTGACCGGCGAGGAACCGAAAGTTTCATCACTGACTTTCGAACAGATTCAGCAATTCGATGTTGGACGGTTAAACGGGCATTCTACCTACGGCCAACGCTTTCCAGACCAGGCCCAATTGGAAGGCGTTCGAGTCCCAAGGCTGATGGACTTGCTCAATTTGGTAAGTGAACCAAAATACGGCGATGCCTATCTGATGCTCGAACTGAAGTCGGATCCTGACGTGGCCCATGATCCGCTTCATAGGGAGAACTTTGTCGGGCGAGTTCTACAGGAAGTCCGCGCCAAAGGTCTTTCGTCGCGCGCGGTACTGCACAGCTTTGATTGGAATCTTCTTGAGGAATGTCAGCGACAAGCTCCTGAAATGCCGTCTTCTTACCTTACACAGCTTCCAGATAACGCGGATGATGTTGGAGAGGATTCCTCGAAAGCGGTTTGCCCAGATTTTCGCGGTCGCCGCGACGAAATTCCAAATTTGGTCAAGCAAGCTGGCGGTTCGCTTTGGTGCCCGTATTACGCGGATGTAACTACTGAAAATGTGGCGCGCGCAAAAGATCTCGGCCTTTGTGTTGCTGTTTGGACGGTCAATGAGCACGAAGAAATAGACAAGATGATCGACTTGCGCGTGGATGCAATTGTATCTGACTACCCTGGGCGGGTTCAAAGGCATCTGTCGGATTTAGGCATGGGGTGGCATGTCGACAACCAGTGAATTCTTAATCGCTAATTCGTGACGTTTTTTTGTGTTTCTGCCAGTCACAATCGGAAAGAATCGGTCACATCATCACTTCAACATGCTGTAGAGGGTGAGCACCGAAAAAACCTGATTTATCTTCCACGCAGTGCCAGTTTAAACGGAGGCCCCAGAATTCAATAGAGGCTTCGGATTTGTGCGATTAAGTCTATGGCGTAAGACAACGTTGTCATGTAAACCTCGCGCCCAGTGCTCTATCGCTGCACTTGGTCCGCTTTAGGGCTCAAGAGCTGGCATCGGAGGCCGCACAGCATCTGCAATCGCGTGGCAAGACGGACACTTCGAGGGCGGCCCATACGCGGAACTGACCTGTGAGACGGATGCCTTCTAACACCGAAACAGTCATTCGTCGCCTTCCGGAAAACGTGAATTTTGGGTTCTCTGCCGCCATTGGATCGGTCGCAACATGTTCAGCGAAGAATTGCTTGCAACATATAGGACGGCCCTTTGCAGACTTTGGCGCAACACCCGCGTTGCTGCAACTGTTATTCCCAATAGCTGACGTTCGCCATGGTTGCGATTCCGGAGCAACGTTCGAATGCTCAGCGATTATCTTCCTGTCCAACACTTGAAACAGGACATTTTCCTTAGTGTTCCAATCCAGCAATAAGCAGCCCACTAATGACACGCTGTCGATCCTGATCTCGCCCAAATGGGGCGACGGTTCTCATAAAATGAAGTGTGAAGTCAGGATTTATTCGTAAAGCACTCTGCAACGCTGATTTTGCTTCGTCTGCACGAGCCATCTCGCCCAGTACAGCGGCGCGAAGCAAGTGCGCCCAAAAGTAATCCGGATTGCGCACAAGGGATCGGTTCAGAGTATGAAGTGCGTCTTCGTTTCGCTCAGCAAAAAAGTGTCCCAATCCCATAAGCGTGAGTATCCAGCCATTGTCATTTGGGCTTAACCGTAGGCTCCGCTCCAATGCGACAAAGGCTTCATCAGGCTTCCCACTCCAAACGAGGATGTCCCCTAGATGCCCCTGTGCGCTGTAATTGTTGGGCGCCAGAGAGACTGCTTTTCGCAATTCTGCCTCAGCTTCAGTGTGTCGCTGCTGCCAAAGAAACACCTTTCCTCTGAGGGCGCGGGCCGAAGGCAGTTTGTCGTCCAATGCCAACGCCTGATCTGCATGAGCCAGTGCGACGTCTAGAGGCTTGTTGTCCCAACCTGAAACGCTCGCCATCCAATGGCTCCACCCCAAAAGCACTTCCGCGCGTGCGTAACCAGGATCGATATCAAGAGCATTCTTAAACAAGTCCTGCGCAATCGGATTGTCCTGTGGGGTCATTCGTCTGAATAACTGATGACCACGCAATACATAGTCATGTGCTTCCGCATGCTCAGTTTCGACTTGGCGAAGCTGCGATGCGTCAACTTCACTCAACCGCACATCAAGCGTTTCGACGACATTGTGGATGATGCGAGCCTGCGTGTCCAAAAAGTCCTCCGCAGTTGCGTTAAAGCGTTCCGCCCACAGGTTTTGGCCGCTGTTGGTATCGACAAGCTGCGCATATATGCGAAGCTGGTCGTTGTGTTGTTGAAGGCTCCCCTGCAAAACGTAGCGCACACCAAGCTCCTCGGCGATCGCATCCAAGGGCATTGCCTTATCTGCATAAACGTCCGTTGAGTTCCGGGCGATAACAACGAGCCCCGTCAGTTTTGAAAGCTCTGTAATCAAGTCTTCGGCAATGCCTTCAGCCAGGTAACTTTGATCGGGATTGGGTAATAAATTGTCGAAAGGAAGTACCGCGATTGAGGGGCTGTCCGAGAGTCTATTGTCAGGGTTTGGCGGGCGATATGAAAATGCGAATACAACACTGAGTATAACCACTGCCGCCACAGCAACCCAGCGCAATGGAAATGGCAGCTTCGTTGAATAAAAGCCGTCGTTGCGAGTGGCAGGACTTTGTGCAACCGGCTGCGGCTCCCCTTCGGCAAACGCAACCTCGCCTTTGAATCGATATCCAACACCCCTCTTTGTCTGAATGAATCGGGGGTTGTGTGGATCATCGTCAAGTGCGCGGCGCAATTGCTTTACCACATCCTTGACCGAGCCTTCCGTCACATGCGTCTCAGGCCAGACGCCTCTTAAGATAGCTTCTTTGCTAAGAAGACGCCCCGGGTTGCGAGCAAAAAACACCAAAAGTTCAAAGGTTTTGCCCTGCAACGCGACCGGTGAGCCATCACAGGTAACTCGGTGCTGTTGCAGATCGATTGTTATCCTTGGTCCGCAGCCCATGCCCCCTCCGCTCGGTGGCAGATCATGATCCTACCAAAAGACTACCAAAACTCTACCCCAATCTCACCAACGCATTGATAGCGAAAAGGAGCGCCATTCGAACACTCAACTCAGGGAACCTTGAAATGTTGTATCGTAACCTTTTTGCAAGCTTGTCGTTTCTGATCGCACCAGCCGTACTGCTGGGGGACGCAGCTCCAAGGTCAACACCCTCATGGTGTTGCCCAAATCAGTGCCAAACTGACGATGGTCACGCGAAGCTCGTGCCCCGCGAAGATGGTTCGGGAGAATTCGACCTTATTCTCAACAATGTTCGAGTGCCCGTAATGTCTGATGCTTTTGTCGGCTCCTCTGAGGACGGCAACATTAGATATTGCATTGGGTATGACTCGTTTGGGAGCCGACAGATCAAATGTCTGTTTGTTTCAGCTGCCGTTTGAGGCAACTCAACTGGGCTCCAACGAGCGCTAGGGTTCGACGAATTGCGCGAACGTTCCTTTTACGGTTGCGGCCTAATTGGATGGACCCGCAATTTAGTTTTGCTTTCGGCGGAGCACGATGGATGGGGTTCTGGTAGTATGACACTTTTTTTGTGAGGATTGACGGCCCGAAGTCGACCTTGAGCGCTATGTTCGAATGCTGCGTTTGCGCCCGCATTGCTGCCGTTCGCTGCGCAGGCAATATACACGGAGTTATGAACTCACCAAATGCGGACAAAGCAGCCGCTCTTCAAATCCCACCTCAAATATTCCAGCTCTATGGGCTGTCAGCCTGCGAGCCCCGAGCGATGAACTCCAGCGTTGCCACAACGATCTCATCCCAGACCGGCGATGACTGTAAGATAATGTGGTTGTTGCTCTCAACCACATGAAACTCTGAGCCTTTTATTCCCCCCGCCAGCAAACGTCCCTGTGACAAGGGGTGTATCGCGTCCCCACTTGCATGAATGACGAGGGTGGGCGCTTGAACGTTGTGCAGCCGGTCGGTCACATCGAATTGATCGATTGTCCTGCGAATGCGGGCCGCCATTTCGGGCGTTGCTGATGCGAGCTGGCTTTCGGCAATACTCGCTCGCTCCTCGCGTGATGCGTCCGGACAAAACAGAGACACGAACGCCGACATGAAAGGGCTGTCTGATTTGCCCCACCCTTTGTTGATAAGGGTCATCAATGCGTCCGCATCGTCGCGAGAGAAATCATCTTCGCGGACCATCCGGCCTTGTGCGAAACCTCCAAAGAGCACGAGCCTACTGACACGTTCCGGGTATGTCGCGGCGAAATGGACAGATACGGGTGCACCCTGCGACGTGGCAAATATTGGAAACCTGTCAAGACCGGCCGCGTCTGCGACCGCCAACATGTCATTCGCATATGCCTCCAGGGACAGGTCGTCGACATCGGTCTGCGACAGACCTGTGCCACGTTGATCGTACCGGACCAGAGCATGCGACGCGCTGAGCGCCGCTATCATCGGTTGATAGACCGATCCCTCCCAATCTCGCTTCAAATGCGTGAGAAAGTGTCCGGCACGCAGCAGAGGCGGACCTTCTCCCGATTTCGCATATGCGATTTGGGTTCCGTCTTGAGAAGTCGCGAACTGAACGACTTGCTTTACCGTCGTTTCTGAGTTTCGAGGCTCGCCAGCGTCACTGGAAACCCGAGCCACCATTGAGAAGCCGCGGCGCGGGATTGTCCTTATAACTTTCTGGTCTGTTCCGTTGTCGCCGACGGCCTTGCGGGCTGCATTGATGCGGGCACCGATTGTCGCTTCTGATACAATGCGCCCTTTCCAAACCGTATCGACCAGATCGTCCTTTGTAACAAGATGACCGGCTCGCGCCGCGAGCAAATGAAGCAGATCAAATACTTGAGGTTCGATAGTCGCTACCTTGCCTTCCCGCGAGAATGAATGGCTCGCGATGTCGAGAACGCAATCGGCAAAGAAAAACCTCATAGCTTAACAACATCCTTTCATAACCCAGCCGTGATTGCCCCAATATTAGGGAACAAATAAATGAAATCCCAAGGGCTTCTAAAAAGCTTCTTCAAGCGCATAGCGGTCAGATGGTCAAAATCGACCGAAAGTGCTTGCCGGAGATGCTGGAATGTTTGATCTCGAAAAGTTCGTTGAGGACTGCAAAACTACAATTCAGAAGGATGCGACGCACAGCACAATTTCCGAACTCCTGAGGTCCGTGATGTCCGACCCCGGTGCTGTAACCAACGCTCTCGGAAAGCCGACATCAGGTGGCCTCAATACGATCTACAAATCGCCAGAGCTGACAATCCTCAATATGGTTTGGCGGCCCGAGATGATACTCATGCCCCATGATCATAACATGTGGGCCGTCATAGGCATCTACACAGGGCGCGAAGACAATATCTTTTGGCGTCGCTCCAAAGGTTCCCAAGATAGCCGTATTGAGGCGGCTGGAGCAAAGGCATTGAGCGCGGGCGATGTGGCGTCGTTGGGAAAGGACGTGATCCACTCTGTGATCAACCCACTCACCAAGTACACCGGCGCAATCCATATCTATGGGGGTGACTTTTTTGAGGCCGAACGCCTCGAATGGGAGGCCGAGGGACTGATGGAACGCCGTTGGAACCCAGAACGCGCAAAGGCACTTTTTGAGGATAGGTAGCTTTGGGTCAAATAACCGCTCCGGGCTTGTAGTCGACCTTCGCTATCTCCGGTCTCTACGATTGGAGGCAGCCCCAAGCGGAAATTTACATATATACTTTGTAGTTGCCGAGAGGCGGGACAAACCTGAAGTAAAGCTGTATTTATTTGTAAGCAAGGGACATCTCTCAGGAGATTAGATATTTGCGATGAATATTTTTCGGCGAGCTGATTGGGCCTCGGATGAAGGTTGGAACGGAAAACTCGAAGGGCAGAACGCTGGTACGAGCATTTCGTTTCTTTTCAATGAAGTGACAGAATCCGGCAAAGGCCCACCATACCACAAGCATCCATATGATGAAGTTTATCTGGTGCGTCAGGGAGAAGCCCGTGTCACTGTTGGAGACGAAGAAGCAATTGTGAAAGAAGGCGACATCTTGGTCATTCCTGCAAATACGCCACATAAGGTTTTGACCTCAGGAGAAGGACCCATTGAGATTATTAGCGTCCATGTATCTAACAAGTTTATGATGGAAATTCTTAAATGAGTTCATCCCTTGTCCAAGAGTGGATTGAAGGGTTCGGTGCAGTTCTTTGCTGTCCCTGGCTTGGGCCCCTTTTTGCGGGCCAAGCTGGCAATCGAGAAAACTATGCGAGATGTTAGTCGAATGCCAAAGTGGCGTTTCAGCCGACACATACTTCTGTCAAGATTTCTTGTCGTGGAGGACACCAAATGAAAAGGCTTTTCCCGTCACTTTCTGATGATGCGACGCTCGGTGACATCTTTCAGATGTTTCCAAAAAAGTTGGCTCCCTGGTGTGAGTATGAAAGCCTAGTTATGCGGGGAGAAAGCGAACTTTCTGCTTCTGAGCGGGAGCTCATTGCCGCGTATGTTTCCGGATTGAATGCGTGCTCATATTGTTACGACGCCCATACGGTCTTTGCCCGTGCTTACGGCATTGATCCAACGGTGATTGAGGCGCTATTGGAGGATTCAAGTTCGGCACCGGTGGACACTCGGATCAGGCCCATTCTCGCCTACGTCGCAAAACTCACGCTCTCACCTTCGCGTATTACAGAAGAAGACTCCCAGGCGGTCTACGATGCTGGATGGTCAGAAGAAGCATTGTTCGATGCTATTCAGGTCTGCGGCGTGTTCAATTTAATGAACCGTCTCATTGAAGGTTGTGGTATCAGCAAAATTTCGCGTGAATCCGGAACACTCGATGAGCAAACGCGCTCAAAACTAACCGGCGATTCATTTTACACCGATTTTGGCCGAGCCAACGGTCTCAATGTTTAAGTTGGGCTCAGTGCAGACTTCTGAACAGACGCCGCAAACGCTCCTGACCTGTTTTCCGCGGCATACCCAACGGCCCATAGCCGGCATCCAGCGTGCTGCCTCGGTGCTGCAGTCGCGCCCATTAGTGCCGTTCGCCGCAAGTGCGCTATTTATGACAAGTCGAACGGACAAAACGCGGGACGAACCGCTCGATGCTAGCGCAGCGAAAAGCTTGACTATGTCTCGACGTTGCCCGCGGCAGTGCAGTAGCGTGCTGAAACTGGACCTTCAAATCGTATAAATGCACTAAATCCAAATCCAGACGTTCTCGGCGCTTGCATTCTATGTCTCACATGCGGAATAAGCAGCCTAAACAGTTGTATCAATCATGACATCTGCCAAGTTAGGTGTCATTTTAGTACCAGGCCAGCAGTGGACTTAGCCAAAGCACAAGTTGGACAACTTATAGGCAATTGCAGCGAGCTATGCGATCATGGGAATAATGCCAGTGAGTATCTTGAGTAATGGGAGTATTCGGCGGTTTCGCTATCTTTCAAATGTATGTCGAAGCAGCTAGTTGGTCTTCCCGGCTTTCAAAATACGTTCAATTAATTCCAGTGTTGCTTCAGGGTCTGCCCTATATGCATCCCGAAGCAACTGCATTTCATCCAGTGTTCTGACACTTCTAGTGCCGCAAACATTTGAGTAGCGCCGATTTTCTGCGACATTCGCGATATTCTCCGCTTCCTCGATCAGGAGACACGCCTCCATATTGCTGCCCAGCCCAAAAATACCGGCCTCTTGTGCCTGGGCTGGTAGCTGGAGAATGAACACGGCCACCAAAGCGTGAAAGAGGGATTTCATGGCTTGCCTCCAAGCTAAATTACGGCTGAGTTGCTGATTTCGGACAGGTAACTGCCTACGGCATCCACAAGAACATCATCGGCCTCGATGAGTTTTCTGTTTGAGCCTGACAAAGGGTCGGAATCTTCCTCGATCAACAGGCCCGCCCTTACCAGTAGGTCAAGTGTTTTGACAGCACTGTCACGGCTCATGTGATCAAAGAGCAATGCCGCTATTTCTGTCTTAGCAAGAACCACCTTGCCCTTTTCCTTGACTGTTTTCACGCAGACATATTGCTGTGCATCTTTAAAGACCGACTTCTGCAGTTCTTTGCGCGTCCTGAAGCGGAAGTCTGAGGCCTCAAGCAAGCGTTTGACCTTCAGATTGTGAGCTTCGATCAATGCTTCAATTGCCGCTGGGCTCGAGCAATCCAGTGCCTTCAGAAGGAAAAAGAAGCGCGCAATGTGAACCACGTTTTCGTGGTTCATCTCACGCTGAATGACTTCGATGTCTCCCTTGACCTTACACATCTCTGCCGTTCTTGCCCGCAAGCAAGACAGGAACCTCGATTCTGCCAGCAATACCGTCTGGAGCGTATTCACCAACTGCGATGATGGCAGTTCCTGGGTCTTTTTTGCCTCTTCAGACAAATAGTTTCTCCTGACAATTCTCAGCTGTGTATTTGCGCGCTGGATCCGTTGACAGGTTAGCGGCGCCGAGTTGGATATTGCAAGCGTTGGGTAAAACTTCTCGGCCATGGCCAAAGGTAAATCCTATCTGTCATTTTGACGAATTTACCGCAATTGACCTGTTTGTGGCGGGGCAATCTGTATTTCAGATTACCCCGCCTGACGAGCAGACCATTCCAGTCAAATCGCCGCTTCTGATGCACGCTAAGGTTATGGGGGTGCCTTCTCCAATCAATTTCGTCCGGCTTTCAAATGAAAGGTTTGATTATGAATTTCTCTGCGCCCGAATTCACCATACTCGGCGAAGCGCTGGCATTGATGAGCCAATGCGGACTCTATCGCGACCGCGACCTGTCCGAGTTCTGCCAACTGATAATGCCACCGTTGGCACTGGGTCAGATGCGGATCTGGCGCTCAGGCGAAATGCCGGTTGGGTTGGCTACATGGGCCTATCTCGACGCGGACACCGAAGCCACCGTTTTGAACGAAGGGCAATGCCTGACACCCGAAGAATGGAATTCCGGGCTATGCCCTGTGGTCATGGATTTCGTCGCTCCGTTCGGTAACGGTTTCAAGATGGCACGCGATCTGACCCGCACCGTATTCCCCGGTGTGGCGTTCCGGGCTGCCCGCCGCAGTAGCGACGGTCAACTCAAAAGGATCGTTCAGTTTCCGGGTCGTAACGCCCACGGTAGCTGGACTTCAAGCGCGGCCGTTGCCGCATAACTTCATCTTTTTAAACAACTTCTACTGAAAGGAATTTTCTCATGGGTAGTTCAAAAAAATCACCGCATCAGACTTACAAGCTGTACGGAATTAGCGTATCCAAGGACGCCGGCAGCGGCAATGACAAGATGTATAGTTATGCGGCCAAGAGCTATCTCAAAGGTGGCTCGGGCAATGACTTGGTCTATGGCTATGGCGGCTATAACAAGCTTTATGGCGGGTCGGGCAACGATGTCGTCAAGGGTTGGGGTGCCAAGAACTACCTCTATGGCGATTCAGGGCATGACAAGCTTTATGGCTATGGCGCGTATAATCGTCTCGACGGTGGTTCGGGCAATGACAAAGTCTACGGCCTAGGAATCAAGAACTACGTCTATGGCGGGTCCGGCCATGATTATTTGGAAGGCAAGGGCGCCTACAATTATATGAACGGCGGCACGAGCAATGACACGATCAAAGGCTACGGTGCCAAGAACGACATGCATGGCGGCGACCATAACGACAAGCTCTACGGCTATGGCGCAGTCAACAACATGTATGGCGGCAACCACAATGACACGCTCAAGGGTTACGGTGGTTACAACAAGATGGATGGCGGCGCCCATAATGATGCGCTCTATGGCTACGGCGCCAAAAACTACATGACCGGTGGATCTGGCAACGACCACTTGGAAGGTCGTGGCTTGTGGAACAAGATGAATGGCGGGTCGGGCAATGACGCGTTGAAAGGCATCGGCGCTTATAACGAGATGTATGGTGACAGCGGTGATGACAAGATCGAAGCCATTGGTGCTGTCAACAAAGCTTACGGGGGCACCGGCAATGATGAGATCACCGGCATTGGCGGTGTCAACGTGCTGCATGGAGATGACGGCCACGACACGATGAAGGCCGTTGGTGGCGTTAACACCGTATTTGGCGACGCAGGCAACGACACCATGATCAGCGCAGGCGGTGTCAACGTCATGTTCGGCGGAGCAGGCGACGACAAGATGGTAGCAAGTGCCGTCGTGGCGACCACCCAAAGCGGCCAAGACGGAGCTGACACGATGGTTGCAATTAGCAACGCCAACTGGCAGTCCGGCGGCAATGGTGAAGACGCTATGGTCGGGGTCGGGAACCTCAACCTGCAATTTGGCGATGCTGGCAACGACATGCTTCTGGCGGCGGGCAATACAAACATCCAGGTCGGGGGTGTCGGTGATGACAAGCTGTTCGCCATCGGCAGTACGAACGTGCAGTTCGGCGGCGACGGTAAGGACCTAGCGGTCGGCGCAGGTGGAACTAACATCCAGTATGGCGGCAATGACAACGACGTTTTGATCGGTGGTGGCGCAGCCAATATACAGATCGGTGGCACCGGTGTTGATTGGCTCGTTGGTGCTGGAAAAGGTAACCTCCAGCTTGGTGGTGAGATATGGTCGACTATTCCAAAGGACGTGGACCTAGGCGCTTTCGATCTGGACAAGGCGGCGGATAAGCTGGCCGAATACGCCAACTCAATCGGAACAGATGGCCTCAACGTCATGCTGGCCGGCGGCGAAGCAAACATCCAGATCGGCGGGTCGGAGACCGACATCACAATTGGCGCAGGTAAAGGCAACCTGCAGGTCGGTGGCGACGGCGCCGACCTTATGGTCGGTGGCGGCACAGCCACCGCACAGTTCGGCGGCGAAGGTACTGACCTGATGGTGGGCATCGGGCGGCTCAACGTCCAGGAAGGCGGCGAAGACACCGATGTAATGTTTGCGATGGAACGCGGTAAGGACGCTGGTATCCAGTTGCAAATGGGTGGCAGCGGCAGCGACTTCATGATTAGCCGCGGCGGTGATGGCGAAGCTGACCCATTCGGCGTGCTTGCCGATCACATCAAGGAAAAGATCGAGAATGCACAGAAAGACGATGCTGAAGTGTCGACATCGGACGACGTCAGCACAGCAGAGGATGAGATGTCTCGTCCGGACACGGATACCGACAAGCAGTCTCTGAAGGAAAAGCTCATGGAAAATGCGCCGTCGCTCAACCTTCAGTTCGGAGGAGCGGGTGAAGACGTCTTTTCGACTGGCGGTGATCTAGGCTTCCAAATGGGCGGCCAGGACAACGATATTTTTCTTGGCGGCGGTGCCTACAATTTCTCCTTCGGCGGCACCGGCGATGACCTGATGCTCATGACCGGTGACAAGGCGAACTTCTCGTTCGGCCAGGACGGAGTGGACTGGATGATGGACAGCGGTACGTTCACCGATCTCGTTTGGAACATGCTGAAACCCAACAAAGACGGTGAGAGTACACCGGTAGATAACCCCTTTGATACCGTCTTCGGTAGCGCGCTGAGCACCGTGACTGGCAAAGTCGATGATCTGAAGGCAACACTCGACGCACTTAACCCGCTGAATAAGCTCACTGATGCAGTTGGCGATCTTGTCCATGATGCAAAAGACGCCGTCGCCAACATCCAAACAACAATCAGCTCTCTGATGGACTATGATAGTACGCAGTTCTTTGGCGGCGCTGGCAACGACTTCCTCTCCGTTTCCGACGCGGGAGGCGATGTAGTCGGCGGTCAGGGTAATGACACTTACCTTTACACATTCGGATCGACGGGCTCTATGGATGTGGACGAGGCTGGGCTGGATGCGGCCCGTGAACTCGGTGATTTCCTGAAACTTGCCAGTGATAAGCTCGACACGATCTCCGGAGGCGGAGGCGGTGAAAACGACGTTCTTGAGCTGCGCGATGCCGGCGCGCTTGATGGCAGCGACCTGCGTTTCTTTGTTGAAGGCGGCAAGGATCTGGTGATCGAAGGTGAAAATGGCGAGGTGCGCATTAAGAACATGCACGAGGACGACACCCGCATCGAAACCCTGCGCATCGTCGGCGAAGACGGTGTGCAAGAGATTGATCTTGGCGAGGCCTTCGAAGATGGTCTTTTTACAGCCACTTGGGCTGATCGTACCGGTCAAACCGGCATTGACGCGGTCGACAGTTTCGAGTTCAAGACCAGTGATCCGACTTTAGGCCAGGTTGACCTCGACGCGTATCTCGGGAGTGCAACCGACACAAGCGCCACTGACATCGCCTTTGCCGACGCCTTCGAAGATTGGATGCTGAATCTGATCGAAGCGGGTTCGAGCCTGCCCATCGTCGGCGGAGTCGTCGACGGGGCTGTTGAGATTGCGACAGACATTTTAAATCTGGAGACGCCGTCTATGCCCGACACCATAGATTTTATCTAAACAATACTTGGGCTGGAACCTATGAATAGGCTCCAGCCCAAACGACGGTTTCCTACCAACAACTAACAAAAAAGATAAACGAGGCTACTACCGAGTTGCGGGCAAAGACTGCAAGCAGCCTCATCTGTCTGGTCGAAATTGACTGTTAGTGCATCGTTGGCCTGTGGTCTATTGGGATGATGGTTTCGGGCGCTTGCGGGCGATAGCCCAATGCACTGTGGGGTCGTTTTCTGTTGTAGTGTTTTCTCCATTGTTCGATCAGAATTTGAGCCTCGCGCAAGCTGTAGAAAATCTCGCCGGTGAGCAGTTCATCCCCATTCTCCCGTTGAAGCTCTCGCAATATCCGTTCTCCCACGGGCTGCCAGGTTCGATGTAAGCCGTCCACCCAACGGCGGCGATCCAGTCTCGGACAACCTGGGCGACAAATTCCGGCCCATTGTCAGAACGTACGAAACTCGGCGCGCCGCGTAGTACGAACAGGTCTGTCAGGACGTCGATTACATTGGTCGAGTTCAGCTTCCGCTTCACTCTAACCGAATGCCGTGTGGTCGCAATAGATCCCCCAAACTCGATGACATGGGAATGGCGCAGTACGGACCTCGATTTACCAACCCTGGTTACATTTGAACTTTCAGCCATAGAAGGCGGCACACGACTGACCTCGACACACCAGGGCAAAACGACGGCGTCCGACCGATCCAGCCTGTCGCAAGGCTGGCCGGAATAACTGCTCCATCTCAGCAGGTTCCTCGGTCACGAGTTAGAAGGCACTTCCTGCCATTGACCACTGGCGCGCGATGCTGCGGTCGCAGCCCGCTTTACGGTCATTCGCTGCAAATACAATATCCGATGCGGGTCAAACTCACGCAATGCGGACTTAGCAGACGTTCAACCGTCCAGTTTTCCCGATAAATTGTATTCTGGAAGCTTGGATAACGCAGATTTCAACGCGTCACCCCACCCTTCTGAAATAGCGCGAAAGTAGTGATCGTCGGGTTCAAACCTGGATCGCACACCACTTTCAAGGCTGTCTTCATTGTACAGAAGCAGATCAAGCGGAGCTCCGACGGATAAATTGGCTTTGATTGTAGAGTCGAAACTCACAAGCAAGAGTTTAACAGCTTCCGGAAAGCTCATTTCCGGATCATAGGCTCGTACTAGAATTGGGCGACCATACTTTGTCTCTCCGATCTGAAAGAACGGGGTGTCGTCACCCGCTTCGATAAAGTTGCCTTCAGGGTAGATCAGAAACAAGCGAGACGGGCCGCCCTTGATCTGGCCTCCCAGAATGAGTGTCGCGTGAAAAGCGCTGTCAGCTTGTTGGCCAGACCGGGCATGCTCCTCGATGACGTCGTTCAGCGTAGCCGCGACCAGTTGCGCGACTTGAAACATTGTCGGCGCCTCCAAGATCGATGGTGAACGATCTGCCGGCGCTTTTGTTCGCTCTTCCAGAAGGCTTATTGTGGCTTGAGTAGTAGCCAAGTTGCCAGCCGTTAGGATTGTGATCGACCGGTCCCCTTCGATTGTCCAGTTGAACATCTTGTTGAAGGTCGAAACATTGTCCACGCCTGCATTCGTGCGCGTATCGGACATGAACACCAGCCCACGATTCAGCCGCATGCCCACAGCATAGGTCATCAAACTCTCCGTTACTGCTGTGCGACCTGCAACTGCACTGTCAATTGCTCGCCCGCTGTCCCAATTCTATTCCCTATTACCGGTGCGGCTTGGGCATAGTCCAGCCCGGTTGCGACGCGTACGTATCGATCGTCAGGCGAAATCCCGTTTGAAACGTCAAACCCGACCCATCCAAGCCCGTGCAAATGCACTTCGGCCCAGGCATGGGTCGCGTCTTGAAGTTCCGTTTCGTTCATCATCAAGTAACCCGATACGTAGCGTGCTGGCACTCCAATCTGTCGCGCGCATGTAATGAAGATATGCGCGTGGTCCTGACACACGCCGCGCCCAGCTTTGAGTGCATCTTCCGCGCTCCAGCTTGGGTGCGAACCTCCAATTTGGTACGCGACCTGAGCTCGAATTTTTTCGGACAGAGCATGCATCTGTTCCAGCAGTTCACATTTGGGCAAAGCGCCTATCAATTCGGCAACCCCTTTTCCAGGCGTCGTCTGCGTGGTGCCCCTTTTGAACAGCCACAAGGGCGTCGACCCTTCGTGACGCCCCAAAACGCCGTGGGTGTCTTCTACCTCTACAACGCCTTCGGAGATCAACGAGATACTTTGGGTGTTCGCGTCGAAACTAATCAATTCCACGGTGTTGCGATGGTAGTCTTCAAATGCCAGCTCTTTGCGACCGCCGGTGATTTGGGTGTTCCAACTCACAATGCTCTGATTGCGAAATGACTTTGGAGTCTTCCTCAGTTGCTGCAGCCCGAAGGGGACCGGCGCGTCGAAGTCGTATCGTGTCTCGTGTCGAATGTGCAGTTTCATTTGGCTACTCGTAGAACCGATAATCAATCTCGATTTGACGGCTTAAGTTGCCGAGATCCGTCAAAAAATCCTGAATGTACTCATGAAGCCCAAATTCAAAGATATCGGAAATCTTCTGGTCCAGGTATTTCTCGTAGAGAGTATTTGACGCCTCACACGAAGGTCCGGCAAAACCATAGTCTTTTTTCAGATAAGATAGGTTCTCTTGAATCTTTCTGCAGCAGAAGTGAAGACTGCGCGGCATTCGCTGATCCAGGATCAGGAACCGAGCAATATCTGACGGTCGGGTTTTTTCACCATGTGTAATCCGATACCCCCCGCCCGCGCCGACGGAACGGAGGATGCTTTCCCATTGGATATTGTCCAGAGATGAGCCGACTGAGAAGGCTGTGGGCAAAAGAACGTAATACTTCACATCCAATATGCGTCCGGTGTTGTCGGCCCGCTCGACAAACGTACCAATGCGAGTGAAGTCGAACATGTCATTGCGCAGCATGGTTCCCAATGTGGCACCACGGACCAGAGCCGCCTGCTGGCGAATAAGCTCCAGCATCGCCGGCAAGTCTCGCTCATTCACGCGACGCTTCATGGAATTATCAATCTGCATCCAGGTGGAATTTACCGCGCTCCAAACATCATGGGTCAGCGCAGTCCGAACGAGGCGCGCGTTGTCTCTTGCCTGTTTGATAACGGACTTGATCGAGGATGGATTGTCCGCATCCCGTAGGACCCAATCGACAGCGTTGTCTTTCGATACCTCATCGTACTTGATATAGTACCCGTCTAGTACTCCGGCTGTTTTCAGAACAGAACCCCATTCCTCAGCCGAATTCTTGGTTCGGGTCAACGCCATCCTCTGACCCGTTTCAAGCAGCCGGGCCGTGTTTTCCGCCCTCTCAAGATATCGGGACATCCAGAACAAACCACCAGCAGTTTTTCCCAGCATGGTCAGTCCTCCAGAACCCAGGTATCTTTGGTCCCGCCGCCCTGACTCGAGTTCACGACCAGTGATCCTTTCTTCAAGGCGACCCGGGTCAGACCGCCGGGTGTTATCTTGATCCCGTCTGGAGACACCAGAACAAACGGCCGCAGGTCAACATGTCTGGGCGCAAGTCCCGAACGCGCGAAAATCGGAACTGTCGAAAGCGACAATGTCGGCTGGGCAATATAGTTCGCAGGCCGCGATTTGAGCTTATCCCGGAAAGCCGAAATCTCTTTTTTGCTGGCAGTCGGCCCGATCAGCATCCCGTAGCCGCCCGACCCATGCACTTCTTTCACAACAAGCTCGGATAGATTGTCCAGTACGTAGGACAGAGAGTCGGGGTCGCCGCACCGCCAGGTAGGAACATTCTGAAGCAAAGGCTTCTCGCCCGTGTAAAACTCAACTATCTCGGGCATGTAGGAATAGATAGCCTTGTCATCGGCTATGCCTGTTCCCGGCGCGTTGGCGATCGTGATGCCGCCCGCGCGGTAAACGTCCAGAATGCCTGGCACGCCCAATGCGCTATCAGGGTTGAAATTCAGCGGATCCAAGTAGTCGTCATCAACCCGGCGATAAAGCACGTCGATGGGAGTATAGCCTCTGGTTGTGCGCATGCAGACGCGACCATCTACAACCCGAAGGTCGTGGCCTTCGACCAATTCCACGGCCATTTGATCCGCAAGAAAGGCATGTTCGTAGTAGGCCGAATTATAGATGCCGGGGGTTAACACCGCGACGGTCGGCTCTCCGTCTGCGCAAGCTGGTGCGCAGGCTGCAAGCGACCGCCGCAGATTGCGGGGGTAGTCAGAAACATTCCGAACATTTGTCGCGCTAAAAAGCTCGGGGAACATCTTTAGCATCGTTTCCCGGTTCTCTAGCATATAGCTGACCCCGGATGGCGTACGGGCATTGTCTTCCAGAACGAAAAACTCGTCTGGTCCGGTTCGCACCAGATCGACGCCGACAATGTGCGTATAAACCTGGCCGGGCGGTGAGACACCAAGCATCTGCGGCAGGAACGCTTCGTTACCGGCAATCATCTCAGCCGGCACGCGCCCGGCCCGTACAATTTCCTGACGATGATAAATGTCATGTAAAAATGCGTTAATTGCCCGTACCCGCTGCTCGATACCGCGTTCCAATCGCTGCCATTCTCGCGCCGAAATGACACGTGGCACGATATCAAACGGTATCAGACGTTCCTCGGCCTCGGCTTTGCCGTACACGTTAAAGGTGATACCTGTTAGCCTGAAAACTTCTTCGGCTTCGCGCTGTTTCGCCCTCAGCCGTGAGGCGTCTTCAGCATTGAACCAGCGGCCTATTTCTTCATACGGACCTCTGAGCGATCCATCGCCGTTGATCATTTCATCAAAATACTCACTCATAACATAAGTCTCACGATCAACTCAGAATATTCAAGTTATTTGAGTTCGGTTGTCCGGGGTCTTCCGATTAAACGCATAAAATAAAGGCATCTTGAGATGTATGATGGTCTTAGCAACATAGCGCAGTTGGCGTCGTTAGCTCGGACCAAATTTATTGAACTGCGCTGAGCAGTGCCTGGTTTTCCCGGAACCGGAACGTCCAATTTGGGCTCTCTGCCGCCATCGATGGCAGCGCAGCATCGCCACGTCCAGGGCAGGGGCTGACTTCCAGGCCGGTCCATTCCTGCCGTTCGACCCTGGTCACCTTCGCTGCGGTGCGGCCCGCCTAAGGCCTGCAGCAGTCCGACTTGCAAGTTGTAACCTACTCATACGTGGCTCGCCAGATGCCGTCCAAATGGCACCCGTCGATTGCGCGCTTACATTAGGTTACCTGTTTACTGAGGCGAAAATGCGTTCGCCCTGCTCGTCAATCACCTGCTTCGCCTTGGCGATGCTGAAGCTTTCACCCTGATCCCGGGTTTCAAAAACATCTGCCCGGATCACCGTATGGGTCTTGCGATCTCCATCGATGGTTTTTTCGATACGGGCCAAAAGACGGTACTTGCCGCCTTCGGGCATCAGGTCGGGGAAGATCTCAAATCCTTTGTATGAGACTGGCTCCGACTCCGACTTTTCGACGCCACCGAAGAGCTTAGAGAATAGGGACATTGGGCGGCTCCTTTTCAGCGCTTCTATGACCGGAGACTAACGCCGATTAAGGCATACGTGAACCATGTCGTGCTATCAGAGCACTGGTTCTTAGTCTGATAGCGCGGTCCGTGCGTAACCCATTACGTCCCGATCCGCAGTGAAGGCCCATTCCTCGGCACCACTTTCCTTTGCACGGACGGTCCAGAGCGGACTTTCATCGCATAGTCTCATTGCTGCGGCGCGCGCCCGTCATTCCAGACCTTCGCCGCGCCTGCGAAATCTGTGGTTGGACGAATTCACAGAGCGCGGACAAATCGGAAGTAAAGCTGTATTTGTAAGTTAGGGACATCTGTAAGGAGCCTAGAAAGGTGCTGTCAGACGAATTCGAATCAGTGTCAGTTTGCCGCGGAAGCCGTGAACCTATCCGGAACAAAGTTTACGCCACTCGGTAAGAGCGGCGGCGCGGGTCAGCTTGAAGGTGTCTCGACTGGTGAGCGATCTTTCCTGATTGAAGTGGTTGTAGACGGAGGAATGAACGGAGGCGAATTTCTGTAAACTTCGCATGCGCCTGAAACGTTGCATCGCGCGTTCGCGTCGTCGGAAAGGCAGGTGCGAGTTCTCGACGCGGTTGTTGAGCCACCTGCCCGTCCTTTGTTTTTCGAGCACGCCCATTTCTCTAAGCGCAGCCTTGTAAGAAGCGAAGCGATCTGTGAAGACCTCCTCGGCGCAACCGTGCCGCTTCATCAATTTCTTGAGGAATTTCAATGCCGCTTGCTTGTTTCGGCGATTGGTGACAACGGCTTCCAGTACCTCACCTTCGTGATCAACAGCCCGCCAAAGATAACGCCGCTTGCCATTTACCTTCACGAAAACCTCGTCCACGTGCCACTTCCATTTCGAGAACGCGCGCAGTTGCTGAACACGCTTCCGTCTGATCTCAGCAGCAAACACCGGCCCGAACCTGTTCCACCAATATCGGACAGTTTCGTGGCTCACGTCGATGCCTTGCTCGTGCAACAGATCTTCGACATTCCGAAGCGAGAGCGGGAAACGGACGTACAACATCACAGCAAGGCGGATGATCTCGGGACTGGTTTTGAAGTATTTGAAAGAGGCAGGTCTGGTCATGGGCAAAAGTTACGCAACCGCCCTGCCCGCCTCAAGCCAAGTTACTCTTACAAGACCGCAGACGTTCTGTAGAATTCAATGTATGTTGCTGCGCGGACCAACCGCCCTGCAGCGCTCAAGCAAAGTTCTTCTGACAAGACCTCAGGAAGCGCAAGAAATGGATCGTTCCGACATTGGCACAAACGTATCTCCTGCTCGAAAGTTCAGAACTGGAGATATTATGCTACTTGAGAACAAGACTGTGATCATCACAGGTGCAAGCAGAGGAATTGGTGAGGCGGCGGCTGCGCTTTTTGCCGCAAACGGCGCCAACGTTGTGCTTGGAGCTCGGAGGGAAAGCCGTTTGGCTGGCCTCAGCTACAAGATCCACGACAGCGGCGGACGAGCGGCCTTTCTGGCGGGAGATGTCGCTGATTTGTCCTACGCGGAAGAGTTAGTCGAATTGGCGAAAGCTGAATTCGGCGGGCTTGACGCAGCCTTCAATAACGCCGGTGTCATGGGAGACATGGGACCGATTACAGAAATGACAAACGCCAATTGGGACAATGTCATTGCAACCAACCTGACCAGTGCGTTTCATGCGGCAAAGCATCAGATTCCGTCGCTGAACAAGCGAGGCGGTGGCTCAATCGTGTTCACCTCAACATTTGTGGGTCACACAATCGGTCTCCCGGGCATGGCGGCCTATGCCGCTTCCAAAGCGGGTCTTATTGGGCTGACACAGGTTCTGGCCGTAGAACATGGTACCGAGAACATTCGTGTAAATGCTCTCTTGCCGGGTGGAACTAAAACCGAAATGGCGGGCGACGACCCCAAGGCGCACGAGCGGGTCGCCAGCATTCATGCTCTTAAACGTATGGCGGAAGCAGAAGAAATTGCGAAGGCCGCTCTGTTCCTAATCTCGGATCAGTCCTCGTTCGTTACGGGCAGCGCCATGACCGCTGACGGTGGCAACTCCGTAACGAAAGGCTAGAAGCGCAATCCACAGCTCGGCCTTCTGGCAAGCCGTTGACGCAAAACCAGTTGTGTGCCTTCGTTTCTGGCTGCTTTCACGATGAGGGAACGGGTCCACCTCAACCATCACACCAACCCGGCGAGTTTTGCAAAAGGGTCCTGATGTGGATTTCGGTGCCATGAATATTCCGTACCAACTGCCGTTTCTTCGGCTTTCTGTTCACCATAGAGATTTGCGAGGACAGCCAAAGCCATATCCATGCCTGCTGAGACACCAGAGGACGTATAGAACTTCCCGTCTTCAACCCATCGTGCCTCTTTCACCCAATCGACCTTGGGCGCGTGATGGATAGTCGCAGTATAGTCTTGCTTGTTGGTTGTTGCACGTCTTTCATCCAGCAGGCCGGTCATTCCTAAGACAATTGTGCCTGTGCAAACGGCCATCACACGTTCCGCTGAAACGGAGACGTCCCTTATCCACTGAAGCATCTCTGCATTGGTACATTCTTTTAACGCAGCATCCCCACCAGGGATCAATAGAAAGTCGTAAGTGGAACGTTCAGCGATAGTGATGTCGGGCACGATCCTTTGACCATGGCGGCTAGTCACCGGGGCGTTCTTTTGTGCAACGGTTATGATCTCGATCTCATATTTAGGATCTCCCAGCATCTCCATCGGCCCAAAGAAATCCAGCGTTTGGAACCCGGGAAAAACCAAAGCGGCCAGCGTTTTCATAGCGTGTCTCCATCAACTGCCTTTCACTAGATAAATGGTCCTGCCGGTGGCATAAATGACAACATGCCCCCTAATCATGCCAATCTACCTAATCCCGACCCCGACAAACCGAACGTCGTGTTTGTTGTCTATCCTGGCATCGTTCTGCTTGACCTAGTTGGGCCTCTGCACGTCTTCAGCCGAGCTTGCGAGAGCGGCACCGGTGATCTTGCCTACAACACCCATGTCGCATCCGTTGAAGGAGGTCCGGTCTCAACGAATACAATCGTTCCGATAGACACTGTGCCCCTTTTCGAGCTCTACGATGGATCAAATGCGGTGCGGATCGACACTTTGGTTGTTGTTGGTGGCGACGGGGCGGAGGTTGCGGAAACCGATGCGAGGTTGGTCTGTGGAATAAAAGAGATGTCGAGACACGCAAGGCGCATCTGCTCAATCTGTTGCGGTGCGTTTGTCCTTGCGAAGGCGGGGTTGCTTGATGGGTGTCGAGCAGTGACCCATTGGGAGGATTGCAGCCTGCTTGCAGAGCGGTTTCCTAGCGTCGAAGTCGAAGAGGACCCGATCTTCATAAAGGATGGCTCGGTCTGGACGTCTGCTGGCATCACTGCAGGCATTGATATGGCACTCGCCATTGTCCGTGAAGACTTGGGGTCCGCGCCTGCCTTGCAATTGGCCAGATCACTGGTCACGCCCATGATCCGATCATCGGGCCAGTCGCAATTTAGTTCTGATCTTGCGCGCCAAACGCGCGATGCTGAAGGCGAGTTTGCGGCGTTGCATGACTGGTTGAGGCACAACTTGGCCCAATCCATCAGCGTCAGCGATATGGCCGAAAGATGCTCAATGAGTTCCCGAAGTTTCTCGCGTCGTTATGCCGCGAGCGTGGGTTTGCCCCCCGCCCACTCCCTTGAGAAGATGAGGGTGGATGCCGCACGCAACCTTCTAATTGAGGCGAAGCACAACATGAAGTCTGTGGCGAAGACCTGCGGCTTTCGCGATCAAGAGAGGATGCGCAGAGCGTTCCACAGACACCTCCGCACATCACCCTCAAACTACCAGTCGATGTTTCGAGACGGCTAATCCAGATGCCAGTTTGGTTCGAGACCTATTAGCTCAGCGCCGTCACTTGCCAGCATGGCGCCCACGGCCTGAAAATGAGTGTGGCGAACGGCCCTTAGCAGACCTTGGGCACCCTCTCCATATGCTGCGGTCGCAATATGCATAGCTGCCGTTCGCTGCAGTGTGGCACGGCCATTGGTCAAATAACTCTCTAAGCGCAACAAAGCTACTGATGGCCGACGTGAAGTAATTTGCCAACCTAGGAGTTTTTGTCTCTGTCTGACTGGCTTGCCCAGAAAAAAATCAATTCCTCTGCCCTTTGAAGAGATTTACCCGCTTGGCCGCTTGAGGCTGAACAGCTCTGTCACGCGCGCATAGTCCTGGTAGCCCAAACGTGCCAAGGGTTGGAACTTGGTAACATCGAAGATGCCATTGATCAGATATTTTTCGTTGAGGTGAATGCCTGTGACTTCACCAAAGGCTACGATATTGGAGCTGCCAGGCAGGTCTACAACCTTGGTCAGTTTACACTCCATACTCGCAGGGGCGTGGCCCACACGTGAACAAGGGATCGTTTCGCATTCAGTGCGTTCGAGCCCGGCGAGTTCAAATTCATCGACATCGCGGCTAGCCGACAAAGAGGTCTTGTTCATCGCGTCGCGCATTTCGTGCCCGACTACGTTGACACAGAATACCCCTGTATCGATCACGTTGCCGATAGAGTCTTTACCGCGTTGGCGGCCCTCTTTGCTGGACGTTGATGCAAACATGACCTGCGGAGGGGAGTAAGAGACACCATTGAAGAACGAATACGGTGCGAGGTTCTCCGATCCATCTGCGCCGCGGGTGGAAATCCAGCCAATCGGTCTTGGTGTGATGAGCGCGTTGAAGGGATTGTGCGGCAGACCGTGGCCGTTTTGCGGTTCGTAAAACATGGGTCGACCCTTGGGGAGCGGAAGCCTCGCCTTTAAGAGGCTCCCGGTGATTAGACTGCTAAGGCAACTACGTCGGGGTTCATGCTGTAGGTGCCGATATGGGAGACATTTGCCAGGACATGACCTTTCATGGCCGCCAGCGCGTCTGCCCCGGTAAAGGATCCGTGTAGATCCAGCTGGTCAATGTCCAATGCATAGACAGTAAAGTGGTAGTGATGGATGATGCTGTCGTTCCAAGGTGGGCACGGGCCGTCATAACCGCCGTAGTTCCCGCCCATTTCATCATCGCCAGCAAACCAGTCTGTGTAGCTGTTGATCCCGGTACGGCCGTAGGAACGCTGGCCCGCGGTTTTGCCTTTGGCCGTAACCCCAAGACTGTCTGCGCCCTCTGAAATCTCGGATACATTCGCTGGAATGTTCACTACAACCCAGTGGTAAAAATCAACACGTGGCAGATCGGCTGGAACCGTTCTACCCTCTTGATTAACATCGTCTCCGGATGATGGAACATCTGGGTCATGGCAAATGATGGCGAAGGACTTTGTACCTTCAGGTGCGTCGTTCCACGCGATCGAAGGGTTCACGTTATTCGACAATGCGAAGCGACCTTTGGTCGGAATTCTTCCAAAGGCGAACTTAGCGGGTATCGGTGAGCCATTGGCAAAGCTGTTGATTGTAGTTTTCATGGGTGTTCTCCTTAAGGAAACGTCACGCCCCGGTGCCAACCCGAGGCGCAAGTGGTTAACGATTGTAGACGGCTGTGATGGTGGAAGAGGCCAGGCTGTTGGCGTTCACCATGAACCCGGCCAGTGCATTGCTGACGGAGTTGTCCAACTCCAGAGTGGTGCCGAGAGCATGAACCGTGAAGTTGTAGCGGTGCACCTCACCCGGCGGTGGGCATGCGCCGCCGAAGCCTTCCGCGCCATAGTCGTTGGTCAGTTCCACTACACCTTTCGGGACCGCCGCGCCGCTGGGCAATTCACTTACTTCTGCCGGGATGTTGAAAGCGAACCAGTGCCACCAGCCAGAACCAGTTGGCGCATCTGGGTCGTAGACCGTGACCGCGAAACTTTCAGTACCCTCAGGTGCGCCGGTCCAGGCCAGTGTCGGGGCAACGTTACCGCCTTCACAACCAAAGCCCTGGAAAACCTGGGCTGCGTCAAGCTGCGTGCCTTCTGCGATATGAGGGCTGGTCAGTTTGAAGGTATCCGCCGCAGCAGAGGAAGCCAAACCGCTTGCGGCCAGCAGGGACGCAAGAAGAGTTGTGCGTAGCATTGTTCAGTTCCTTTCCCGAACTTTGGTATTGTCGATGGAACTAAATTAAACACCACGCGCAGGTGCCGCCTCCGGCAGCCACGCAACTAATGTCGAAATTCGATCAACCTTTCGCTGAACGGATGTCTTTTGGCCTGATCCCGAACCTATTTTGGAAAGCGTCCGAAAAATGAGATGGCGTTTTAAAACCGCAATCCATTGCGATTGCGGAGATTTGGCTGTCTGTGGTTTGCAGCAGACTCAACCCTCGTTCCAATCGCGTGTGCAATAAAATCTTCGCAAACCCGTGACCTGTTTTTGACAGCCATCGTCGCATGGTGGCTTCGCTCTTCGCGAAATGGTCGGCGACTTCCCCGGCCATCCATGGATGGCTAAGGTCCGTTTCAATCAAGCGGCGGACTCGACTGATTGGATCGTCTTCAACTTGCGTCGGCAGATTGAATCCCTGAGCGCGCAGCCAGAGCAAAGGCTCCAGTAGTCGATGCTGTTTGATCATTTCCGGAAGCGAGGCGTTGTTCAGCGTATCTGTGATCAAGCTGAGGATATCAGACGGATTATGCTCTGAAGCTCTAACAATTTGGACGCCCCTTTCAGCCTGCGTTTTGGGCACATCAGAGAAAACGCCATCCACCAAATCGTGAGAAAAGCAGACTCCCAAAGCGCGGTAGGTTTCATTCATGACCGGCCGGTTTTCCATGGTGACCATGGCGCCCGGTGGAAAGATCATCAAATCCCCTTCTTCGCCAAGCATTTCGCCTTGGGTCGGGTGCAGAACGTATTTGCTGCCGCGTTGAATAAAGAACAGGAAAGTCAGCCGAAAATAGAGTTCCGTAAACGTTGCTGTTGTCGCTTGAGTAATCGGATAGATGGATACCTGATGCGACACTTCTAAAGCTTCAGTTTTCGGTTTACGGTTCACGATTTGGTCTCGCTTGGAAATACGCTGCCCCACGGGAGAGCAGCGCAGAAAATAATCAGGCCACTTCTTGCAAGGACGCTGTCATGCCGTTTGACAGCAGTGCACCGCCGCCCGGTGCAACCTCAGTCAAATCCAGACGACGTAATATTTGGCGCGTCGTTGCAACGGCGGCTGACAGAGTTGGAAGTCCGGACGCACGTTCAATCATTTCGATTGATGGGAGCGACGGCATTTGGACACAGGCAGATGCAACAATGGCATCGACACCGCGTGTATCAAGCTTGCGCCAAAGCTCGGCAGGAGCTGTTGGGTCTTGTGACGCGACTTTGAGGTTGTCCGGAATTTCCAGTGCAAGGAAGTCCTGCACTTCGATACCCTCGTTCTCGATATAATCCACAACCATTTTCGTGAGCGGCTTCATATACGGGCAGATGATCGAGACCTTTTTGATCCCGAGATCCTTCATTCCATCGATGAGCGCGCCCGCAGAGTTCAGGACAGGAGTCGGGCATCCATTGTCGACGGTCGCTTGATTGAGTTTGGCTTCGGATTTTCGGTGATAGCCCAACCCCATGGACATAATCGCGACCAGACACGCATAAGCCTGTACTTCGACTGCTGCGTCGGACAGCTCGACCGCGCAACGCTGGCTATCTGCGTCCATAGCCTCAAGCTCTTCCTTCACCACACTTTTCATCCGCATGCGAGACGAGTGGAACGCGAAACGATCAGGCAGGATCGTCCCCCGCGCTTTCAAAAGCGCAGGAATTTCCGTTTCCATGGTGACGTTAGAGCTGGGAACAATCAGGCCAACGCGGCGGTACTTTGTAGCAAAAGACATGGTCTTTCCTTTCAGGAGATAGGGTTAGAGCGCGGGGCCCATGACGGCTTCGGGCAACCAGGTTGCGATGCCCGGGAAGACACAAAGCAAAATGATGGCGATCAACATGCAGGCGACGAAAGGGAGGGAACCGGTAAGGATGGTCTTCAACGAAATATCCGGGGCGATACCGTTTATGACATAAAGATTCAGGCCAACGGGTGGAGAGATCAGCCCGATTTCCATGTTGATCGTCAGGATCACTGCAAACCAGATTGGATCAAAGCCAGCAGTCGTGATGATCGGCAACAAGATCGGCGCCGCCATCAGGATCACTGCAACGGGTGGAAGGAAGAAGCCCGCAATGATCAGGAAGATGTTCACTGCAATCATCAAAACCCAAGGGTTCACATCCAGCGTCCCGATCCAGGTCGCAATGCTTTGCGTGATGAAAAGGCTCGACAGCATGTAAGAGAACACGCCAGCCGCGGCGATGATGAACAGGATCATCACGCTTTCCTTGGTGCTGTCCTGCAGGATCATCCAGATTTTGTGGATGTCCCAAAGTTTGTAGATAACGATGGCCACGACAAGGCACAGGATCGCGCCGACTGCTGCCGTTTCTGACGGCGTGGCAACGCCGCCGTACATGGTGTAAAGAACGCCGATGATGATGGCGACGAACGGCAGAACACGCGGCAGAACTTCGAACTTTTGCCTCCAGGAATAACTGCGCGCGGTCAGCAGCGCGGTATCGCCGGATCGCCAGGTCGCGTAGAGCGACCAAACCATGAAGAGCCCCACCAAAAGCAGACCGGGTAAGACACCAGCCAGGAACAGACGGCCAATCGAAGTCTCTGTCGCGATCCCGTAGACGATCATCGTGACCGAAGGCGGGATCAGGATACCCAGCGTGCCGCCTGCCGCGATAGAACCCGTTGCGATCCCTTCCGGGTAGCCGCGTTTGCGCATTTCTGGAATGCCCATTTTGCCAATCGCAGCGCAAGTTGCGGGGCTCGAACCGGACATTGCAGCGAATAATGCGCAGGCACCCAGGTTCGAGACCACCAGCCCGCCGGGGACGCGCGTGAGCCATCTTTCGAGTGCTTCATACAGGTCCGCGCCCGCTCGTGTGGATGCAATAGATGCCCCCATGATGATGAACATCGGGATCGAGAGAAGCGCAAAGCTGTCGAGCTTTCCAAAGAAAATCTCTGGCATCAGCTCTAACGACCGAATGCCATCGAAGACCAACAAAAACCCAGCAGAGACGATCATCAAGCCTATGGCAACGGACACGCCAGAGAAAAGAACGAGGATAGTGCAAACGCCAACAAGGGCGCCAAGGATGAGGGGGTCCATCGTTATGCCTCCAACCCAAATGGGGTTTCAGATTTTGTAAAAAGGGCAACAAGATCAGCGAGAAGTTGGAGAAGCAACAAACCGAAACCGACAGGTAGCGACAGATACGGGATCCACAGCGGAACGGCTGTGACCGTGTCAGATGTCCAACCACGCCTGTAGGCAAAGTGCCAATACTCGTAGCCGTAGAATAGCAGCACCGCCGTGATGATGATGGACAAACTGAGGGTCAGAACTGCAAGGCCAAACCGAGCGCGCCCCCGCAGTGCCAATGGGATCAAGTCAACATTGACGTGCCCCCGCTGATATTGAACGAATGGCAACCCGACCAGAGTTGCGGCGATGACGAGATAGACGACGATCTCTGTTTGCCACACAGTCGATCCATTCAGGACAAATCGAACAAAGATCATCTGACAAGTCAGAACGACAGCTGTCAGGATCATCAAAGCAGAGCACCAACCGGCGGCGCTTGAAACTTTGTGGATAGATCGAACGATTTGGTTGTCACTTGTCGTTCGAGCAATTGCTGCAGGGGCGTGTCCGGACATGGCGGGCGTCCTTTGCTGTAGTGAAAATGTTGTCCGAGGCGCATTGGCCCCGGACGCAACAGGGCTATTCGACGGCCAAAGCGAGATCCAAAAGCTCCTGACCGCCGGGAACTTCGGCGACAAAAGTGGCATATGACGTCTCTTGCGCCAGCGTTTGCCAATCTTGGAAGTCCTCCACGGTCATTTCAGCGATCTCCACGCCGGCCGCGCTGAAGACCTCAACCGATTTCGCGTCCTGAAGCTTCGCCTGTTCGAGGTAATGCGCCTCGGCTTTCTCCGCTGCGGCGAGGAGTGCGGCCTGCTGCTCATCCGACAAGCCTTCAAACGTGGATTTGTTCATCAGAAGCGGCTGATACAGGAACCACAGCGCAATGTCGGAGGCCGGCGTATAACACGCGACCTGTTCGAAAATCCGGTAGGACACAAACGAAGAAGATGATGTGTTTGCTGCGTCTAAAACACCCGTCTGCATGGCCGAGTAGATTTCTGACGAGGCCATCGACGTAATCGATGCACCCGCCCCTACCAACATTTGCTCAAAAGACTTTCCGGCGGCGCGGGTTTGCAGTCCTTCGACATCGGAGGGATTGGTGATGCACTTGTCCTTACCGACAAAGCCGCCTGCCAGATAACCGTGCACAAGAACCATCACGTCATCTTCAGCCATCTTTTCTTCGAGCGCCTCCATGAAGGGAGACTGGCTCAAACGCGCAGCATGATCGTGGTTCTTCACAAGACCCGGCATCAGGGTGAGGTTGAATGACGGTTGTTGCCCACCTGCATAGGACAGCGGGAAAACCGTCATATCAAGCTGCCCCCGTGACAGAGGTCGATACTGTTCACGCGGCTTAAAGAGCGACTTGGACGGGAAGATCTTGATCTCAAGATCCACATCCGCGGCGGCGACTTCATCAGCAACGATTTGAGCGACCTCATGCCTGACATCTGCGGTCGACCATTGGTGAGAGAGGCGCAGCTCTTCCGCCTGTGCGTTGCCCGCAAAAAGCGCCAAGCCCAATGCAGTTGATCGTGCAAAATATTTCATTGTGATTCCTCCTTGTGGATTATTACATGGCTTATATGTATACATATAGCAACTAAAAAAATCCTTTTGATGCTTTTTTGTATGGAATTGGAATCCGCTGCACTGTATGAAAATGTTGGAAAGGAGCAGCCATGCCGCGCGCATCAGATATGCTTATCGAGCAGATAAAAAACGAGATTTTCAGTGGGTTACTGAAGCCTGGCGATCAGTTGGAAGAGGCTGAACTGTCCAAAAGATTTGGCGTCAGCCGCACTCCAATACGCGAAGCGATAAGGTCAATGGTGGATGGCGGGTTTCTCGAAACGAGGCCTCGCAAAGGTGCCATAGTACGCGTTTTGTCTGCGAAAGAGTTGAACGACTTATTCGAAGTCGCGGCGGAACTTGAAGGGATGGCGGCGCGTTTAGCCAGCGAGTCTTTGACGCTTTCACACAAAAAGTCGATCCAAGAAGGCTTGCAACAATGCAAGGACGCAGCCGCGAAAGAAGACCCAACTGCCTACGCCGCTGCAAACCTCGTATTTCACGCAGCCATTCACCGAGCAGCCGGAAACGAATGGCTCAGTGATCAACTGGAGCGACTTCAAGCTCGCATCAACGTCTACCGGCTTTTGCCATATGAAGTTGTCGGTCGACTGGAAAAATCGGTCGAAGAGCATGAGCAGATTGCCGACGCGATTTTCAACAAGGATGGAGCAACTGCGAACACTTTGATGCGCGATCACATCATGCTGCAAGGCGCACGATTACCAAGTTTGCTGAAAGCCTTGGAATAATTCCTTGAAGCACCATTTGAGTTTTGGGTTCATAGCGGCCCAAACCTGCCTTTCAGATACCAGTAAATTTGCTGCGTTCGCAGCCCGCTTTCCTGCCATTCGCTGCAGACGCAGAATCCGATGGTCGTCCAACTAGCACTTCGCGGACTTATATGAACGGCTCAGGTCAAGTGTCGAAAGCTGCAAGGCCTTTGAAAGCGCCAGC